>JAGOLL010000049.1 GCA_017994055.1 Methanothrix sp.
TCTCTCCCCAGACCCATCCTAAGATCGCCACCGGCCTGCGTTCCTCCAAGTTCGGCATCCCCGCCGAGCAGGTGGCGGAGACCTACGAGAGAGCTATGGAACTGGACGGAGTCAGGCCGGTGGGCCTGCACTGTCATATAGGCTCTCAGATCCTGGACACCGCTCCCTTCGCCGAGGCGGCAGCCAAGATGATGGACATTGCCGGGGCCGTGGCTGCCGCGGGTGGCAGCATTGAGAGGATTGACCTGGGCGGGGGCCTGGGCATCCAGTACCATCCGGATAGCCCCGCCCCCACCCCTGCCGACCTGGCTGCGGCGGTGTTGCCAATTTTCGAGAGCCGCTGCCGGGACCTGGGCATATCTCCCCAGCTGATCTTGGAGCCGGGACGGAGCATTGTGGCCGACAGCACCATTATGCTCACCCGAGTCAATGTGCTCAAGAGGGCTCATCTCAACTTCGCCGCCGTGGATGCCGGCTTCAATGTACTGGCCAGACCCATGCTTTATGATTCCTACCACCATGTGCTGGCGGCCGGCCGGGCCGAGGAGCCTGCAGCAGAGACTTATACCGTTGTGGGCCCCATCTGTGAGACCGGGGATATCCTGGCCAAGGAGCGCAGGCTCCCGCTTCTCCAGAGAGGGGACATATTGGCTTTCCTGGATGCGGGAGCCTATGGCTTTTCCATGGCCTCCCAGTACAACGGCCAGCCCAGGCCGTCTGAGATCCTGGTCTCCGGCAGCTTGGCCGATGTCATTCGCAGCAGAGAGGATGCCAGCAGCCTTCTGGCCGGACAGAGGATTCTGCCCCGGCTGATGTTCTGATGAGCTGGTGGAGATGGCTTCATGACCGCGGATCTAGGAGCAGAGAGGAAGAGTAATCCTTCTGGAGGTGAGGAGTGCGCTGAGGCGGCTCTTAAAGAGCTGAGCCGCATTCTCATGCCCTTGAAGGATGGTGATTTTTCCGCCAGGATGGGCAAGGTCCTGGTTTATGCTCAGTCTGCGGCCAAAAGCGGAGATGACAAGGCCCGAAACAATTTCATTCGCTTCGCACGACTGAACCTTGACGCTGCCCTGGTTCAGGCTCTTGATAGCCTGGTCTTCCGCCCCCGCCTGGCCAGCAAGAGCGACGAGCAGAAGAGGGCCCTGGCCCTGGAAAGAAGCTTCGACGGGCTGGAGCATCCGGAAAAGGCATTGCTGGAGCACTATGTCTCCAGCTCCGATCCACTCAACAAATATATTGTAGCCGGACCCTGGGGGCACCAATACCTGGTTAAGAGGGGAGTCCAATGGCAGGATCTGCAGGCTTTCCATATAGAGCTGTGCGAGCTTCTGGGCTGCAAAGATACATCAGCGGGAAAGATCGTCCTGGCCTATGCGGGCCTCTCTTTGGCTCTAGAGAAGCTGAAAGACTGATGTCATGTTATCATTTCCAGGCGGGTGCATCGCAGCAACTGGACGATGCTGTTGAGCTATTTGCCAATCGGCAGTAAAGAGATGGATTAAGATAGTTCTGTATCGAAGACATACTAGGTAATAGGTAATATTATATCTTCTCGACGTGAAGTTGAGTTGGATTTGGAGGTGATGCGGCTGCTGGAGATTGAAGATCTGTCGGTAAGCATCGGCAGTAAACAGGTGTTGAAGCACTTTAATTTGAGGATCAACCGGGGCGAGACACACGCCCTCTTCGGGCCCAATGGAACGGGCAAGACCACTCTGCTTAATGTCATAGCAGGAATACCCCGCTATACTGTGGACTCGGGAAGGATCATCTTCAAGGGGACTGATATCACCCATATGCCCATGGACGGCAGGGCACGCCTGGGCATAGGCATGGCCTTTCAGCGCCCTCCCGCTTTGCGAGGGCTGAGGCTCAAGGAGTTGATCAAGATCATCAATCCCCAGGCGGATGCGATGGCCATCCTGCGCAAGATGGACTTTGAGGCCTTTGCTGACAGGGACGTCAACCGGGGCTTTTCCGGGGGTGAGGTCAAGAGATCGGAGATGGTGCAGCTACTGGCCCAGCAGCCTGATTTTGTGATGCTGGATGAGCCGGACTCGGGAGTTGATCTGGAGAATATCAAGCTCATAGGCGAGGCCATAAACACTCTCACCCAGAAGGATCAGCGGCCTAGCTATCGAACCAAGTCCGGGGTGATCATCACCCATTTCGGCCATATTCTGGATTACATGAAAGCGGACCGGGCCCATGTCATGCTGGGTGGCTCCATAGTCTGCAGCGGCAATCCGGGCGAGATTCTGGAACAGATCAAGAGAAGCGGATATGAGGGGTGTGCAGGATGCGGGGCTTGTCAGGTATAGAGGAAAAGGCCAGGAAGGCCCGGGACAAGAAGGCGGCCTATGGCACCGATGTGGATCTGGAGAGCTTTAAGTCCGAGTCCAGGGAGTATGAGGCTCTTCAAAGCGCCGAGGATCTGCCATCTGAGGTCAAAAAGGCGGCTCTTAATGTGGGCGTGAAGCTCGACGATGAGACTGCCGGAGCCTATGTCCAGATGGACCAGACGCCGGTGGTGGCCAGCTCCATGTATGAGGGAGTGGAGATGATGGACATCGCCTCCGCCCTGAAGAAGTACGACTTCCTGCAGGACTATTACTGGAAGCTGGTGGCCCCCGATGCAGACAAATATACAGCAGAGGTGGCCGAGGCAGAGCCTTCCGGATTCTTCGTGCGGGCCAAGAAGGGCAGCAAGACTGTATTTCCCATCAAGAGCTGCCTGTATCTGGGCTCCAGCGACTTCAATCAGAGGGTGCACAACATTGTCATCGCCGAGGAGGGCTCGGAGCTGCATATGATCACCGGCTGCACCACTCCCACCCATGTCCAGAGGGGCCTGCACCTGGGAATCTCCGAGTATTACGTCCAGAAGGATGCCAAAGTCAGCTTCACCATGATCCATAGCTGGGGCAAGGAGGTAGAGGTCAGGCCCAGGACGGGCATAGTTTTGGGCGAGGGGGCCTCGATGTCCAACAACTACATCATGCTCCGTCCGGTCAAGACCCTGCAGACATTCCCCACCGCCACCCTGGCTGGAAAGGGTGCCGTGGCCAGCTTCAACTCCGTGATCTACTCCACCATGGGAGACATCGACATCGGCAGCAATGTCTTTTTGGATGCTCCCGAGACCAGCGCCGAGTCCATCTCCCGCGTGGTCTCCGTGGGTGGAGATGTCATCGCCCGGGGGCGCATGACCGGTCGGGTGCCAGGCGCGCGGGCCCATCTGGAGTGCGTGGGCCTCTTGCTCTCGGACAAGGGCAGGATCTACTCCATACCGGAGCTGGACGGCCAGAGCCGGGACCTGGATATGTCCCATGAAGCGGCAGTGGGCCGCATCTCCGAGGAGGAGCTGGAGTATCTCATGGCCCGGGGCCTGACATCAGATGAAGCCACCAGCGTCATCGTGCGGGGCTTTTTGGATGTGGAGATCAAGGGCCTGCCGGAGGACCTGAAGCAGGAGATCAAGGATCTCACCCAGAGAGAGGATCTGAAGGGAGCAGCCTGAGCCCCCCACCATCCTTTTTCTATTTTTTCATCCATTTATGCGATTGCTTGCATCTTTAAGTCTTCTCCAGGAGGCTTTCCGGGAGTGGCTCAAAGACGACGCCTCGCTTCTGGCTGCGGCCTTGGCCTATTACGGACTCTTCTCCTTTGTGCCATTATTTATATTAACTTTAATACTAATTAATTTTCTGTTTCATCGAGGATTTCTTGATAGCCAGACCGCGGCCATATCTGCGGAGATGGTAGGGAGACAGTTGCCTGGAAATGCAGAAAGCCTCTTAGATCTGGCCTCGGATCATGCTGCATCCTTCCACTTTACTCTGGCGAGTCTGGGACTCCTGCTCTTTGGCGCGGGCGGGCTGTTCGTCAATGCCAGGCGGGCTTTACACATAATCTGGCAGCTTCCGGAAAAGCGTCTACCGTTATTGGAATGGCTCGTCTCATACCTCTACTCCTATCTTCTCATCGGCCTAGTCGCCTTTCTGCTTCTGGCCACATCCCTATCCACCACCCTCGTCCTTACTCTGGGAAGGCAGATAGAGGCCTTCCTGCCCATCCAGCTGGTACTGCTGCGGGCCCTCACATTCATAGTCTCCTTCTCCTTTGTCACCATCCTCTTTGCCGCCAGCTACATAGCCCTGATAGAGGTTAAACTGGAATGGCGGCATGTGCTGACCGGATCCGCCCTGGCCTCCCTCCTCTTCTCTGCCGGAAACCTCTGCATCGATGCCTATGTGGGATGGGCCGATATCGGCTCGGCCTATGGAGCAGCGGGGTCTCTGGTGGTCTTTGTCTTCTGGGTCTATTATTCAGCCCAGATCTATCTCTACGGGGCGGAGGTGATCAAGGTGAAGAGAAGGAATTCCTGCCAAAAAATAGCCGAGTAAAAATGCCCCAACCATCTGGTTTTAATCCTTGACCCAACTGTTTAAGAAACATATATCTGCTAATAATGATAATATAAGTAATCGGTGGTTTTGCATGCGTTTTGATCTTGCAGTAATTTTAGCATTATTTATACTGGCAGCACATTCCTCTCTCGCTGAGGAAGATACGGCAGAATACTGGCTCCTAAAAAGCGCTCAAGAATATCAGAGTGGTCAATACCAGGAAGCCATCGATTCTATTGACAAAGCCATGATTAAGGATTCTCAGAACGGCAGCATATGGATGCTTAAGGGGCTGATCTTTGAGACCCAGGGCAGACTCCAGGAGGCCCTTCAGTGCTATAACCGGTCTGCTGAATTAGATTCGCAAAATGTTGTCGCTTGGTACGCACGGGCAACAACTCAACTGCTTCTAGGTTTGGTGGACCAATCGTTGATTTCGTTTGATAAAGCCATAGAAATTGATCCTCAGTACAAAGAGCTGTGGTATGACAAAGGGAATGCCCTCTTAAATTCAAAGCGGTACGAAGAGGCCATAGCGTGTTATGATCAGGCCATAAGTCTGAATTCAAGCTGGGCCTGGCCTTATTATAATAAAGGAATGGCACTGGCGGATTTGGGCAGGCATGAAGATGCACTGCAATGCTATGAAAATGCCACTTCGCTGGAGCCCAATTATGCGAAGGCATGGAGCCAAAAAGGAAACTCTCTGGCTGCTCTGGGCCGATACGAAGAAGCCATTGATGCATTTGATAAAGCGCTAATGCTACAGCCAGATGATCTCATAGCTCTTTCCAATCGAGCTCAGGCCATGCAAGATCTGGAAAGATATGATGAGGCAGTTGATTCCTTCGATCAGTCCATTAACATCTCGCCCAACAGCTCCGTTCCCTGGAATAGCAGGGACCGATCTCTGGGGAGCATGGGAAGAAATGAGCCGGCAAACGAGGCATGGAAGGGGCCTCAGGATCTCTCCTATTCTCATATCACCTTCAGCAATAACAGCGGGCAGTCAAATGAGGACGCCGTCATCATAATGAATGCCACTGGTGAAGAGGATGGTGTCGGCTCGGAATACTACTATCTGGAGAAGAGATTCGGGAAACAAGGAGTCGACTGGGAAATGGAGATGCAGTCGCTCATCGGTGGGGAGGACGACAGATTTTATGACAAGATGGATATCAGGCTATCCACCGGAGAGATGATCAGCATCTACTTTGACATCACCGATTTTTATGGGAAATGGCAAGAGGATTTAAAAATATGAAAGCAATATCCATGGCTCTGCTTTTCCTGCTGATATCTACCGCCTTTTTATGCGGCTGTCTTTCAAAGCCGGAGAGCGCAGAGGCAGACTCCGTTGTTCAAATGCATCAGATGTACCCGGAAAAGAATCTGACGGGCATAGAGCTGACTGCCCTGGCAAACAACCGCTTTGCTCTGAATCTGTACCGGGAGCTGGCCGGAGAAGGGAACAATGTCTTCTTCTCTCCCTGGAGTCTGAACTCTGCCCTGGCCATGACCTATGAGGGAGCCAGAGGAAACACCTCAGATGAGATGAGGTCCGTGCTCTATTTCTCTGAAAACGATAGCTTGAGGCGAGAGTCATTTTCTACCCTGGACCGGAGGATCAACGCCAACGATTCCGGCTATACTCTTTCCACAGCCAATGCCCTCTGGGTGGATAGCGGCTTGTCTCTGCTCGATGATTATGAGGCACTGGTCAAAGATACCTACCAGGCCCGAGCAGATAACCTCGATTTCCGGGCCGCTCCCGAGGAGGCTCGGCAGACCATCAATCACTGGGTAGAGCAGAAAACGGCAGGCAAGATCGTAGATCTCATTCCAGCCGGTCATGTCGATTCTCTGACCCGGCTGGTATTGACCAATGCCATTTATTTCAATGGCACCTGGATGAGAACATTTGATCCAAGCCTGACCGTGGATGAAGACTTTTTGACAGAAGATGGCAGGGCGGTCAAGGTTCCCATGATGAGACAGGACGATGACGAAACCTGGTTCAATTATCTGGAAACAGGAGGTCTTCAGGTGCTAGAGATGCCTTATGCCGGCGGCCGCCTCTCTGTGATGATTCTCCTGCCGCATGATCAAGACATCGCCTCTCTGGAGAGATCGCTGTCATCGGAAGATCTGGACCGGTGGAGAGACAGCCTGGAGGAGCGGCGCGTGGATGTCTATCTTCCCAGGTTCAAGCTCAAGGCCAATTACTTCCTGGCAGAGATCCTGGCCGATTTGGGAATGCCCACCGCCTTCTCCAATATGGCCGATTTCACCGGCATAAGCCCCGACCGGCCGCTCTTCATCAGCCAGGTCATCCATCAAGCCTATGTCGATGTCAATGAACAGGGGACTGAGGCGGCAGCAGCTACTGCAGTTGAAATGGCGGAGGCAGCAGCAGGTGCAGAAGAGCCAGAAATTCCTGTGTTCCGGGCTGATCATCCCTTCCTCTTCCTGATAGTGGATGATGAGACCGGATGCATCCTGTTTCTGGGCAGAGTCAGCGATCCTAACCTGGAATAGACATACCCGTCTTTCGCATCCCTTTTTTTTGATCAATCCTATTGCTCCCCATGCCATTGACATTTTCCTGCCAAGTCCCTCAACGATTCCGTCCATCTCCGGTTGTCGAGGAAAAGGCTTAAATTTGTTAATCATAATCGATTGCTTTATTAAAATATGTAAGCTAAATGGATTAACAAAGGTGTATTTGATGATCCTGACCATACTGATGCTCGAGGAGGCCTTCTATTGAGGCATGAACAGAAATTCGTGGCAATTGCTGCCTTTCTTCTGGCTGTATCCGCCCTAGCCGGCGCAGCCTATGACGATGAGCTGACCGTCTTTTCCGCAGCGTCTCTGACCGGTGCTTTTGGGGAGATTGGACAGTTATACGAGAACGAGACCGGCATGGCTGTGGCCTTTAACTTCGACGGCTCGCAGGCCCTGCGCACTCAGATTGATAACGGGGCTTATGCCGATGTATTTGCCTCGGCCAATAACAAGCAGATGAATGCCTTAAGGTACGGTGGCCTGATAAACAATAGCAGCGTGGTCGTATTCGCTGAAAATAAGATCGCCCTCATCATCCCCAAGGACAATCCCGCCGGGATCGATAGCCTCAGCGATCTGGCCCGGCCCGGCTTGAAGATCGTCATGGGAACCAAGGATGTGCCGGTGGGAGATTATGCCCTGCAGATCATAGACAAGCTGGGCAACGAATCTGCTTACGGACCGGACTACAGAGCCGCCGTCCTTGCCAATGTCATCTCCCAGGAGACCAATGTAAACTATGTGGTGACCAAGGTAGCCCTGGGAGAGGCAGATGTGGGATTTGCCTATATCTCGGATATCACCGAGGATCTGGCGGACAAGGTTGACAAGATCGAGATACCGGATGAATTCAATGTTATAGCTGAATATCCTATGGCAATAATGCAGGAGTCCAAGCATCCTGCCGAGAGCCAGGAGTTTTTGGATCTGGTTAGATCAGACAGAGGCAAGGGAGTACTGGAGAGATACGGCTTTGCTCCGGCCTAGCCCGACCGGAAGCTCTTTCTTTTATGTGATCGTGGCCAGACCGACAGACGATATTGAGATGCTTAGATGACCGGAAACTCCAAAACGGCAGAGGACGGCAGCTTTCGGGAGAGCGGCTTTGCCGATCTGATCAACAAGGAGCATCATGGCAGCGGCAAGGCCGTCTCCCTCCCATGTCGCGGCAGGGATATAGCCCTCAAAGCCGGCTTGGGGCTGCTTTTGGCCCTGGCCATGGCCTTTATAGCCCTGCCTGTGCTGGCGCTCTTTCTGAGAAGCCCTCTGCCCAGCATAGCCGAGGCCCTGCACGATCCGGTGGTCTTAGACGCCCTGCGGCTGAGCCTGGCCACTTCAAGCATTACCACTCTGATCGTTGTGATCATGGGAACTCCCATAGCCTATGTCAGCGCTCGCTTCAGCTATCCCGGAAAGGAGCTGGCCGACTCGCTGATCGATCTGCCGGTGATCATGCCCCCTGCCGTGGCCGGCATAGCCCTGCTGATGGCCTTCGGCAGGATGGGCCTGGCAGGCCATTATCTCAGCTCCTTCGGCATAAGCATAGCCTTTACCACCCTGGCCGTGATCCTGGCCCAGGTCTTCGTCTCCTCTCCTTTCTATATCCGCCAGGCCAGGACCAGCTTCGAGGATGTGGATATCGCCATGGAGAATGCGGCACGGACCCTTGGAGCCTCTCGGATTCGCACCTTCTTTTATGTCATACTTCCCGTGGCCATGAACGGCCTGCTCTCCGGGGCGATCATGGCCTTTGCCCGCTCTCTGGGCGAGTTCGGAGCAACTATAATGTTTGCCGGAAACTTCCAGGGCCGCACCCAGACCATGCCCCTGGCCATCTACACCGCCATGCAGGGAGATCTGGATGTGGCTCTCTGCATCTCCATAATCCTGGTGGCCTTCTCCTTTGCCGTCATCGTACTGGTCAAGGTCCTCACCCGGCGGGTGTATAAGAGATGCTAGAGATCGATATTGAGAAGAGGCTGCGGGATTTCGATCTGCAACTCAGACTGGATGTAAAGCAGGGCCAGACCATGATGCTGGTGGGCGACAACGGCTGTGGCAAGACCACCCTCCTCAATCTCATCGCCGGCTTGGACCGCCCCGATGGGGGCAGTATCGCCCTGGACGGGATGGCTCTCTATGATTCCGATCTGGGAATCGATCTGCCTCCCGAGGCCAGAGGAGTAGGATATGTCTTTCAGAGCTATGCCCTATTCCCCCATATGAGCGTCTACGATAATGTGGCCTTCGGGCTGCGGGCCAGGAATATGCAGGCACGGGACATAGACCGCCGGGTAGAGAAGCATCTAAAGGAGGCGGGCCTTTGGGAGATCCGGCGGGCCAAGGCGGCTGATGTGTCCGGGGGCCAGAAGCAGAGGGTGGCCCTGGCCAGGGCCCTGATCATAGAGCCGAAGCTGCTTTTATTGGATGAGCCGCTCTCAGCATTGGACGTAAGACGGCAGGCGGCCATGAGAGCGGAGCTGAAAGAGACCATCCGCGCCTGCGGCGTTCCCTGCATCATAGTCACCCATGACCTGAGGGATGTGGTCTCCCTGGGGGATAATGCCTGCCTTCTGGAGAGGGGGAGGGTGGCCATGCGGGGAAGGGCGGAGGATGTCGCAGGCTGGGGAGCGGATCAGCAAGAGAGTGCAGAAACGAATGATTTAAGCTGAGCTATAATTTTATTTTTTCCAGAATTCCGGCACAATCATCACCAGCACCGTCACTATCTCCAGTCTGCCGATCCACATGCAAAAGGAGAGCAGCATCTTTCCCGCCGGATGGATCTCGGCAAAGCTCATTGTGGGACCAATCATGCCGAAGCCAGGACCGACGTTGCCCAAGGTGGTGGCTACAGCGGAGAGGATGGTCTCCATGGTCATGCGAGGATCGTGGTAGGAGATGATGGCCAAGAGAAGTGAGGCCTGAGCAAAAATGATGATATACATGGCCACGAATATGTTGCTGGGCCGAAGCATCTCGTCTTTCACCGAGATGCTGCCCAGGCGCAATGGAATCACTGCTTTGGGATGAAGCACATGGCGCAGCTCTCGATATCCGCTTTTTAAAACCAGTAGTATCCTCACCACCTTGATCGCCCCTCCAGTAGATCCGGCGCAGGCTCCTATGATCATGAGCAGGAGCAGGATGTGCTTGGCCGCCGCCGTCCACTGGTCAAAATCGGTGGTAGCAAATCCGGTGGTGGTCATGATTGTGACCACATGAAATCCAGCTAGCTGGATCTTGCGGAATATATCCCCCTCCAGGCCGCCCCAGAGTACTATGGCCGCTGTGGCGGCCAGGAGGATCAGGCTGTAAAAGCGAAATTCAGGGTCCCTGAACAGAGACTTTCGATCGGAGCTGATGGTTCTATAATGCAGAGCGAAGTTGGCTCCGGCCAGGAAACAGAAAAGGGTGATAATGGTATCGATTTTCCAGCTCCCATAGGACATGATGCTCGATGCCTGAGGCGAGAATCCCCCTGTGGCCATAGAGGCGAAGGTATTGCAGAGGGAGTCGAATAGTGGCATCTTGGCCATATATAAGAGGACGATCTCTGCCACGGTCAAGAATATATAAACCACCCAGAGCACCCGGGCAGTCTGCTTGATTCTCGGGGTCAGGGTATCTTTATCTGGACCGGGCACCTCGGCTCGATAGAGCTGGCGGCCGGCCACACCCAGGCGAGGGAGCACAGCCACGAACAAGAGGATTATGCCCATGCCGCCCAGCCACTGGGCGAAGGACCTCCAGAATAAAAGCCCCATATAGCTCTTATCCGGGCTGCTGCTGATCTGGAGAAGACTGCTGTTGGCGACCAGGCTTTTCAGGCCAAGCTCGATATGATGAGATAAGCTGCCTGCGGCCAGGGTGGAGTTGATGATCCAGTAGCCTTGCCCATTTGATTCCGTCAGTATGGACGAGCCGGTGGTGGTAAAGGCAGACATGGACTCGAAGAGGCCGTCTATGAGGCCGGTTCCCAAAAAGACATAGGGCAGAGCACCGAAGAAGGCAGCACCCAGCCATCCCAGAGATACCAGGGCAAAGGCCTCTTTAAGCCCTGGTTCCTCCTTTATGGAAAGCTTCATCAGAACTATGGCTGTAACTAGGGTGAGCAGAGAGGTCAAGGCAAAAGCGATAACGCCTCCGGTCTCGGAATAGTAAGCAGCAACCGCGCCCGGAACCAGCATCAAGACCGCCAGGATCTTGAGAAGGGATGCGAATAGACCTAGAAATACCCTGAATTTCATCGAACAATGCCTGCCCAAGAAGGATTGGCATCCTCCGTTAGGCCCGATCCTTGCTAGCTCTTGATATAAATAGGGTATCCTCAGGAGAATGAAATCTCTCCGGAGAATGAAGCCCTCAGGAAATAGAGTCTCTCAGGGGATAATTTGCCTCAGGAGATGAACTCCTTTTTCACCTTGGAGATGACATGGGGCATGGACATGACGAAGATGCGGTCTCCCTCTGTGGCTCGGAAGTCCTCGGCAGGGACTAGGGGCAGGCCCTCCCTTATCACCAGGCCGACCATGGAGTCCTTCGGCAGCTCCTTGGAGAGGAGCTTTCCTATGATCCTGGACTTGGGCCGGACCACGAAGTCCACCAGCTCCATCCTCTCGTCGCTGAGGGTGATCACCTCCTCTCCCCCTATCACCCTCTGCAATACCGCATCTGCAGTAACCTGGCCCGGGCTCACAGCTCTGTCCACGCCCACCATCTCAAAGAGCCTGATATAGGCGCTGCGGTTGACGCGGGATATGATCTTCTTGGCCCCCAGCTGCTTGGCCAGAAGGGCGCAGAGCAGGTTCTTGTCATCCTGGCCGGTTACAGCGAAGACCACATCCATCTTGCCCGCCTCCTCCTCTCGCAAGAGATTCAGATCGGAGCCGTCGCCATTAAGGATCATGGTGTTGGAAAGCCTATCCGCTATCTCGGCGCAGCGCTCCGCCTTCTGCTCGATGAGCTTCACATCCAGTCCCATCTTCTCCAGCCTCTGGGCCAGGTAAAAGCCCACCATTCCTCCGCCTACGATCATGGCCTTGTGTGTGTCGGAGGTTTCATGTAGCATCATCTTCAGGTCGGGAAGGACCTTGGAGTCGCAGAGGACCATAAGATGATCATTGATGCGGACGGATTCGTCTTTTTTGGGGATGGTGATCTCCCCTGCCCGGTTCAGGGCTACAATCTTGCAGTTCTGAGGAAGGCTGAGCCTGTCCAGCGTGCCCTCTAGGTTCATCTGCTCTTCCACCTTGAACTCTATCAGCTCAACCAGACCCCGACCAAGCTCCCGGTCCATGAGCAGGGAAGAGAAAGAGAGGGCCCTGGCCATATCCTCGGCCATGGCCAGTTCCGGGCAGATCATATAGCTTATGCCTATCTCCTTTCGATCCTGAACCGGCTGATCTATATATTCGGGATTGCTCACCCTGGCGATGGTCTGGCGCACGCCCAGGTGAGCGGCTATGGTGCAGGTGATGACATTGACCTCGTCATTGCCTGTCACTGCCACCACAATATCCCCCTTCTTTATTCCTGCCTCCAGGAGCAGACGGGCATTGGCAGAATTCCCCTGCAATACCTTGACATCCATATCCTGCAAACGAGCGCAGGCAGCGGGATCCTTGTCTATGACTGTGACATCGTGATCGGCGTAGAGCTCGCTGGCGATGAGAAAGCCCACCTCGCCCGCTCCGGTGATGAGAATGCGCATATTATTTCCTCCACAATTCAGGTATAAATAACAGGAACACTGGCATCATCTCCAGCCTGCCGATATACATGGCAAAAAATCCGATCATCTTGCCGGCATCGTTAATTTGGGACCAGTCGAAGGCGATGATGCCGAAAGCTGGTCCCACTCCACCCATGCAGGAGGCAATGCCGCTGGCCACAACCTGCAGGTCCACACGGGGATCGCTGCTGCTGACGGCAGCGAGCATCAAGGATAAGACCAGCCATACTGCCAGGTAGAAGAAGGAGTAGAAGATCATCGGTCGCAGTATGCCCTCCTCTACCCTGGCCTTCCCCAACCGGACAGACATGAGGGCATGAGGGTGCAGCATATGCAATAGCTCATTGTAAGTGTGTTTGCAGCCCACTAATATTCTGCCCACCTTTATTCCTCCCGCTGTCGAGCCTATACACCCTCCGATGAGCATAACCATGATCAGAGAAAGCTTGGCAGCGGTAGACCATTCGTCATATTCCAGGGTATTGACGAATCCGCAGGTTCCCATGAAACTGATGGCCTGGAAGGAGGCAAAACGGAAGCGTTCGGTCAGGCTGCCCTCTATGCCTCCAAATAGGATGAGCATGATTGTGGCAGCGGCTAATATGAAGACCATGAACCTAAACTCCTCGTCCTTGATCCAGGCCAGGCTTTTTGAGGTCAATGCCCGGTAATGAAGGGTGAAGCTGGACATGCCCAGGATGATGAAGACTGCCACGATAGCCTCTATCAGGGGACTGTTGTAGGCCACGAGGCTCGATGCCTGGGGAGAGAAGCCCCCTGTGGCCAGAGTGGAAAAGGCGGTGCAGGCTGCATCGTAGAGCGGCATTCCTGCGGTATAAAGCATTATTATCTCCAATAAATTAAAGAAAAGATAAACCCTCCAGAGGATTCTGGCGGTATATGCGGCCCGGGGGGTGATGGTATCCTTGCTCGGACCCACCGTCTCTGCCCGGTAGAGCTGGCGGCCGGCCACGCGAAGCTGAGGAAAGATGGCCACAACCATTAGAATTATGCCCAGGCCTCCTATGAGCTGCTGGAATGATCTCCAGAAGAGCAGGCCCATAAAGGTCTGGCTGCCCACAGGCTGCCAGACTAGGCCATAGGAATGCAATCCTTGGCTCAGATAATTGAGAAGAACAGTGCAGATGCTCTCCGTGGCCAGGGTGGAATTGACCATATAGTAGCCCTGGGGATCGGCCTCAGTCAGAATGGTGGCACCGGTTGCGGAGAGGCCCGATACTGACTCGAAGAGGCCTCCCACAAGGCTCAGACCCTGAAAGGCAAAGGGAAGAGAACCGAAGAAGGTAGCGGCAAGCCATCCTATGGAGACGGCAGCAAAGGCCTCCTTATATCCCACCTCTCCTCTCCTGCCCAGCCGCCGGAGTAAGATGCCTGCGATTATGGAGAGGATAGAGGTCAGGGCAAAAGCCAAAACTCCGCTGGTCTCGCGATAATAGGCGGAAACAAAGCCGGGGGCTAAGAGCAGCAGGCCGAAGATCTTGAGCAGGGTTCCGATGATATCAAAGACAATAGGCAGGTCCACTTGCATCCTTCCAGAATGTCTCCCTAATTTAGGATTTCAGAAAGGGGGCAGATTCCTCTGCCGAAATCGATAGGTTCGTTGGCTGAATCCTCTGTTGCTCTTATCTCAGATGAACTGGCCATCGTTGCATCCAAAAAAAGATGTCTCCCTCCCGCCAGGGCGGCATCAAATGCACAGATTATCTCTTGGTCAGGAGATCCGGCTTGATCCCGGTCAAGTGAGACTTTATTTGTCATAACCCTTCCCAGGTTCGTGAACTCAGTTCCTGTATCTTGAGCCTGTGGCAGAGGCGATCTTGAGATTTAAATCTTTCGTGCCCACATTTTTAAGTCAGGAGACTGTAAGGACGGAAGAGATGACCGAGATCCGCGACCCGGTGCATGGCTATATCCGGCTGGAGGGACTGGCTTCCGAATTAGCGGACACCCCCCAGATGCAGAGGCTGCGCTGGATCAGGCAGCTCGGCCTGGCCAGCCTGGTCTACCCCGGAGCCAATCACACCCGCTTCGAGCACAGCCTGGGAGCCTACCATCTGGCCGATCTCCTCTCCCGCCAGCTCGGCCTCGACGAGGAGGAGAGTCGGACGGTATGCGCAGCAGCTCTTCTGCATGACCTGGGCCACGGCCCTCTCTCCCATGCCACTGAGGCGGTTCTGTCTTCCTTCATCCGAAAGGAGCACGAAAGCATCATGGACCTTCTCCGGAGGGGCGAGATCGCGGAGGTTCTTTCCGATCACGGCCTTATGGCCGCAGATATCCAGAAGGCCGTAAACGGCTCCGGCCTGGGCCAGATCGTGAGCGGGGAGATAGATGTGGATCGGATGGACTACCTCCTCCGCGATGCCCATTACACCGGAGTGGCCTATGGGGTCATCGACAGGCTGCGCCTGCTGCAGAAGATGACCTTGCACGATGGCAAGCTGGTGGTGGAGGCGGGGGGAGTTTCCGCAGCCACATCTATGCTCATCTCCCGGCTGCTCATGCATCCTTCCGTCTACTTTCATCATGTCTGCCGCATATCGGAGTGCATGATCGCCGCCGCCATCAGGCGAGCCATAGAAGATGGTGCCAGCCCTGCCGCCATCCGGGCCATGGACGATATGGAGCTCTTTGCCTTTTTAGCCAGCGCGGGAGGCTATGCCGCGGAGATGGCGGAGCGGATCAGATCGCGGCGCATATTCAAGAGGGCGGTCTATATCGGATTAGAGTACCTGGACCCCTCCCTTCTCCGGGTCAACGAGAAGATCCTCACCTCGGAGATAGCTCAGCAGGCAGGCGTTGATAGCGACTACATCCTGCTGGACAATCCCGCTCTGCCCGATGCCCAGGAGGGCAGCTTTCCCGCTCTGGTGGAGGGCGAGGTCAGGCCACTGCGGGAGGTCTCTCCTCTGGTCAGCATTCTGGAGAGGGCGCATAAGGCCACCTGGCGCTTTGGGGTCTACTGCCGGGAGGAAGATCGGGAGAAGGTGGCCCAGGCGGCCCGGAGGGCTTTAAATTTGAAGAAGAATAAGCTGATTTATAAATATATAGATACATTTTAAGTTCTCTCTATCCGGCGGCAATAGATCCTTTTCATAGCTGCACTTTTTCAAAACAGGAAAAATTATTCATCCCATCAGAGCCTCTTCGTATCTTAAGGTGGGAAAGATAAAGCTGGCTCTGGCGCTGATCCTCTTCTTGATGCTGCTCCACCCAGTCGGAGCCAGGGATGGAGAAGGCATGAGGGTGGTTCCCGCCCAGGAGATCCTGGACAAGATCGAGAGGGGCGAGCCGGTGGAATACGATCATGTGATCGTGGAGGGGAATCTAAACCTGAGGGAGCTGGATCTCCCCAAGATAAAGATGAAAAGGACTTCCCATGAAATTGAATGGCTCGGATTGGATGAAAATGCCACTATGGTTTCATCATCCATAGAAATCAGATATTCCACAATTAATAGCCTCGCTTTCGTCGATTCGATATTCAGCGATAAAGTTGATTTCCGCGGATCTTGCATCAATGGCGTAAACCTCAAAGGCTCGGAATTCAACAGTGATGCCGACTTCGGGAGCTCGACCTTCAATGATTATGCAGGCTTCTGGGGTTTGGAATTCAACGGTTACGCCAACTTCCGAGACTCGGAATTCAACGGCAATGCCCTATTCATGGGCTCGACCTTCAACGGCTATGCCGACTTCCAGGACTCGGATTTCAACGATGATGCCGACTTCGGGGGCTCGACCTTCAACGGCTACGCCGACTTCAGGGACTCGGGTTTCAACTATGATGCCAACTTCTGGAGTTCGACTTTCAAAGGCTATGCCGACTTCAGGGACTCGGGTTTCAACTATGATGCCAACTTCTGGAGTTCGACTTTCAAAGGCTATGCCGACTTCAGGGACTCGGATTTCAACGGCACTGCCTACTTCTGGGGCTCGGATTTCAATATCTCTAATTTTCCTTCCGCACAGTTCAATAAACCGGTTTACTTTGATGATGCCAAATTCGGCAAATCCACCAGCTTCAACGATAGCCGCTTTAAGGAGGATGCCCTCTTCGAGGGCGCGTTCTTCAACGGCCCACTCTTCCTCACCCGCACCAAATACGACCGGCTCTATATCCGTTGGAAAAACATCAAAGAGCTGGCATACGACGATGCCGCCTACCTGGCCCTCCTGGAGAACTTCAAGAAGCTGGGCTACGTGGAGGACTACGACGCCTGCTACTATGAGTACCGCAGGCTGCACCGCGATCAGCCCTGGAGCGGCAGGTATCATGCCCTGCACCCCGCCGAGGAGTGGCTGCGAAAGAAGATCGACCTGGGACTCCAGGCATTCTACGGCTACGGCAAAAAACCGATCTGGCCCCTGCTCTGGTCTGCCGGCACCATCTTATTATTCGGCCTGATCTGGCGCAGAGCAGGCGTGGATGGGGGCAAAAGTCGGGGAGGCATCTTCGAGAGGTTCAGCCCCAGCGGGGAAAAGAAAGAGAAGATCTCCCTTGAAGAGCAGCTTGGCGCCCTTGGCGGGGCCATTCTCTTCAGCGCCACACTCTTTCTATCCGGCACCCGCCTCTTCGTCGATCCTCCGGCCATGCCCAAGCTGGAGGGCTGGCTAGCCCCCCACGCCAGAAGCTTCTTCATAGCGGAGAGAGTGCTGGGGGCATTCTTCTCCATCCTCTTCTTCCTGGCCGTCAGCGGGACTGTTGTGAGATGAAGAGGCTAGTCGCCCTGGCCGGGATAGCGATGACGACAGCATTAAATCGCAAGAGGGAGTAACCTCCGCTAATGGCATTTTCCGGAGAGGGCAGGGCGATGAACAAGAATGTGCTGGTCAAGACCATCCAGACCATGAACTCCCATCTGCCCAATAGGCGCGTCAGCCTGGCTGAACTACTGAAGATGGAAAAGCCGGGCATCAAAGGCAAGGACAACACATTCTTCATCATGGACAAATCTGAGCTGGATCTGATCTCCCAAAGCCTGCCCCGCTTCCTATGGAGCCGCCTGCGGCTTCCCCTGCTTATAGAGATGTCTCCGGACTTCGGCAGCGGCTCCGCCCGGATTCAGGGCGAGGCAGAGGTGGAGGTCGTCTCCAAGATCCTGGGAAAGGACAGGCAGTATGCCAAGCAGATGATAATCTATCTGCCGGAGGTAAGGGAGCTGAGACGGAGGCTCCCCACGGCCACCCAGTATGCTTTTATCACCAATTTAAGAGAGTCCGGAGTGGAGTGATCGATTCATATGGGCCAAGGAAATCTGACAGAGAAGGCAAGGCTGTTTGCAGCCAAGATGGATCTGGGCGCCTATCAGGAGGCGGCCAAGATCAAGGCTGACTGGGGCCTTCCCGATGACATGCTCCAGGAGAGCGTAAGAAGAGCCTATGATGCGAATATAAAAAAGGGAGAATACTCCATTGCCGCCGATCTGGCTAAAAAGTACAGCCTTTCCCAGGATCTTCGACTGGATGCAGCCATGCGCTCCTTCCAGCGCAAGATAGACAGCGAGTTCTATCTTGCAGCAGCGGAATACGCCAAGGAGTTCGGGCTGCCGGAGAGCATGGTCCGGGAGGCGGCCACCTATGCCTACCAGAACAGCATGAGCCACAGCCTGTTCAAGAATGCCGCCGAGATCGCTGAGCAGTTCCAGCTTCCGGCCAGCATGATGAGAGAGGCGGCTACGAAATCATTTGAGCAGCACATGCAGACCGGGCTATACCGGAAGGCTCTGAAGATAGCGGAAAAGTACGGCCTGCCGGAGGATCTGGTGGCTGCGGCGAAAAAGAAGCTCTCCTGATCAAAGGCCATAATGGCCCGTTAAGGAATGCTATGACTCCAGTCGTGATGACCATAGGCGGCTCCGATTCAGGGGGAGGGGCGGGGATTCAGGCCGATATCAAGACATTCTCCGTGCTGGGGCTGCACGGGACCTGTGCCATCACTGCCATCACCGCCCAGAACACTCTGGGGGTCCAGCAGA
>JAGOLL010000050.1 GCA_017994055.1 Methanothrix sp.
GAATTTTTAAATCCCACCCAGATAGTCCGCTCCCATGACCCTTCCCTGCTCTGAGGCGGCATATTTGGCTATGGCCGCATCGGACATGAGATTGACATCATTGGTGGTATACTCCGCCCGGCTGTCCATCTGATGGGCTATGGTGCTGGCGGTGGTATTGTTTCCCGCTGCAATATAGGGCTTTTGCAGACTGAGCGGCATCGCCATCTTCTCCATGATCAAGGAGGCATCATTTCCAAAGATTCCCATCACCCAGTCATTCCATTGATCTGCCAGGGCATTGAAGGCAGCAACATCTCCTCCCTGGGAGGCCTTCTCGTAGGCCTGGCCCAGCTTGAAGGAAAGCTCCAGGCCGGTTTTGGTGTTGCTCAGCTCTTCCTGGGTATAGGCAGCAGCTACAGAGGCAGCCGCTATCAGGCTTAATAGAACCAATATCGTCTTCATCGTCCTGAGGTATGTATTTGGGATTATTAATACCTCCTGGTCTGGGCTGAATATATAGCACCGTTTGGATCAGGCGCATTTCCCAGATCTCCCTCCCCTACCGAATAAAGCAATTGTGATATACCTAGCATCCAATCCCAGCTCATGCGCGCCGCCATAGTTGTCACCGATCCATCCGACTGGACCGCCCAGTCCCTGCTGGCCTCCTTTTATAGAATGGGAATTGTTGCCGATCTTCTCAATTTCGAGGATCTCATGGCCTTTATTAACGGTCCTGCAAAATTCCGATGTGCCGGACTGGATCTGGAGGAGCTTGATGCCATCCTTGTCCGCGACCTGGGTCGAAGTGGTACCAGCGATGTGGCCTTCCGCTTCGAGACGCTGATGGCCTTGCAGGAGAGGGGAGTTGACGTGATCAATCCCCCTCCGGCCATCGCCCGGGCTGCCAACAAATTCGCCACCTCCCTGGCCCTTCAGAGGGCAGGAGTACCCACTCCCAGGACTGCCGTAACCACCAGCATGGAGGAGGCGCAGGCCGTGCTGCAAAATCTGGGCAGAGCCGTATCCAAGCCCCTCTTCGGATTCAAGGGCCGGGAGATATTCCTGCTCCAGGATGGAGTCCAGGCCGACCTGGCCCGCCTGGAGAGCATCTTGAATATGGAGGGCATGGTCTACCTCCAGGAGTTCATTGCTCTGGAGAGCCCCCGCGACATCAGGGCTTTTGTAGTGGACGGCGCTGTCCTGGGCGCTATCTACAGGCTGGCTCCACCCGGCCAGTGGATCAGCAACCTGGCCCGCGGCGGCCATCCCGCTGCCTGCCCCCTTGCACCGGAGCTCGTAGATCTGGCCGGCCGGGCGGCAGAGGCGGTAGGAGCAGTCTACTGCGGTGTGGACCTGCTGGAAACGGACGCTGGGCTGTCGGTGATCGAGGTCAATGGCACCCCCTCAGCAAAGGGCATCTTCCAGGCTTTGGGCCTGGATGCCACGGAAGCCATAGCCGAGCATGTCTATCAAAATTGTTATCTACGTGGTCGCTAACCTGAGGAGCATGTTTACGATACTCACCGGTGCACAGTTTGGTGATGAGGGAAAGGGCAAGGTAATCGATCTGCTGGCCGAGAATTACGATGTGGTGGTACGCTTCCAGGGCGGCGACAATGCCGGGCACACTGTGGTGGTGGGCGGCAAGAAATATAAGCTGCATCTGGTCCCCAGCGGAGCCATCTTCGGTCGCAGGCTTCTAATAGGCCCGGGAGTAGTCCTCAATCCCCGCGTGCTCTGGAATGAGATCCAGGCCCTGGAGTCGGAGGGAATCGAGCTTGATATCGGCGTAGATGCCAAGACCACCATAATCATGCCCTACCACATCGAGCTGGACGGCCTGAGGGAGAAGGCCAGGACGGAGAAGATAGGCACCACCAACCGGGGCATAGGATTCGCCTATGTGGACAAGACCGCCAGGGAGGAGGTCCAGATGGGAGACCTGACCGATCCGGCCCGCCTGGAGGCCAAGCTCCAGGAGATCGGCCCGGCCAAGGAGAAGGCCATAGCCGATATGGGCGGCGATCCCACTGTGGTCAGATATGCTCCTTTCATCGATGAGTATCTGGAGATCGGAAGAAGGCTCAAGGACAGGGTGACGGATGTCTCCCGGGAGATAAACATCGCCCTCATCGAGGAGAAGAATGTCCTGGCCGAGGGGGCCCAAGGAGCTTTTCTGGATGTGATCCACGGCACCCAGAAGTTCGTGACCTCCAGCTTCACCACCGCCGGCTCAGCCTGTGCCAACCTGGGGGTGGGACCGGTGATGGTGGACAATGTGGTAGGCGTGATCAAGGCCTATATCACCCGCGTCGGCGAGGGGCCCATGCCCACCGAGCTGAAGGACGATCTGGGGCTTCGGATGAGAGAGAAGGGCGGCGAGTACGGCACCACCACCGGCAGAGCCAGGCGCTGCGGATGGTTTGATGCCGTTTTGGGTCTCAAGTCTGTCTATCTCAACGGCTATACCGAGCTGGCTTTGACCAAGCTGGATGTGCTCACAGGCATAGATCCCATCAAAATTTGCATAGGTTACGATCTGGATGGCGAGACACTGGGCTATCCACCTGAGGCCACAGATGATCTGGCCCGCTGCCAGCCGATTTATGAGGATATGCCCGGCTGGACCGGGGATATATCGGAGATAAAGGAGTATGACGATCTGCCGGCCAATGCCAGAGCCTATGTGGAGCGGCTGGAGGATCTTCTCGGCGTGAGCATATCCGCCGTCTCCGTTGGGCCGGGCAGAGAGCAGACCATCTTTAGAGATGAGCCGGAAGAGTGAATGAGAAGCCCCCAGGAAAGCTATCTGCTCCGGGGGCAGCAGGCATTTTTATCATTGCTTTATTTGGGACAGCAAGTCGGTTTCTGCTACGGGATATTCCTTGAATTTTACAGCAAAACTGACACGCTACCTCATGCCAAGTTACTGTTCCCAGATAATATTATATAATTTAACTCATAATTCTAATGGATCTACATTAGAGGGCGATGCATCTTCTCAACCCCAATATTGATATAAAAAATAATTTAGGAATTTTTATTTCATGGTACATATCCTACTCATTAGTGAGATTCTTTATCATCAGCCTTTAGAGGGATTCACTTTCCTCAGCACGCAGATTTCAATCGTCTGATATCCCATCAGATTCTGGCGTTCCAACTATGACTTCACCCATTTGTACGATCTTCCCCCTGTAATGGATAGTTGGCCTGAGTGTCTCAATGACTGTATCTCTATTAAGGCTGCGAGATTTCTGGAATGCAATGATCTGCAATGCCTCTCCACCCTTGATGATGTCACCATCATGGCCCTTAATTTCAAGACCTGCTTGCATGAGCTTATTCCATGTGGAATCAAATGGTCTATATATTGACGTCAACTCTCCTTCTGTTTTGCTCTTTGCAGCCAAAGCAAGCATTTTTCGAATTCGCCATAATCCCGTGCCTACATCTGCCAATAAGCTCATCATTTCCCGAGGAATCTTCTCTTCATGAGAGCTATCACTACCTTGGAAATCCCTTTCTGCTAATTTGAAATTTTCTCTTTTTAATCTCTTTATCTCCAAGCTAGATTCAACAATTTTTTTTGATATTTGGCTTTTCTTATACTCATAATAAAAATAAATAATTATTGCAACTATAAAGAACAAGTACATCCCAATTAATATATCTCCATCATCAGATATGGCTTCAATTATCATGTCTACTTCAATCCTAATCTCATTTTTTGGTTCGCAGACGGTCAGCCAAAAAAATTAAAATGAGACAGTGCTTAGGCCCCCCAACTCCTCCTTGGGCAAAAGAGTCACTAATTGAGCCAGGACCATACGCAAACCCTCTCTATCTCGGTTGGATACTGCAACTTTCCCCTGCATGAATAGCCTCTTTGCAGCATCCTGATTTGTCATCTTCGATTGGCTTTTCATTAACTCAGTAAAGATAGCCTGTAGATAATCAAATGAGTTTATAAGCAATGGGCGGGTGAGCTCTCCCATCTTTTCCATCTCAGCTTCCAGCGTATATCTATCATGTGCCAAGAGAGCAGATTTTATTGAATCCTTTATGGAGAGGAATTCCATCCTCTGGCTTTCTGTGCCGCCACATTGTTCTATTATGGCTTGAGTTGCGGCTAGGAATTCATCTGTTCGGCGCTCAATATTGGGCCATTCAAGCTCCATTTCTGCTTCATCAAGGTATTCCGTCAAGGCTCGCAATCTCTCTTCGCCTTGATTTGATGCTTCGCGATCTCCTCTACGCGAATCGGACAGCTTGCCACTAATGTCCTCAGAGAGCTGTTCTCTCCTAATTCTTTGCATAATTTCTTGGACTTTCTTTTGAGAAGTTCCTGTTATTTGTCCATATTGCGATTCAATCTTTGCCAGACGTTCCTTCTCTTCTCTAAATTTCTTATTTAGCTCGCTATGGTCAATAGTTTTTCTTCCTAGATCCACCTTGATACGAAATTCCTTATCCGGTATAGAGGGAATCCAGGCACTTGCATTTGTCAGTCGCGATTCATCTATGGATAATTTAACTTCAACCTCAGATCTCACTGGCAGGTCTCTGGGGGTATCATTGCCAAAGATCTCTATTATTCCAATGGGCGAATTCCTATCGGCTCTCTTTACGTTCTCTCCTTCTCGAATCGGTATGCGAACAACTGAGCCCGATTGCCCCTTCTTTAACTCAACTGTTGTGCGCAGAGTTTTTGTAACCTCTGCTGGCAGTTCCCTTCCTTTTTCCAGGAAGGGAAGGAAGCTCTGATCAGCAAGCTCAACGCCGATTGAATGCACCAGAGATGAACGAGGGGTAATTCCTACGGTGTAATGGATCTCGCCAGGCTCACTCTTAATGATATCTCCTTTTGCATTTCTTATCTCAATTGAGTAATCGTTTCGTCTGTCTTCTTCAGCTCGCAATCTAAGCCTGAAGGTGCCGCTATCAGACAAGCTTATCTTTCCACTGCGCCACTGGCTTTTTCTCTCAATGAATTCTATGGTATAGCCCTCATTCTCCTGTCCCTCGGCCGAAACGACCCTTCCCATAACCAATGGCTCGGGGGTAGAGCCCATGGGTTTATAATCCAGCTCAATGGCAAGAATACCTGGTTCAGTTGTTTTGATCTCACTCCCTCTCTCGATGCGGCGGCTGGCAGCATAAATAGCTGCACCCTGAGCCACCACTGTCAAGGGATCTATGCTGAACTCCTGATGTATATCCAGACGTTCCCTCAAAAGCTTTCTCAATAATGGCGTGAGGGTGGGGCCTCCAACAAGCACAATTTTCTTGATATCATCGGGATTTAGTTTGGCTTCCTGCAAAACATCTTTGCATTTGTTTATTGTGCGCTCGATGTATGGCACAAGCAGAGGCTCGATATCTTTTCTGGTCAGCTCATGATCGAATGTTATCCATTCTCCATTATCATCCTGGCAGAGATTCCCAATAAATATTGGTATGATATCCACTCTGGACAATTGGATCTTTGCATCTTCAGCGGCTCTCTTCATCTTAGCAAAGGCAGAAATCCACTTTTTATTATTTCGATTGAAGTCGTTCAATCGATAGCTGCTTATGAGCATTGGCACAAAAATGCTGTTTACAATATCCCAATCGATCAGCTCTCCGCCGAGATTGGCATCTCCACCATGATTTACAACGGACAAATCACCAGAACGTAATCTAATGATCGCCACATCGAATGTTCCACCACCAAAGTCATACACCATCCAGTCGCCTTCCTCACCCTTCGCCAGAAATCCATAAGCCATTGCGGCAGCAATTGGCTCCTGTAAGATCTCACAGGTCTTGATACCTGCCAAATCGGCCGCCTTCTTGGTCGCATCGACCTGATGCAATTCAAAATCTGCAGGCACAGTGATGACCGCAGCATCAACATCGTCTCCCTTCCTCTGTTTGACATCTGCCCTTAGAGATTTCAGAATCTCAGATGATAGCTCCTCTGGTGTCATCGCCCGGCCAGTCTTTGCAAATGTGTAGACTATATCGGTCTTGCCCATGCTTGGCTTCCATTTTGAATAGGCATTTTCCGGATCTTCAAAGAGGCGATTTTTAGCATACTGGCCAGTGAAGAGCCTATTTTTTTCAGATATCCAGACGGCTGAAGGAGTGAGCTTTTGGTTTTCGTTATTTTCAATAACCTCAACTTCCTTTCCGTTTAGTTTCGCTATGCTGCTGTTCGTTGTTCCTAAATCAATCCCATAATCTATAGTATCACTCTTCATCGGATCTCACTCCTTCGTTAGATACAACGACTGGCAGCATAAATAGCTGCTCCCTTGGCCACCACTGTCAAAGGATCTATGCTGAACTCCTGATGTATATCCAGACGTTCCCTCAAAAGCTTTCTCAATAATGGCGAGAGGGTAGAGCCTCCAACGAGCACAATTTTCTTGATATCATCGGATTTTAAATTAGCTTCCTGCAAAACGTTTTTGCATTTGTTTATTGTGCGCTCGATGTATGGCACAAGCAGAGGCTCGATATCTTTTCTGGTCAGCTCATGATCGAATGTTATCCATTCTCCATTATCATCCTGGCAGAGATTCTCAATAAATATTGGTATGATATCCACTCTGGACAATTGGATCTTTGCATCTTCAGCGGCTCTCTTCATCTTAGCAAAGGCAGAAATCCACTTTTTATTATTTCGATTGAAGTCGTTCAATCGATAGCTGCTTATGAGCATTGGCACAAAAATGCTGTTTACAATATCCCAATCGATCAGCTCTCCGCCGAGATTGGCATCTCCACCATGATTTACAACGGACAAATCACCAGAACGTAATCTAATGATCGCCACATCGAATGTTCCACCACCAAAGTCATACACCATCCAGTCGCCTTCCTCACCCTTCGCCAGAAATCCATAAGCCATTGCGGCAGCAATTGGCTCCTGTAAGATCTCACAGGTCTTGATACCTGCCAAATCGGCCGCCTTCTTGGTCGCATCGACCTGATGCAATTCAAAATCTGCAGGCACAGTGATGACCGCAGCATCAACATCGTCTCCCTTCCTCTGTTTGACATCTGCCCTTAGAGATTTCAGAATCTCAGATGATAGCTCCTCTGGTGTCATCGCCCGGCCAGTCTTTGCAAATGTGTAGACTATATCGGTCTTGCCCATGCTTGGCTTCCATTTTGAATAGGCATTTTCCGGATCTTCAAAGAGGCGATTTTTAGCATACTGGCCAGTGAAGAGCCTATTTTTTTCAGATATCCAGACGGCTGAAGGAGTGAGCTTTTGGTTTTCGCTATTTTCAATAACCTCAACTTCCTTTCCGTTTAGGACCGCAATACAGGCATATTCCTCCCCCAAATAGATGCCATAATTATTGCTCATCTCAAAACCTCGGGATCTCAATCCTCTGATGGTACCTCTTTCTCCGGCCTGCCCACGATGACTTCTCCTGTCTGTATTATCCTCCCCCGAAAATAGATAGTTGGCCGCAGTGTCTCGATAACAGTATTCCGGGTTAAATCTCCGGAGGGTTGATAGGCGACAATGTTCAAGGCATCTCCCGCATCTACAGTCTTCCCGGTATGATCCTTGATCTCGATTCCCCTCCCTGCCATTAAATTCCAGATGGATTCTTCATTACGAAATATATAATTCAATGCTCTTTGGGGATCATCTTTGGCTCCAGCGCGCCCCATATGAATGCGCCAGATGCCAGACCCAATATCAGCAATAAGCTTTATCAAATCACTTTCCTCACTCTTTTCATCTTTCTTGGGGCTGGATGAAGTTGACAGAATATTCGTAGCAACCCCAATATTCTTAGAAATATCTATGTCGCCCATCTCGGTTCAAGCCCTTTCTCATCCATTTCCGTCGATCTCTATGTAGCAGCTTTCGAAGCAATCCATTTGCCCAACTTATAGCCTATGAATACAGCCAATAATCCCACCAGCCAGCCATAATTCATAATGTAAGCTAAAGCTAAACCACCCAATGCACCAATTAAGCCGCCGATTTTCCCATAACGATTGGCTCTGTCTTTTCTTTCCAATTCAGCAATCACAGGAGGCAGAGTGAGTGGCGGAGTTATTGGCTTTGGCATTCCTCCAATATTGTTTGCAACTGTTGCTATCTCTCTTGCTGCTCTTTGAATTGCCTCCTGTCCTTCCGCAATCAATTTGGATTTCTTCAAGAGATTGAGAGAGATAGTCCAATTCTGGGTTCTATTTGCAAATGTGATTTGTATATTGATTATGCTATTAGCAATTGTATCGTGTGCTCCTTCGCGAATAGCATTTTTTGGGGGGAGCAGATTATCCATTATCGCGAGTTTCGTCTTTGTCTTATCAATGAGATTGAGTGCTACTTGATCTCCATGAATTGGGTTTTTATTTGCTTCGGCCTCCGAGGACTTTGATATCATCTTAATAGAGTCGTCAATTGATCTAATAGTGTCCATTAATGCTCTTTGTGTGAATTTATCAATAAATTTATAATTATCTTTTATCAGCTGAATATTCTGGTCGGCCTGCTGCAGCCTATTTCTGTCGCTTGCCCGCATAGCTAAAAGGACATTTATCTTAATCAGAGCACCAGGAACTGTATTTCTAAGTTTATAAGCCGACTCGACCTTGAGATCGCTATAATCCAGCTCATTTATTCGCTTCTCAAGCCATGCAACCAGGAGACCATTTCTCTCCAGGCAGCTATTCCACCATTTGTAAGCTTCCTGCCAAAGTTCCTTTTTTTTTCCCAGATCTACAATGTTCAATTCATCACTGGGATGGTCAAATTCCATATCAAGTGCCATTGCATGAGCCAGTACCGCCAGATTATGGGCCGCGACAATTCCATCCAATCCCTTGCCATCCCTTGCCTGACTGTGCCATATGCTTTTGGCTTGATTAAAATCCCTGCTTTCCAGGGCATTCAACGCCTCGTCTGGGTTATGGTTTTGTGATCTCTCAGGCCAAAACCAAAATAGCTCATCCACCAGCCGACGCTCAGGATTGTGTAGCCTCTGCACTGCATTGCGAACATCATTCTCTCCTGGAGTTGGCACAAAATCAATATATCCCTTATCTTCAATTGGAATTTTCAGGCGAATGCATCCCAAAATTTCATCCGCTCGGTCCTTGATTTGACTCTCGGTGGCAATAACAGGTATATTCAGGACTCTAAAGGAATTATTGCGATATATTTCCGGCAGTGCTGATTCAATTAGCGCTTCACTCATTTCTGGATCAGCATTTGATGTCAACAAATATCACACCCGATGTCCTAATGAGTCATTCGTGGCCGTGCTATTTAATATCACAGTATTTAAATGTCACGCCCAATTCTCCTTTTGTAAAGTCAGGCCGAAGTTTATAAGATCCTGAATATCGTGATTCCACTACGCTATGATTTCTCCTGGGTATAACGAAAAATAATACAAGCTGCTATGAATTGCCCAATGGAATAGCTAAACATTTTGAACAGGATTGCTTATTATCAGGAACCTTGGGATTATGCATATGACCATGCAAGATAAAGTTACAGGATACCTTTAGGAGAGATTCTACACTTTCCTGATCAGATTCATAGAGCCAAGCTGAATTTTATCCCAATATGGCTATCTTTCTGCCTGCTATTTCAATTCTTTCGCAATAGGGAGATTCTTGGAAATCAAAATAAGATGGCACATTTTAAAAATAATTACTTAAGAAACTATAATAATCTTAGGGATTGCTCTTCATCTTCTTCATATCGTTGATCCTGAGGGCCATAATGCTCCGCAGAGCCAGGGATGCCAAATTGATGGATAAAAATTTTATTGAATATACTATCATGGAATATCCAAGCTCCTGACGGTCAAGATGGGTGAAAAATATAGACTGACGGAGACTTCAAATAAAGCAAAGAATATATTTGAAAAGTTCGAGATTGAAATCCCGGACGAGATTAATCTGGCTATTAAAAGGGCAGAGTATAGGATATATAATTTTCAGTTGATCAATGATACGATCACAGAATGGGCAATATATTTATCCCAGGAAATCATAAGGTGATCAAAGCATGAGAAAGCATGGATTCAAGCCCGCCGCATTTATGAGTTATGATCACAATGACGATTGGAACGACAGGTTATCGAAGTTAAGGGAGCTTCTTGAGATATCGGTCCGGAACCATACTGGCGGAAAGACCTTCAAGATCTTTCAGGATAAGCGCGACATAAAGTGGGGGGAAGATTGGAAATATCGGATAAAAGAATCGCTAAATGAGGTAACCTTCTTTATACCTATCCTGACGCCAAGCTTTTTCAATAGCCAATATTGTCGCTTTGAATTGGAGACATTCCTGAATCGAGAGAAAATGGTAAATCGCAAAGACCTAATTCTTCCAATATATTACATGGACACCCCCATACTAGACGACGATACAAAAAGGGAAAATGATCCGTTGGCGAAGGAGATACGCCCTCGCATCTATTTGGATTGGCGAGATTTTAGAAATTGCGCAATTGAATCCCGAGAATTTACTTCAAGTCCAGAATCAAAGCCTATTTTTGATATTCTGGATGGATTTGCCAAGCAGATCGGAGACGCTCTATCAAAAGCTGTTATAACCATACATCCTCATGATCAGTCAGCGAATGAAGGAAGCACGGCGACATTCAATATCGAGGCAAATGGTGATGATCTTGCTTATCAATGGCAGCAAAGCATCGATGGCGGCAAAACATTTTCCAATATTCCTGGAGCGACACATAGCAGCTATACTACACCGATCCTGACCTCAAATTATAATGGCGGAGTATATCGGATTATTGTTAAGGGCGGAAATAATGACTGCATTGCCTCAAACCATGCAGCTTTATCAATAATCAAGGATGCACCATTGCGTGAAGTGATGGATTCAAAAGAATCAAAAACGACTTGGGTTGTTGATCCCAAGCACAAAGGCGAAATCACGACTATAACCAAGGCCATATCTCTCGCCAAGGCAGAGGACACGATTCATGTCAGGCCAGGAATTTATGATGAATCTTTGCTCATTGATAAGCCTTTGGAGATAATTGGTGACGGCGAGCTTGGGGAGATAGTGATCAGGACTTCAGGGACAAGTGTGGTGCAATTCAAATCGACATTTGGCTGCTTTTCAAATATGGCTCTTCAGCAGCTGAGCGGAGGCAACTGGCCCTGCGTAAACATAAGCCAAGGACGTTTGGAGCTACATGATTGTGACATTACCAGTCATAGTTCATCATGTATTGCCATTGGCAACGCAGAACCAAATATTCACGACAATATCATTCATGATGGAAATGATATAGGGATCTTGTTATCGAAGAATTCCGGAGGAATCATCGAGAATAATAAGATCTTTGGCAATGCCCTCGCGGGAGTGGAGATAAGAGGCAAAAGCAATCCTCGAGTGCTTCGCAATAAAATTTATGATGGCAAAGGTCCTGGAATTTTGGTTTCCAAGGGTGGTAGCGGAATTATTGAGAATAATGAAATCTATGGCAATGCCCTTGGCGGTGTAGAGATAATTGATGGCGGGAATCCCAATGTGATGCGCAATGAGATTCATGACGGCAAGGGCGTAGGCATCTCTATTTGCAGAAAAGGGAAGGGAAATATCGAAGAAAATGAGATCTATAATAATGCCCTGGAAGGTGTAGAGATAAAAGAAGAGGGCAATCCGATTATAAGGCGCAACAAACTCAGAAATGGACAGAGCAAGGGATTCACAGTATCGTATGGTGGGCTGGGTACTATTGAAGAAAATGAAGTATTCGGCCATAAGCGCGCCGGAGTGGAAATAACTGAGGGAGGCAATCCCAAGGTACATCATAATCGCATTCATGATGGAAAAGACTGCGGCATTTTGATATCTAAAAATGGGGCTGGAATTATGGAAGATAATTATATATTCAATAATGCTTTTCCTGCAGTTGTGATAAGTGATGGAGGCAATCCAATATTGAGGCGCAATCTTATCTATGATGGCCAAGATATGGGAATATTTATTTACAATAAGGGAATGGGCCTCATTGAAGATAATAAAATTTATAACAATAATCATGCTGGTGTAGCAATAAGTGGAAAGAGCAATCCTAAGATACGCTATAATCGAATTTCGGATGGAAAGTTATCAGGAATCCTGATCTATAAGAATGGAGAAGGGATCATTGAAGACAATACAATATCTGGCAATGCCCATTCAGGAGTTGAGATCACTGAGGAAGGCAATCCAACTCTGTATCGCAATCGCATTGATCATGGCAAAAATGTCGGAATCCTGATCGCAGAGAGCGGTCTAGGATTGATAGAGGATAATGATATATCAAATAATGCTCAAGCAGGTGTAGAGATAAGAGAGTTTGCATGTCCTATTATGAAAGGCAATCGCATAAATAAAAATGGAAATTATGGCATATTCATTCATGATAATGGTGGCGGAACGATTGTGAAGAATGATCTGAGAGATAATAGTCATGGTCCTTTTGAATTGCAGGATTGGGATATTTCTAGTCCACCACCTAATAGACCCAAATTAACAGTATTAGACAATTTGGAGTGATTCCTCCGTATATTTCTGGCAGATTTAAGGGGATAGCTGCAACTCTATATAGCGGCTTCCTGCCGGGCTTAATAGTGCTATTAAAAGATTCCAGGGGTCACTATCCAAAAAGGGCAAAAAATTAATGGAAATTAACAGAGAATATTGACATATTGCAGGTTAAGAGCACCAACGCAGCATGGATAAAATCGGATGGAAAAAAAAATCCTTTAGAACGGAATCTCAGCCGTTGGCCCGCCTCACCTTGCGCTCATTTCTCTCCAGGTACTCCTTTATGGCCTCGACTATCACATCTGAGCGCTGCACATAGAGGCTACCCCTGCTTCTCACCACATAGTTCATCAGCCGCTCGTTTAAGTCCTGACTGATATCCACCTCGATCTTGGGCATGCTTCTCTCTACTCCCCATGTAGTATTAAAACTTAGTTTCAGGGCTTGAGCCTCTTGATCTCCAGATAGCTCACCTTTCGGTCCTCTCCCTCCTGGGGATAGGCGAAGATCATGGACTTTCGCACCGAATGAGCCAATCGTACTGCCCGGGAGAGCACGGGGGGCAGAAAGATGTGATCTGCGGGAAGAGTGTGCACCAGGTAGTCGGAGTGTGGCACCTTTTCCGGGCCATGCACCTGCTTGTAGACCCGGAAGTGGCTTCCGAACTTAAAGCCGGTCTTGACCACCATTTTCTTCTCCCTCAGGTCGCTGTAGACTCTATATTTCAAATCAAAGTCTGCCTCTATCTGCCTGGCTCTGGCGGCAAAGCTCTCCCGGTCAAGCTCTCTTCCCGATCGGTCCACCAGGGATAGCAGGCCCTTGTCCAGTAGATAGGCTGACTCGACCAGAGAGAGCTGCAGCCGCTCTCCCACCGACTTGCCATAGAAGCCTATCTCATGCAGCCTCTGGGATGCCTCCCTCTCCCAGAGCACCACCCGGTCCTCGAGCAGGGTGGCCCGGCCTCCGGCCTCCTTCTCCGTCATCAGTCCGACCATGCTCTTCTCTCTGGCCTCATAGAAGGTGATATCGCTCTCCTCGTCCACTATAGCCAGCATCAGCCTCTTTCTCATCTGCCCTGCCATCCTCACCGGCTGCATGATATCCTGCAGGGGCAGAGGCATGCGCTCGGATATGACCAGGACGTAGAATTCGGCCGGGCTTTTTCCTGGCCTGCCCCCCCGGGGGTAGACCCTGAAGTCCGGACGGCCCGGCTGGACGTAGTAGCCCCGCTCCCGCAGGTCTTTGTAGACCACATATCGGAACTCAAAGCCCTTCTCCAGGGACGATGCCCTCTGAAATAGAGCCGGAAAGTCCAGCTCGCCTCCTTCTGAGAGAATCCTGATTCGGGAGCGGTCCAGAAGATAGGCTGCCTCTACCAGAGAGAGTTCCAGGCCCTTGCCCCTGGGCCGACCGAAGTAGCCCTGCTCGTATAGCTCGGAAAGAGCAGCTGGGCTCAGGCTGACTCTGCTCTCAACCAGCCTACCCTCTAGCTCTCCGGACATGGAAAAAAGGAAAAAAGACCTTACCAGGCCTAGCAGGAGAGCTTGTTAGGCCAGATGCCGTGCATGACGCCGAGCGTCCTGTCCACCAGGCTATGCACATCCGCAGATGGGTATCCCGCCGAGAGGAGATAGGATTCCACGTGGTTGGGAACGGCTATGGACATCTGCTCCACCATGGAGACGGTTTGCAGGATGGTGTAGCCCTCCAGCTTGAATGGAATTATGGCATCGGATACGATCAACTCGAAGATCTCTGGGCTGATGGGCCTCTCCACGGCAGAGAGGTAAGCCTCCAGGATCTCACTGGTCCACTCATGCTTCTTGCCCTCATCCTGGTAGGGCATGACCACCACCTCCCGGGTCTTGGCCAGGCTGTCCACCAGTTGGGCGGGCGTTATATCACCCTTGAAGACCAGGCTGAGGAAGTTGGTGTGGGGCACCGTGGTGGGAACCTTGCTGGCCCGAATGGAGAAGTTGACCTCCTCGAAGACCGTTCCGGCGTCGGTGCCCTGGTGGCCGGCTCCCTTGCCGAACTGGATGGCGGAAGGCGAGGCCCGTACCACGGTATGAGGGTCGCCGTGCCGCCGGTCGATGTTCCCAAGGACTGCGGTGAGGCCCAGGGGCCTTGCTGCCAACGCCAGGCGAGAGAGGCCTGTGGTGTTGCAGCTGGTGCATTGAACCAGCCCGGGCTTGGCTTGGGCGAACATCTCATAGTTCTCCAGGCCGAAGAAGAACTCCCGGGCGAAGTCAGCCTTAAGCTCGTCGGTTATCTTGACCTTTCCGCCCTCGGTCAGGCCCTTCAAGAGCTCCGGTCGGTCTGCGCCACCCATAAGGGAGACAAAGCAGCCATTGGCCAGGCCTGCCTCGACGTAGGGGAGCTCCTGGTCTCCGGGGGTGCCCACCATCAAGAAATCGGATGCCTTGAAGAAGTCGTCATAGCCGCCCTCAATCTTGACTCCCAGGCTCTCCCACTTCTCTTTGGTGGCATTGTCGCTGACATAGGCCCGGACTCCGAAGAGGCGGTTGAATTTAGCTACAATGGACAAGGCCCTGCCGTGGGGCTTGCGGAGAAGGACATTGAGATCACCCTCGATTCCCGCCGCCTTCTTGACCTGGGCTAAGGCCAGAAGAGTTCGCTTATTCTCTGTACCATCAAAACCCACAAAACCAGCATTGGACTTCAAGCATCTTCACTTCCTGATTGAAAGTCTAAGTGACCATATTTTAACCTTTCCGGGATATGGATTCTGCTCTCGATTTATGCCTCTGCAAATTGCATCTCAGCGGCCTGATAAAATAAGGATTGTCATGGGCGAGCTGCTGATGCATCAAGATCAGGTAGCCGGCCTGGAGCCATCTGCTGGTTTCACATAGCGGAGAGCAGGCGGATGATCGTGGTCGGGAGGAGATGCTGGACCGCGGCCAGATTAATCGGGGACTGTTCTCTCTGCCTATTCGGTGCGAAGATTGCTCTATAACATCTTTATATAAAATATATAATTATATCTATTTGTCTCTATACTTTTATCCAAATCAGTCAAATCCGCATCAGAACAGGGATGGATTTGGGTAATGCAGTTCGTTCTTATTCCAGCATAGGAAATATGTGAGGAATAAATATTAATATTGTAACAAAAAATTTATATACTCTTAGGTAATTATTATAATTTAACTGAATATCAAAAATTGGGATGAGGTTTTGCAATTGAGGTTGAGCCTGGAAGTGAGCGAATGAGAGGGAGACCGAGGAAGAATAAAGAGTTGCAGATAGGCAGAGCAGGACGAAATGCCATTGAGCGTGAGGATATTGCCAGAGACTCCATCCGATGGGATCGCCGCAGGCAGACCATAGAGAAGTTCAGGGACAGCTAAAGGCGGTAGAATAGGAGATAAACGGCTCAGTTATAAAGCGCATGCGATTGAGGGTAGTATTCCGAGCCGTTTATTTGAATAGTGAATATCTTCTAAAGTATTTAAACGTTGCTGATATTTAGTTTATCTCTCCGCAGCCATCATATATTTAGTTAAGGGTAAGTCTTATGAGGGAACTCAAATCCAGAAGCAGGGATTATTTAACCGGTGCATAGTCCTCCATATGCCGGACCATATCCGCCATCTCCCGGACCAGCTCGGGACTGAGATCCGCAAGGTCAATCCTCCGCAGGAGATTGGGGGCATCTATTTTGCCCATGACTATCTTGGCCAGATCGCTGTGCTTGAATCCCTCCACCACCACATAGTCCATGCCCTCCGCCTCCATCTCCTTCAGGGCTGAATCCAGATCGCCTCTCTCTCGCCTGACCCTGAGATGAGCCTGGCCCAGGCCCACCACCACATCTGCTCCGGCATCAAAGTGGCGCCTGGTGTCCCCCCGGTCCACGGGATGGGTGGCCATGTTCTTGACCGTTCCCACCCGGCCGTGTCTGGCCAGCTCCGAGACCAGGGCGCAGACCAGAGTGGTCTTGCCCGTCTTCTTGGTCCCCACCACAGATATCACCTTCAAGCCTCGCACCGCCCCGGCCTGTGTCCTATGCTACCATTCCGTCCTCCGGCCTCAGGCTTGCAGCAGCTCGATCAGGAACCTGGCGAATCCCATCAGATCGGAGACACGGACGTTCTCGTTCAGGCCATGGATGTTGCTCTCCAGCTGCCGGCCTACTCCGAAGACACAGGTGGGGATTCCGGTCTTCTCCGTGGCATAGGCCTGATCCAGGCTGCCTTGGGCCCCGGAGAGGCGGGGGTAGAAGCCCATGCTCCTCTGCACTGCTTCTCTCACCTCAGAGACCCAGGGATGATCGGGATTGACGCTCATGGGCGGATACCCGGGATAGAACTTCAGGTCCAGCTGGACATCCAGAGGCTTGAGGACGCTCTCCAGCTCTTGCATCGCCCCGTCCATGCTTTCCTCCGGTATGACCCTCCGATCGCCTCTCAGAATGCAGCGGTCGGGCACGATGTTCTCTTTCACCCCGCCGTTGATCATGGTTATATTGAGCATGGGCTTGAGGCTCTTCATGCCCAGGGCCTCCAGGGCGGAGCTGGAGGGAACAGCCGACCTCCGGCTCTGCACATCTTTCTTCAGAGCCATGAGTGCCTCCATGACCGGGATGGACCTCTCCACTGCATTTACTCCCAAAAAGCTGGAGCCGCTATGGGCCGACCGGCCATGAACCGTCGCCTCCCAGGTTATGATGCCATTGCTTCCTATGACCACATCATCGCAAAAGCCGTCCATGCAGAGCATCATATCCCCCTGGACCTGCCCCAGATCGGTGAGGTAGCACAGCCCGGAGTAGCCGCCCACCTCCTCGTCTGTGGTCAGGAGGATGGAGAGGTTGTATTTGGGCCGGCCCGTCTTCAGAACCGACCGCAGCGCTGCGATCAGAGCGGCAATGGAGCCTTTGCAGTCCGAGACGCCCCGGCCATAGATTCGACCCTCCTTCTGAACCGCCTGGAAGGGATCGGTATCCCAATCTCCCTCCGCCGGAACCACATCCAGATGGGCATATATGGCCAGGGTCTTCTCTCTGCCCAATTCCAGATCAGCCTTGAGATTGAAGCGGTCCCCCCTCAGCCGGCTGTCCTGGCACCGGGAGGCAAAGACCTCCTGGGGCATGGCCATCTTTCGGGTGGAAAAGCCCATCTCCTGAAAGAGGGGGACCAGCCAGTCCACAATCTCCTCATAATTGTTTCCCGGAGGCGCTACTGTCTTGAAGCTGATGATCTTCTTTAGTAGATCCAGTAGATCGAGATCCATTATATGCTCTTCATGGAGGGAGAGAGTCTCTTCCGGCATCGTCATCACATCTTTATCCTGGACTTTGTTTTTCCGGGCAGCATATTAAATGCTTTCCAAGGGCTTAATCCTAAATAATTCCGGGTGTTATCCGCTTCTTCAGCTTCACGGCAGCAAAGCCGGCAGAGCAGATCTGCTGGCGGACTATAGCTTCGCTTCATACCGGAGCGAAGGAAAGAGAGGCCTGTCGGTGGTCTCAAACTCCGCCCAGGAGGTGAATAAGCCCAGGAAGTACTCTAGAGCCTTTAGCAAGGGATCAGAGCAGACGGTGACGAGAAGAGACGAGATGGCCTATGTGGAGATTCAGTATCTAGCACCATCCATGTGCTGATGCAGGAGTCGCACCTGGCTGATGCTAGGATAAAGACTATTTATATTTACCACTGATTGGGGCAGCCACTTTCTATAGCTTTATGGTCCCTTTAGAATAGCAGTTTCCATCTTGGAGAGATAATTATTAACGAGTGAGGAGAGTAAGCCCCCTTCTGTTCTTTGGCGGCATTCAGCTTAGCGCCATACCCGAGCTCGGCTGGACGGCCGCGTTCTCAGCTCTATTTTGGCTTGCACCCACAGGGTTTCGCCGTTTCATCCGCCT
>JAGOLL010000001.1 GCA_017994055.1 Methanothrix sp.
GTCATTTTTATTTACCCTTGAAATCCTTCCCGGCTCGAATCCGATTGCATATTCTCTGAAATTCTCTCCGAAAAATGAGTTCCATCCCAGCTTTCTGAGCACAGAGTCCACAAAATTGCCTCCCTTCGATTGGCCTGATTATACGGTTTGGCCAAGTACTCTTCCGTATCTGACAACGTCTTGCATTTATGATACCGTCCATTCATTTAAGAATGGGACCTGAACAAATTGAACATCGCAAATCGCTTATTCCTCCAAATTTATCTGATTGCATTTAAGTTTTCTCGTCTCTCAACGTATATAGATTATTATTTTTATTCTATGGCAGATCTAAAGGAATATTCTCCGGCTGAGGCTATTTAGCAAACGAGAGCAATTTTCCGGAAAACAGAGAAGGAAACAGAGCGAATAATTCAAGAAAAAAAAAGAAGTTGATATCCCGGCTTTACAGGTCAATGCGCGGGATATTCTCTACGGACTCCGGGTTGGCCAGAGCGGACAGGTCTCCGGTCTCCTTGCCCAGGGCCTTGGCCTTGATCACGCGGCGCATGATCTTGCCGGACCTGGTCTTGGGGACGTCCTTGACGAAGTAGACCTTGTCGGGGTAGGCCACGGGGCCCAGAACCTTCCTGACGTGGGTGGAGATCTCCTTCTTCAGCTCCTCTGCCTCAGCCACGCCATCCTTGAGGATGACAAAGGCCACGATCTTCTCTCCCTTGACCTCATCGGGCTGGCCGACCACGGCAGCCTCGGCGACCTTGGGGTGAGATACGGCAGCGGACTCGACCTCGGCGTTGGAGATTCTGTGTCCGGCAACCTTCAGCACATCATCGATTCTGCCCTGGATCCACCAGTAGCCATCCTTGTCTCGGGTGGCCTTGTCTCCAGCCAGATATGTGCCGGGCTTGATCTGCCAGTACATGTCCCAGTACTCCTTCTTGTACCGAACTTCATCTCTGAAGAAGGCACGGAGCATGGATGGCCAGGGGGTCTTCTGGACGATGTTGCCGCCGTAGCCCAGAGGCACGGTGTTGGCATCCTCGTCGAATATATCGGTGTTCATGCCGGGCAGGGGGAAGGTGACGGAGCCGGGCTTCTCGGGGGTCATGGCCAGCGGGGCGATGACGTGGCATCCGGTCTCAGTCTGCCACCAGGTATCGATGATTGGAGCCTGGTCTGCGCCGATGTTCTTCCTGAACCACATGTAGGCTTCCGGATTGAGCGGCTCGCCCACGGAGGCAAGGATTCTGACCGTGGAGAGGTCGTACTTCTTCACAAAGGCCTCGCCGGTCTTCATGAACATCCTGATGGCGGTGGGAGCAGTGTAGAATACGGAGACACCATACTGCTCAATTATGGACCACCAGCGGCCCAGATCGGGGAAGTCGGGAGAGCCCTCGTAGAGGATGCTGGAGGCGCCAAGGCACAGGGGGCCATAGACCACGTAGGAGTGTCCGGTGATCCATCCGCAGTCTGCGGTGCACCAGAAGACATCGTCATCGTGGACATCAAGCACCCAGGAGGTGGTCTGAGCGGGGCAGACGGCATAGCCGCCGTGAGCGTGCTCGATACCCTTGGGCTTGCCAGTGGTTCCGGAGGTATAGAGGATGAACAGCCTGTCCTCTGGATCCAGGGGCAGGGTCTCGCACTGGGCAGACTGGCCGGCCACGAAATCATTATAAAAGATATCGCGTCCCTCGGTCATGGGTACATCGACGCCGGTTCTCTTGACCACAACTACCTTCTGCACCGAGGGTGCGGTCTTGAGGGCCTCATCCACATTGGGCTTGAGGGGCAGGGGCTTGCCGCGCCTGTAGAAGCCGTCAGCGGTGACGACAACCTTGGCCTCGGCATCGTTTACACGGCTGTTCAGGCCGCCGGAGGAGAATCCGGAGAAGACGATGGTGTGAATGGCACCGATCTTGGCGCAGGCCAGCATGGTGATGGGCAGCTCGGGAATCATGGGCAGGTAGGCCACGACTCTGTCTCCCTTCTCGACGCCCACACTCTTCAGAGCATTGGCCATCTTGTTGACCTCTCTGTAGAGCTCATAGTAGGTGATGGTCCTGGTGTCGCCCACGGGCTCGCCTATGAAATAGTAGGCTACCTTGTTCCGATTCGCGGACTTGGCATGCCTGTCCACGGCGTTGTAAGCCACATTGATCTTGCCGCCGGTGAACCACTTGAAGTAGGGCTTGCCGGAGTCATCCAGAACCTGGGTGTAGGGCTGGTACCAATCAGCATAAGTCTGGGCCATCTCGTCCCAGAAGTCAATGTAATTGTCGGATGCCCACTTGCGCATCTCGGCCTCAGTCTTGAAGCCCTTCTTCTTCATCCACTGGAATGCATTGGAGTGCTCAACGATCCACTGCGGTGTATTGAAAATCCTGGTCTCTTCCTGCAGAGCAGCTGTCTTTGCTGTTTCAGCCAATTTCATACCTCCTTATGATAAATTGTCTCCTCGATCCAAGGTCAGGCCTATCTTGAAGAATCGTGAGTATCCCTCTCTCTCGTCATGCCTTGACCACCACCCACAAAGCGCGGAAGGTTCGGGAAACATTGCCCCGAGACTTACTGGATCATTTATAAAGTTATCGCGATAAAAATCTTCATGGTCTTTAATAATCATCAATTTTTGATATGATTGGTCGAATGAGGCATATATAAGGAAAATATCCGAATGGAAATTAGTAATAGTCTTTAATGGCCTTTTAAAGGCATTGACAGAGAATCGGCAGGAAAAAAGGTGTGCAATCCCGCTCACTTGATGAGCGGGATGGCATCTACTGACTCGGGATTGGCCAGAGCGGATATGTCGCCCACCGGATTGCCCAGGGCTTTGGCCTTGATCACACGGCGCATGATCTTGCCCGATCTGGTCTTGGGCACATCATTGACGAAGTAGACCACCTCGGGGTAGGCCACCGGTCCCAGCACAGAGCGGACGTGCTTGGCCAGCACGGGCTTGAGATCCTCAGCAGCTTCGATGCCGGTCTTGAGGATGACGAAGGCGACGATTACCTCGCCCTTGACCTCATCGGGCTTGCCGATGACCGCCGCCTCGGCAACCTTGGGATGGGATACCAGGGCGCTCTCAACCTCGGCATTGGAGATCCTGTGTCCGGCAACCTTCAGCACATCATCGATCCTGCCCTGGATGGTGAAGTATCCGTCCTTATCCTTGGTGGCCTTATCGCCGGCCAGGTAGGTGCCGGGCCGGATGTCCCAGTAGGTGGACCAGTACTCCTTCTTGTACCGCACTTCATCCTTGTAGAAGGCGCGGAGCATGGATGGCCAGGGGGTATTGCTGACGATGTTGCCTCCGGAGCCTGGGGGCACGGGATTGGCATCCTCGTCCAGGATATCCACATTGAAGCCGGGCAGGGGGAATGTGGGGGAGCCGGGCTTGAGGGGAGTTATGGGCAAGGGCGATACCAGGAAGCATCCGGTTTCAGTCTGCCACCAGGTGTCCATGATGGGCAGTTTGCCGCCGCCGAAGTTGTTTCTGTACCAGATCCAGGCCTCGGGATTGATCGGCTCGCCCACAGATCCCAGAAGCCGCAGACATGAAATGTCATGTGACTTGGGCCACTGGTCTCCTGCCTTCATGAACATGCGGACTGCGGTTGGTGCGGTATAGAGAACTGACACTTTGTTCTCGCTGATGATCTTGAACCAGCGGCTGAAGTCGGGAAAGTCGGGAGAACCCTCGTATATCATGCTCGTGGCACCGAGACAGAGCGGCCCATAGACCACATAGGAATGGCCGGTGATCCATCCCACATCGGCAGTGCACCACCAGACATCGCTGTCCTTGATATCGAAGACCCAGGACAGGGTCTGGGCAGGAGTCACACAGTAGCCGCCATGGACGTGCTCGATACCCTTGGGCTTGCCGGTAGTTCCGGAGGTATAGAGGATGAACAGCCGGTCCTCAGCATCCATCTTCTCGCTCTCGCATACATCGGACTGCTTTTCCACCAGCTCGTGATACCAGATATCTTTTCCTGCCTTCATGGGCACATCGATGCCTGCTCTCTTGACCACCACTATATTTTGCACGCTGGGCGTGTTGGCAGTGGCCTCATCCACATTGGGCTTGAGGGGGAGGGGTTTGCCGCGCCGGAAGAAGCCGTCTGTAGTGATTACTACCTTTGACTCGGCATCAAGGACCCTGCTGTTAAGACCGCCGGAGGAGAATCCGGAGAATACCACGCTGTGAATGGCACCGATCTTGGCGCAGGCGAGCATGGCGATGGGAGTCTCGGGGATCATGGGCATGTAGATGCTGACTCTGTCGCCCTTGACCACACCCAGGCTCTTGAGGCCGTTTGCAAGCTTGTTCACTCTCTTGGCCAGATCGGCATAGGTGATCAGTTGGGTGGGCTGGTCCACGGGCTCTGGTACGAATATGTAAGCGACCTTGTCCTTCTTGGCCCCTGCCGCATGCCTGTCTACCGCATTGTAGGCCACATTGATCTTGCCGCCTACAAACCACTTGGCATAGGGTGGAATCCAACTCAGGGCCTGAGCATAGGGCTCAAACCAGTCTGCATAGGTCTTGGCCATCTCATCCCAGAACTGGATATAATTCTGGCCGGTCCAGGCACGCATCTCGCGCTCGCTCTTGAAGCCCTTCTTCTTCATCCAGGCCATAACATTGGAATTTTCGGCCAGATCCTTGGGCGGCTCGAATACTCTGGTCTCCTCATAAAGAACAGACGTTGTTGCTTTTTGCTCAGCCAATTTTGTAACCTCCTTTAAATCCCCACTTCTTCCCAAGGCCCCGCATCTGTCTGGATGCCAGCCCGCAGCCTCGGAGCAGCCAACCAGCAGGGTCCATCTCTCATACTTGTGGCTAAAAACCCGGCCAGCGGAAGCCATCGGGAATACTGTAGCGATCGATAATTAACCCGTTTTTTCATTTATAAAGTTATCGAGGTGAATTAAATCTATGATTGATTATTATCATTATTTTACTAGATATACGTTAATATCTGATAATGAAGTTTTCATATTGCAGCCTAAATTAGCCTCAAAGCAGAAATTTCAATACCGCAGGATGCCACACTCTGTGAAAACGCTGCATAAAGGACAATCTATCAAATGGATTTGAAAGAAAAAGGAAAAAATTTATTCCCCGCTCACTTGATGAGCGGGATGGCATCTACTGCATCGGGATTGGCCAGTGCGGACAGGTCTCCGGTTGGATTGCCTAGAGCCTTGGCCTTGATCACACGACGCATGATCTTGCCCGATCTGGTCTTGGGCACATCCTTGACGAATAAAACCGTCTCTGGATATGCTACTGGGCCCAATACAGAGCGGACATGCTTGGCCAGTTCCTTCTTCAGATCCTCGCTCTCCTCCTGTCCGGTTCTGAGGATGACGAAGGCCACAATGACCTCTCCCTTGACCTCATCCGGCTTTCCGATGACCGCCGCCTCCGCAACCTTGGGATGGGACACGAGAGCAGACTCGACCTCGGCGTTGGAGATCCTGTGTCCGGCAATCTTCAACACATCATCGATCCTGCCCTGGATGAAGAAGTATCCGTCCTTATCTTTCATGGCCTTGTCGCCAGCCAGATAAGTGCCGGGCCGAATCTCCCAGTAGGTGGACCAGTACTCTTTCTGGTACCTCTCGGGATCTCTGTAGAAGGCCCTGAGCATGGATGGCCAGGGTGTGGCGCTGACTATGTTGCCTCCCGAGCCGAGCGGCACCGGATTGGCTTCCTCGTCCAGGATATCGATGTTAAATCCAGGCAGGGGGAAGGTCGCAGATCCGGGCTTGAGGGGAGTGATGGGCAGGGGAGAGACCAGGAATGTGCCTGTCTCAGTCTGCCACCAGGTGTCCATGATGGGAAGCTTGCCTGCACCGAAGGTGTTCCTGTACCAGATCCAAGCCTCGGGATTGATGGGCTCGCCCACAGATCCCAGCAACCTCAGGCTGGAGACATCGTACTTCTTGGCCCAGGTGTCTCCTGCTTTCATCAGCATCCTCACTGCCGTGGGCGCGGTGTAGAAGACCGATACCTTGTTGTCCTGAATTATCTTATACCACCGACCCAGGTCCGGAAAGTCTGGAGAGCCCTCATACATTATACTGGTACAGCCCAATGTGAGTGGCCCGTATACTATGTACGAGTGGCCAGTGATCCATCCGATATCGGCTGTGCACCACCAGACATCACTGTCCTTAATATCGAAGACCCAGTGCAGAGTCTGAGCCGGACCGACACAATATCCGCCGTGGACGTGCTCGATACCCTTGGGCTTGCCAGTAGTTCCCGAGGTGTACAGGATGAACAGCCTTTCCTCGGTGTCCATCTTCTCGCACTCGCATTTGTCGGACTTTCCCGCCACCAGGTCGTCCCACCAAATGTCTTTGCCCTCCTTCATGGCGACCTCTACGCCTGTCCTCTTGTATACCACTACCTTCTGCACAGATGGGGTATTTGCTGTGGCCTCGTCAACATTTGGCTTGAGGGCGAGAGGTTTGCCGCGCCTGTAGAAACCATCCACAGTCACAACCACTTTTGCCTCAGCATCCATGATTCTGCTGTTCAGGCCGCCGGCGGAAAATCCAGAGAACACAATGCAATGAATGGCGCCGATCTTGGCAATGGCGAGCATGGCAATGGGCAGCTGGGGGATCATGGGCATGTACAACATGACCCTATCGCCCTTGACCACACCCAGGCTCTTGAGGCCGTTGGCGAACTTGTTGACCTCCTTCTCGAGCATGGCATATGTGATCTTCTGAGTGGGCTGATCGGTGGGCTCAGGCACGAATATATAGGCTACCTTATCCTTCTTGGCCCCTTGGGCGTGCCTGTCCACACAGTTATGGGCCACATTGCACTTGCCGCCCACGAACCACTTGGCATACGGAGGCTTCCATTCCAGGGTTGACCCCCAGGGCTCGAACCAATCGGCATAGGTCTTGGCCATCTCTCCCCAGAACTGAATATAGTTGGCAGAGCACCAAAGGCGCATCTCCCGCTCGCTCTTGAATCCCTTCTCCTTCATCCATTTCATAACGTTGGAGTTCTCAGCCAGATCTTTGGGCGCCTCGAAAATCCTCGTCTCCTCTAGCAAGACAGATGTCTTTGCTGTCGCTTTTTGGTCAGCCAAATCTGTAACCTCCTTTAATCATTGATGTCTCTGCGATTCTATCCGGCTATCCTCTCAGTGGGCACTTGGACAAATTTATTTGAAAAACCGGGGCCCTTATAGCCGGAAATAGGTCTCAGAACCATCAATCATGTTTGATTATTTTCTTCATTAATAAGGTTAATGGTTGTGGGAGGTAGTAGCGCATCCTAATTCAAGATAAAAGATTGGGGCTCTGAATCCGGAGGAGATCTCTCCGCCCGGAGATCACGAAGTTATAATTTTGCTATAATTTTATTTATATAATTTTAAATTGACGTCATCGACTAAACGAAATCTCTATCGCGACTGGCTATAGCTGAAGCTGGCCTGAGACATAGAACGGATTGGATGCTGTGACCAGTACATCGATGAAAGATCCCAGTTTGGGATTTCCCTTCACAACCATGCCCAGATAATTATTCGCCCTGGCCTTCATTGTGCCGTCTCTCCCCGGCTCGGTGACGAGAGCAGAGAGCACCTCACCTACATATCGCTCATTTCTCCGGGCGGCGATCTCCAGCCATAAGCGGGTCATCTCTCGTGATCTCTTCTTCTTTATACGGTCGGGCAAATCATACAGCTTTGCAGCCGCAGTGCCCGGCCGTGCCGAAAATCTGGTCAGGTTGACCTTATCCGGCTGCAAGCGCTCTATCAGAGCCATGCTCTCAGCAAAATCATCCTCCGTCTCACCGGGAAAGCCGATGATGACATCGGTGATCAGGGATAGGTCGGGAAAACAGGATCTGAAGGCTTCTACCAGTTCCGGAATCTCTTGGGCATGATAGCCCCGGGCCATCTCCCTTAAGATCCGGTCTGAACCTGACTGAACCGGCAGATGCAAAAACCGATAGACTTTGGGGCTGCAATAAGCCCCTATGACCTGCTCCTGGATGGTGAGAAGGCTGCGAGGATTCATCATCCCCACTCGCAGCATGAACTCTCCGGGAATTGCCGTCAGCATATTCAGGAGCCGGGCCAGATCGGTTTCCCGGTCAGAGCCATAGGATGCAGTATCCTGGGCCGTAATCTGAATCTCCACCCTGCCGAGAGAGATCTTCTTCTCCACCTGGGCTGCTATGTGATCCGGGCTGCGGCTCTTCAGGCTGCCACGAGCCTTTCTCACTATGCAGTAGCTACAGGCGCCGTTACATCCCTCTGCTATATTGACGATGGCGCAGAGATCCGTAGACGGCTCAGGCTCGGTATTGCCTAAAGATGCCCCGGAACGATTGGGTCGGGGGCGTAAGAGGTCAAAAAGCTCCTCGATCCTCCTGGCAGAAGATCTCTTCAGCGGACCGAGAAGCCCCCGGCAGGACAGGCCGGAAATGGATTCCGGCAATGCCGCCGGCAGGCAGCCTGCCACCACCAGTCTCGGCCCTTGCAGCAGACGGAGCCTGCGCAGGACCTTTCGTTCCGTCTTCTCTGTAACCGCGCAGGTGTTGACCACGATAGCATCCGCCTCATCCAGGGAGGATTGGATGTGGCCCCTCTCCTGCAATGCTACTGCCAGCTCCTGGGAGTTGCCCATATTAGCGGTGCAGCCAAAGGTCTCGATGTAAAATCTCATGCTTTCGCCAGTGCAATTTCGTCTCTTATCACCTGATATATTCCCACTATCGTGCCATTATGGCCGGGGACAAAAAGAATCCTCCGATGGCAGAGACAATGCCTAAGACAGCGATCAGGAACCCAGTTCTATCCTAAAATCATCGTCCATATTCTAGCAGCCAACTGGATGCGGAGATAGATATGGTTTATGCTCCCTTGAAGGGCGGGCATGAGATCAGCAGAATGCTGCCTCCAGCATCGTCTCCAGCCGCTCCAGCCTGGGCCCGGGGTTCCGATTTTGGTGCTTCACCCAGTCCTGCAGCTTTCTCACCGCCCGGCCGGAGTCGATGATCTCGCTCGCCTTCTCCACGGCCTCTGGCAGATCCGCAGCTTGGCCGGCCATGCAGAGCAATGGGGCGGCATTGAGGCAGACTATCTCCCTTCTGCTGCCCATCTCTCCGCCGCATAAAAGCCGCAGCAGGCTTTGAGCCTCTTCTTTTCTGCCGCCCCTATGCAGAAGCTCCCCCTCTTCCGCCGTTCCTATTCCCAGATCCTGGGGCATCAGGGAATACTCGATGATGCTTGCATCCTCTGTTATCTCTGCTACATAGGATCGGCCCAATGAGGATAGCTCATCCATGCCCCGATTGCCGTCTTGGCTCCTGCCATGGACCACAAAGGCTCTCTTGTAGCCGATCTCTTTCATGGCCTGAGCAATGGGCCTGAGCATCTCCCGGGAGTAGACTCCCCTCAGGGCATAGTCCGGGCGGGCGGGATTGGCCAAGGAGCCGGCCACATTGAGAACTGTTCCGAATCTGATCTGGGATAGGATCCGGTAGAGGGCGGAAGGATGGACCCTGGGGCTCATGCCGTTGAATATGCCTATGCCCGCTCGCTCGATGCTTTTCTTCACCACTTCCACATCGCATTCCACATCCACGCCCAAGGCCTCCAGGATGTCCACCGCTCCGCACCGGGAGGTAATGGCTCGGGAGCCGTGCTTGGCCATATTTATGCCCTCTGCCGCCGCCACCAGTGAGGCGGCAGTGCTGATGTTGAATGTCTTGATGCCGTCCATACCCGTGCCGCAGTTTTCCACCAGGGGTCCGCAGACCTCCGGGCGAACCTTGACCGTATCTATGTCATAAATGGCCTCCCAGATCCCGGCGATCTCCCCTGCGCTGGCTCCTTTGGCGGTGATGGCCGCAAGAAATGCCCCCTGTTGCAGATCAGGCTGCTCATTATTCAGGATCTGCCGGAAAAGGAAGTTAGCCTCTTCTCGGCTCAGATCGCCTCCCCGGATCAGTCTGTCCACCCGGCTGCCGAAGTACCTCAGACTCTCCTCCACTCTATTCACCCCAATGCAATCCAATGTCAGAAGCATACTACCGATTTCATGCCTGCTCTCCGGAAAGAATGATCCAATGCTTGATCTATCTGAGACAGCGAAGCTCTCCTGGTGATGAGCCAGTCTGCCCTGATTTTGTGGGAGAGCAGTAGCTCGACAGCCAGGCTATTCTGAAGGCTAGTGCAGCCATAGGACCCGAAGACGGTGATTTCATGATAATGAATGCGGCGCAGGTCCAGCTGTTTTTGCTGGTGCCCCGGAGCAGGTCCGGAAAAGACGCAGGCCCTTCCGCCAGGAGAGAGCAGATGGAGAGATTCTTGGTCTATAGGCATCTGGGGGCTGGCGGAGATGATGACATCGGCACCCTGGCCTTCCGTCTCCGCTGCCAGGAGATCCTGCAGCGGCTCGTCAGCCGGATCGAATACAACAGCATCGGTATTCTCTCTCAAAAGACGGATTCTTTCCGGCAGCTTTTCTGCTACCATCACCTTTTCCGCGCCCCTAAAGCGGGCCAGGAGGGCATGCATGGCCCCGATGGGGCCGCCGCCTAAAATGAGGACAAAATCGTCCTGACTGATGCTGCAGTGGCTCTGGCCGTTCAGACAGCAGGCCAGAGGCTCGGAGAGGGCTAGAAGAGAGCAGTCGGCGTTTGCGGGCAATGGATTGCACCCGCAAGACAGGCTCTCTGCCGGCAGGGCCAAGAGCTCGGCAAATCCGCCCTGGGAGTTGAAGCCCATGATTCTGATATCCCGGCAGAGGTTGTCCCTGCCCCTCCCGCAGGATCGGCATTTTCCGCAGGCGATGCCCGGCCAGATCTGGACCAGATCTCCCTCCGCCGGGCCAGTACTGCATCCGTCCAACTCCCGTATCCTTCCCACTATCTCATGGCCCAGAATCCGGGGATAAACCAGATCCCTGTGGCCTTGATGGATTATCTTGATATCTGTGCCGCAGACAGCACAGGCCTTGATCTCCAGCAGGGCCCCGCCTTCTGGCGCTGCGGGATCGGGGATGCTTTGCAGCTCCAGCCGGCCGGGGGATAGGAGCCTAGCTGCCCTCATCTTTTAGGCAGCTCCACAGTCAAGAGCACCCTGTCCGTCTCCTCCACCAGCTGCTCTTGAGAGAGGCCATAGATCCCGGCCAGAAGTGATGCTCCTCCCATGCCCACTCCTTCCTTGACATAGCCCTGGGCATAGATCTGAACCGGTGGTATCTTGGATCTCTCCAGCCCCGGATCAGCATAATAGTAAGGCCTGCCTGCTGCCTCCACTATCTCTTTGAAGCCCGCCGTTCTGTCTTCTATGATGTATTTGGTGGTGGCAATGGAGACATCTCCGCCGATGTCCAGGGCCTTGGCCAGGGCCAGGACGGCGGCCATCTGGGTTCCGCCGGCCAGGACGGTACGGCAGCCATCCAGGCCCCGCATCAGGCCCAGAGCTGCCGGCATCATTGGGTCGCCCACCTCCTGCACCGCCCGAAGGGGCTGGTCCTTGAGTTCTCCCTCCTTAATCCCTGCCCGGGAGAGCGCCTGGGCCACCACCTCCTCCTTGAGGGCGGTGGGATTGGACTGGAAGCTGCTGCTGACCCCGGCCTGATAGCCCAGGGCACGCAGCACGGCCAGAGCGGTGGTGGTTCCTCCTGCTATGGACTCGCCAATGAAGACGCAGTCGGAGAGCCGGGAGAGCTTGCGCCCCAGAAGAGAGGCATTCTCGAAGATGGCGCGGGCGGCGGGCACTGCCGGCCCCACTCGGATATCGCATCCCGCTTCTCCTCCCAGCTCGGCATAGGGCACAGCCGGCTTCTGCCGCAGGCCGGAGGCCACGAACATGCTGGGAACGCCGGTCAGGTTCAGGGCGGCTCGGGTCACAATGGCCGGGGTGGGTGAGCCTCCCGGTGCTTCGGGCAGCTCGGGCATGGTGATGATGCGATTGGTCTCCACCAGCTCGGCATCGGCTCCCGGGGTGTAGTCGGTCAGCTTCGGGCTGGTTCCAGCCGCTGAGAGTCCGGGAATCTTGCCGGTGTCGGTGTTGGATATGATGCAGAGAAAGAGGGGCCTTTTTGGAATAGGCTTGAAATCAGGGTAAATCCATTCTGGCATGATACTCACCCTGGCCTGCAGATATATCAAACCAACGCCAGTAAGCTTAATTTAACTAAAATTGTCTTGATTAGCTGACAAACAGACTTTTGCCCTGGGCAGAGAACGTCGGATATCTGGCCAAAGGCAGGAAAGATGGCGAGCGTTATGGCGCAAAGTTAAATCCATCCTGTAGGCAAGGATTGCATTGATAGTATTGACTGAAGAGTTCATGGCCAAAGCGGCAATTGAGGCTGCACTATTCGCCTCGGGCCGAACCGTCAGCGTAAAGGAGCTTGCCGGTCTATCCAGCCGCCCCAATGAGCAGGCAGAGAGGCTGGCGGAGGAGCTGGCTGCAGAGTATGCCGCCCGCCAATCGGGACTGGAGATCAGGAGAATCGGGGATGGCTATTCCATGCAGGTTCGCTACGCACTGGCGGGGCGAATCATCTCTTTTGCCCCCAAGGAGATCGCCGCCCCGTTGATCAGGACCCTGGCCATCATCGCCTACAAGCAGCCCATCAAGCAGAGCCATCTGGTGGAAATCCGGGGCAACAAGAGCTACGATCATGTCAAAGAGCTGGAGAAGAGAGGGCTGATCAATGCCGAGAAGAGCGGCCATACCAAGCTGCTCTCCACCACCCGCGGCTTTGCCGATTACTTCGGCATCTCCTCCGATAGCCCCCAGGAGATCAGGAGGGCCCTGCTTCGGGATCGCAAGCTCTTAGGGGTAACGCCCATGTACGAGAGCCTGGCCTTGCGGCTGGGCCTGGATTATGTGCTGGTCAATCCCTACCAGCCGGAGGCCCTGGACCTGGAGCGGCTGAAAGAGATAGATCTCCTGGTGCTGGCACCGGGCTACAGGGAACGGGTGGGGAAGATCTACTCCGGTCCTATGCTGGAGGCAGGGGTCCGCAGCCTCACCCAGCTCAAGGTGAGCGCCGAGAGGATCTGCCTGGAGGCGGGAGCGGGAGATGTCGAGCCCCTGGCTGCGGAGATCGACTCGCTTTTGGCACGGTTCCGGCAGAGGGCGGCTGCCGCCAGGCCGGTGCACCCCCTCACTCCCATGATCGAGGAGCTGGCCCAGGATCTGCATCTGAATACATCGGATGACGGCCTGACCGCTGCTCCTGAAACAGCGGGAATGGAGGCAGATATACTGGTGCCCGTGCACCAGAGCTATGATATGGATATACTGGAGCGCATTGTGCAGCGCTGCGAGAAGATGCTGAGCCGCTTGGCAGCCTCGGAAAGATAGATAAGAGCTCAAAGCAATACCCACGGTCAAGAAGGCGAGTCGTGCTTTATGCTTTCTTCTGGCGCAGTAGCGGTGATCAGCGGTTTGGGAAGGATAAGAAGCTGAGGCAGAGCATATGGGTGAAGAAACAGTCTATTACATTACCAAGGGCCCTATCAGAGGAGCTTGCGAGCATAAGCACCGAAATGTCGACTATGCCTATCACTGCTTGAGGCATGAGATAAGAGCCGCCGAAAAAGAGGGGGCCATCTCCGACAGAAGGATCCTGGCAGTGGATAGTGGTCTGGAGAGAGAGTTGGCCGAGCGCGAGATCTGCGAATTGGACTATGCCAGAAGGACGGCTCTGAAAAAGACTGTACTCAAGCAGGAGCAGAGAAAATTGAATAATGGATTAGGTAGATGAGCCGAAAAGCCCGCCTTTCCTTTAAGTGGCCCCGCATGGCTGAGAGCTATCCGAATTTGCATTAATTCTATAAGGGCTGGAAAATTATATCAATCAATAGAGGAGCGTATTGTATCAACCGGGAGATAATGAGATGTATTCAATAATAGAGATAGTTGGAAAGGATCCCATGGGATGGGAATATGCGGTTAAAAATGCCATAGATGAGGCCTCGGAGAACCTCAGAGATCTCCGGATTGCGGCGGTCAAGGAGTTGGACATAAAGATAGATAATGGTAAGATTTCGGAATACAGAGTCAAGATAGATCTGTCCTTTAAAGACGAGAAATGAGGATATGCAAAAGCCTGTTTTGACCCGATCCCGGTTCTGCGAAGATCCTGGCCAGGCTATGAAATCCTGAGGGATCTCTGATTCTCAATACTTTTTCTGATGCAACGGGCAGTAATAGCTGGTCCTGCCTGCGATCTTGATCCTCCCCAGAGCAGTGCTATCCCATGGGCAGGTCCCTCCCGGACGGCGATGGGGCAGCAGGTAGGAGTCGGGGAGCTTTTCAAAATCGGCATTAGAGGCAAGGGATGTCATCAACACTTCCTGGATGGCGGAATAAAGAGCCTCCAGACGCTCCTGCTTTAGGCTGCGGGCCTGGGGGCAGATGCCGGACTGGAAGAGAGCCTCATCAGCATAGAGGTTGCCTAGGCCGGCTATCAGGCCCTGATCCAAAAGAGCCGGCTTGATTTTCCCCTTTCTGCCGCTCATGGCTGCCAGGAAAGCCTCTCTTTCCATCTGCAGGGCATCCGGACCGATGCCCCGCCGGGCCAGGAATTCCTGCGGACTTTCTGTCAGCCCCACCTCCCCGAAGATGCGGAGGTCGTCGAATGCCAGGGCTGTCCCGCCCTCAAAGTCGATCCGAAGACGGGTGTGGCGGGGCTCTGCGTCGCCCTTTTCCAGGAAAACCGGCCAGCCGGTCAGGCCCAGGTGGAGAGCAAGCCATAGTCCGGAGTCGATCTGCAAAAAGAGCCTCTTGCCGTGGCGAATGGCAGAGGACAGCTGCCTCCCGGACAGAGCGCCTTCCAGGTCCTGAGCGGAGACGGAATTGAGGATGCGCGAGTCTCTGACAGCTATGGCTCTGATCCTCTTATGCAGGGCTCCGGCCTGCAGCAGCCTTCGGGCCATCTCCACCTCGGGAAGCTCAGGCACGGATGATCGCCTTCAAATCTTTCCCGCCTTTCTCCCGGCAGCTAAATCCGGGCATCATGGAGAGCACTGCCGCAGGAGCAGGGCCTCTCGGCAGGAAGCATCTGCGCCGTCTGCTGCACAATCTCCAGGACCGCATCGTGGCATTTTTCCATCAGATCGGAGATGCCGGAGAGTGCCAGGCTGCCCTCTGTCGCCATTCCTGCGGCGGGATTGGTGACCACACAGAGGGAGGCATAGCACAGCCCCGCCTCCCTGGCCAAGACCACCTCGGGATAGCCGGTCATTCCCACCACATCCCCAAACTGGCCCATCATCCTGATCTGTGCCGGCGACTCCAGGTGAGGGCCCTGGGCGCAGACATAGATCCCTTCCGCTGCCTGCCGGCCTGCGGCATCTGCCGCCTGGATCAGAGCGGCGCGAAGATGGGGGCAGTAGGGCTGGCTCATGTCCACATGGACCGCCCGGTCGTCAAAGAAGGTATTGGAGCGGCAGGAGGTGAACTCCACGAAGTCGGAGGGGATGAAGATGCTGCCGGGAGGATGGCCGGCCATGCTGCCCACGCTGTTGATGGAGATGACCGCTCCGGCTCCCGATTTTTTAGCGGCGCAGATTAGGGCCCGGTAGTTGACCCGATGGGGGGGAAGGTGGCTCTCTCCATGGCGGGGGAGGAAGGCCACCTTGATTGTCTTCATCCTGGTGCGTACGATGGGAACCCTGCCATAGGGCGTATCCACCTCGTCCTTCAGGCCCTCCAGGGAGAAGCCCAGGCCGCCGATGACCGCCATATCGAAGTTCATAAGGGGAATTTTGGCTGGCTGATTAAACACTTATCGATGATGCCTTCTGCCCGCTCACACCAGCGGCATGAGCGGTGGTCGGAAGACCCCCTTCTCGGTGATGATGCCGCTCACCAATTCCAGCGGCGTGGCATCAAAGGCGGGATTGTAGGCATTTATGCCCGTCGGCGCCAGCCGCTTTCCGTTCAGCATGCATATCTCCTCAGGATCGCGCTCTTCAATGGTGATATCCGCCTCCTCGTGGCCGGAATCGAATGTGGAAAGCGGCGCCGCCACATAGAAGGGTATGCCGTGATGCCTGGCCAGGACGGCGTGGCTGTAGGTTCCGATCTTGTTGAAGACGGCATCTTTGGTGATTCTGTCCGCCCCCACTATGACCCTGTCTATCCTGCCCTTTCTCATCAGGCTGCCGGACATGCTATCGCAGATGAGTGTCACCGGTATCCCGTCCTCGGTCAGCTCCCAGGCAGTTAGGCGAGAGCCCTGATGCAGAGGCCGGGTCTCGCAAGCATAGACGTGGATCTTCTTGCCTTCGGCAATAGCAGAGCGCACCACTCCCAAGGCCGTGCCCCAACCCACGCAGGCCAGCCTCCCGGCATTGCAGTGGGTGAGGACATTGTCCCCATCCCGGAGCAGCCTGGCCCCGAATTTTCCCAGGAGCTGATTGACCCGAATATCCTCCGTCGCAATCTCCTCCGCCTCGGCAAGAGACTTCTCTCGGATCTCCTCCCGGCTCTCGCCACAGGCGGCAGCCTTCATGGCCCGGTCCACCCCCCAGGAGAGGTTGACCGCCGTGGGCCGGGCTGACCGGATCATCCCGGCGGCAGTCTCCAGCTCGGCCATCATCTCCGGAGCGCTTGCCGCCCTGCACAGCTGGGCAGCCAAGGCTATTCCATAGGCACCGGCAGCTCCGAGCGCCGGTGCACCCCGGACCCGAAGAGACTTGACAGCTTCCAAGAGCTGCCTGATGCTGTTGATCTTCAGAGGATGCATCTCTTCCGGCAGAATGGTCTGATCTATCAGCCATAGGCCTTGGTCCCACCAGATGGTCCTTGACCGGCTATCGTTCATAGGGGAATCACTCTTAAGGACATAGGAATTGGGCCGGCATTATTAATTTTCGCCTGCACCTGCACTTCCTGAAGAGAGCTTTTTATAGTTAGAGCCCACTAAGAACATATTAATTTAAAGGGTTGATTGTGATATTTAATTGCATATCTTACCGGCAGAATCTTTAATTCTCTGGAGAGGAGAGGGAGGTCATCGCCGGACAATGATGGAATTTGGAGACTGCAATCCGTGTCTGCCGTTATGAATAATACGGGCTTATACAACATTTTACGCCAGGCATTGTGCCTGATCATCCTGGCAGTTATCTGGATCATACCAGCATTGGCTGATGACAACGAACCTTTTATTCTCCTGCTCTTCTCCTATTCTCCCGACCACCCCTGGGTGCAGGAGGAGAAGGACGCTTTTATGATCAATTTCCAGCAAGACAATACTGACTCTCCGCCACCTCTGGTCGAGCATATGGATTGCGGGCTCTGGCCAGATGAGATTTATAAAAAGCGGATCCTGGATCTCTATAGCTACAAGTATTCCCGGCAGAGGCTCAACCGGTCTATAGACCTGGTCGTAGCCTTTGATATACCGGCCTGCACCCTGGCCCTGGCTCACAAAGATGAGCTTTTTCCTGACGCCTATCTTATCCTGGCCGGTATGACGGCCCCAGAATGCAGCCTTAGCCGCACCAATCCCAGAATCGAGAGGACCACCTTGATCCAGCTTAATGCAGATCTCTCCGGCACACTAGAGGCGATGCATAAGCTGCATCCTCAGGCGGGTGAGATTCTGGTGCTTCTGGATGATACCGCGGAGTGCCGCTGTTTGGCGGAAGAGCTGTCTGATCTGGCACCCGAGTTCAGCCGCCGATTCAATTTGTCCCTGGTCGAGATAGCCCCGGACAGAGGGAGCTTGAACCGTACAGCCGGCCAGGAAGCGGCTCATGAGAGTGGCATTCTCCTCCTCTGCGGCCTGTTCTCCGGGCAGGAGGCTGATTTTAATTGCAGTCAAGCGAAAAGCATAATCAGCTCCATCTCCAGGACTCCTGTTTACGGCCTCTGGGACTTCCAACTGGGGCAGGGGATTGTAGGAGGGAGCCTTGCCTCAGGCAGAGATCTGGGAGAGAGGGCGGCATCAGCTGCATCCGCGGCCAGGCGGGGAGAGGTACTGCCCCAAAACCAGAATGTTTCAGCCATTCTCAGATTTGACCGGGAGCAGATGACAATCCATAGCATAGGCGAACCTTCTCTGCCGAAAGACGCAATCGTCACCATATCCGGCCTGCCGATCCCGGAGAGGCATGAATCATTGATGCCTACCCTGGCCACTATGCTTCTCTCCATCGTTCTGGGCCTGGTCATAATCTCCGTCCTGAACATCAGGATGCGATCGGGAATAGAGCGGGAGCTGAAGGAGAGCGAGGGCAAGTACAGGGACCTCTCCCTTCAACTGCCACAGACGGCATTCGAGATGGATGGAAAGGGCAATCTGTTTTTCATAAACCGTTTCGGCAGCCAGGCCCTAGGCTATACCCATGAGGACCTCCAGGCAGGTCTGAATGTGCTCCAGATTGTGTCTCAAGAGGATAGAACGAGGATCAATGAGGACATATGCCAGGCAATTCAGGGCAATCCCCAGGTCAGAGAGATCGCTCTGGTCAGAAAGGATGCAAGTACATTTCCAGCCATTGCTTACATCATACCGGCGGAGAAGAGCGGCCGGATAGTTGGGCTGCGGGGAATATTCCTGGATATATCGGAACGCAAAAAGACTGAGATGGCCCTGCGGGAATCAGAGAGCAAGTTCAGGGTACTCACGGAGAAGTCTCTGGTGGGGGTTTATATCGTCCAGGATTGGATTTTCAAGTATGTCAATCCCAGATTTGCAGAGATCTTCGGATACAGCGTCCCGGAGATGATAGGCAAGATGGGACCAAGAGACCTGGAAGCAGCTCCCGGAGAGCTGGAGAAGATAGCTGATGGGCTGTCAAATGCGTCGGCGGGGGCGAGCGGATCCAGGAACGGTGCTGATTACTATGAGCTCAGAGGCGTCACCAAGAACGGGAATATCGTGGACGTACAGGTCTTCGGAGCCGTTGCCACATACGAATCCAGGGAGGCGGTGGTTGGAACTGCCCTGGATATAACGGCCAGAAAGCGGATAGAAGAGGATCTGAAGAGGGCCAGGGACGAGGCTGAGGCTGCGGCAAAAGCCAAGTCTGAGTTCCTGGCTAATATGAGCCATGAGATCAGGACGCCCATGAATGTAGTCATTGGAATGACCAGCCTGGTCTTGGGCACCGAGCTTAGCCCGGAACAGAGGGAGTATCTGGTGACCATCAGGAAGAGCGGCGAGTCGCTACTCTCCATCATAAACGATATCCTAGACTTCTCCCGGATTGAGAGGGGGAAGATAGATCTGGAGAGGCGTCCCTTCAATCTGGAATCCTGCATCAGGGATGCTATGGGCCTTATATCCAGCCTGGCTCAGGACAAAGGCCTGGAGCTCTCTTATCGTGCCGAGGATGGTTTTTCTGAGACCATCGAGGCAGATGAGACCAGGGTGCGGCAGGTTCTGGTCAATCTGCTCTCCAATGCGGTGAAGTTCACCGAGAGGGGAGGAATAGAGGTCAGGTCTCAGGCATCGGAAAGAGGCGAGGGAAGATATGAGATTCACATTCAGGTCCGGGACAGCGGCATAGGCATATCTGAAGAGGCCATGGGCCGTCTCTTTAAGCCTTTCTCCCAGGCCGATGCCTCCACCTCCCGCAAATACGGCGGAAACGGCCTGGGCCTGGCCATAAGCAAGAGGCTGGTGGAGCTGATGGAGGGCAGGATCTGGGCCGAGAGCACTCCGGGAAAAGGCAGCACATTTCACTTTACATTCGTAGCCCATAGATCGCTCCAGCCGGCTAGAAAGCAGCAGGCTATCGTTCCAGCCGAGGAGCAACCGGAGAAGATGGACAGCAGGTCCATACTACTGGCAGAGGACAATCCGGTCAACCAGAAGATGGCTTTGCTCATGCTCAAGAAGCTGGGATATGATGCAGACAAAGCCGCCAACGGGAGGGAGGTGCTGGCTGCCCTGGAGGCGAAATCCTATGACCTGATATTGATGGACGTTCAGATGCCGGAGATGGACGGCCTCGAGGCTACCCAAGAGATAAGGAGGAGATGGCCGGATGACGGCCCCAAGATCGTGGCTCTCACCGCCCATGCCATAGCGGGAGACAGGGAGAAATGCCTCCAGGCGGGGATGGACGACTACCTCTGCAAGCCCATTGGCATCGATGATCTCAGGGAGGCTCTGGAGAAGGCTTTTCTGGATTGAGAGGAGGTCAGAGCAGCATATGATCGACTTTGGGCTCTCTTGAAAGATACTATAAATCTATTCCAGCCCTTTAAATTCCGTCAACGGCTTGAACCCGAAATTGAAGAAAAAGTTATTTATCCTTTAAAGGCGATTACTTAAGATCTAAGGCCAGGCGAATTTTAGGCAATATGTTGCACCTCTTATCATGAAATCTGAGTAGAAGGCATCTAATCCATGACCGGATGGCAGAAACTTGGTATATGGATCGCAAATAATCCTGCAATAATAATAGCGGCAGCATTGCTCCTGACCATTGGCTCCATTCATTACGCCCAGAAGGTAGAAAGCCAGGGAATGACCACTGAGAGCATGGTGGAAAAAGACTCGCTTCTATATAAGATATTCAGTCACCTCTACGAGGAAAATTTCGGCACTGACACCATAGTGATTTTAATGGAAGCAGACGACGTGGCCCAAGAAGAGGCTCTCCGAGCCGGCCTGCGTCTATCCGATCATATGAAGCAGGTTCACAATGTCATCAGCGTGCAAAGCCTGGCCGATCTGGTGGTAGATGTCGAGTTCAAGAGCAGAGGCATAAGAGAGATACCATCCCAAACCAGGATAGATGAAATTCTATCCACAGCCAGTCCCTATCAACTCAGCACAGTTATGGCCGATCGCAGCCATGCCCGGATGATTGTAGGCATGCCCACCACCCTTAACGATGCCCAGAGAAATGAACTGCTTTCCGAGACGGATGAGGCCATAAAGTATGCAAAATTTCCACCAGACTACGGCACAACCATCACCGGAGATCCCGCCTTTCAGGCAGCAATAGTTGAAGAGATGAATAAGAGCAACGGGAAGGTATTTGCCCTGGCGGCATTGCTGATGGTCTTTGCCCTTCTCCTGGTCTTCCGACATGTCAGATGGTCGCTTCTTCCTATACCAATTGTACTTTTAGGAATAATCTGGACATTTGGAGCTATGGGCCTCCTGCATATACCCATGACCATGGTCTCTTTTGCTGCCTTTCCGGTGCTCATAGGAATCGGAATAGACTATGCCATTCAGTTTCATAACCGGATGCATGAGGAAAGCTCTGGTGGCCTCGGTCCCTTTGAGGCGGCGGTCAATACCGTAAACAATGTGGCCCTGCCGGTAATCATCGCCTTGCTGGTTACCGAGGCCGGCTTTCTCTCCCTGCTCAGCTCCCCTGTGCCCATGATCAAGGACTTCGGCAAGACCTGCATCATTGGCCTGGTCATGTGCTATCTATCCGCTCTCTTTGTCAACATGACCGTTCTCTATGCCGCGGAGAAAAGATGGCCCCGGAGCAAGGGTGGAAAAGATGTTGGGGAAGATACATCTTCCATCGGCAGCCACCTGGAGAAGACCGCCACTATTGTGGTGCAAAGATGGCGGGCGGTTCTGGTCGTGGCATTGGCCCTTGGCCTCATAGGAAATTTCACCGATACCATGGTCCAGGTTGAAGCTGATCAAAAGAATTTCATCCCTCAAGACCTTCCTCCTCTGGTAAATTTGGATCACATGAAGAGCATCTTTGGCGGAACGGACTCCATCAAATACATCGTCCAGGCGGAAGATATCACTAATCCTGAGATTCTCAAGTGGATGGACGACTTTGCCGGCTACATGATCCGATCCAGAGACTCGGTTGTCAGCGCCACAAGCATAGCCACCTATATTAAAGGAGTTAACGGCGGCGAGATACCCGAGGATCAGGAAAAAGTTCGGCTCATAATAGCTTCTCTGCCTCAGGAGGTTCAGAGGGCCTATCTGAGCGGCCACAATACCGCCAACATCGATGTAAACATCGGCAACTCACAAACCACCCTGGGAACGGAGGGAATTGCCAGGCTTGTTGTGGAGTTGGAGAAAGATATGAACTGGATGACGCCACCTCCTGATGTCTTCGTTGTGGATACCGGCGACATTGTGCTTAATAATTCAGTAAAAAGCGCATTAGCGGAAGGCAGGCTGGAGATGACCATCCTTGGATTGATATTGATATTTATGCTACTTCTCATTATTTACCGGGATATGGTCAAAGCCCTCCTTGTGGTGCTGCCCATGCTGGTGGTGATCGGCTGGATGGGGCTGGTCATGTACTATGGCGGATTGAAGTATACTCCCCTCACGGCGACGCTGGGCGCTCTGGTGCTGGGAGTAGGCTCTGAGTATGCCATATTGATGATGGAGCGCTTTTATGAGGAGCTAAAAAATGTCGGCAATCCCCACGAGGCGATGAAGATCACTGTGAACCGCATAGGCTCGGCACTGCTGGCCTCGGGAATGACCGTATTTTGTGGATTTGCCGCTCTGGTGGCTTCGCCCTTCAATATAATCAGCAATTTCGGGCTGGTGACAGTCCTGTCGGTGGTCTTCGCCCTTCTCACCACCTTCACCGTTCTGGTGGTGCTCATGATCCGGGCGGAGATCAGGCGTGAGGCCACGGCGGGTGCCGGGTGGAAGAGACATAATAAGAGAAATTCTGCCGTTGGATAATAGAAAAAATTGCATTAGCGGATGAGAAACATCGAATCGGTATTGGCAGATCAGGGAGAAAGATCTATGGAAATCAATTTGGTTAAATTGGCCGTATTTTTGGCGTTATTGGCGCCGGCAATGCTGGCTGCAGCTTCCGGCCAGAGCACCTATATTCCTTATGAGCTGGGCGGAGACAATTACTACACCATGCAGGGTGGTCCCGATATATCCGCCAGTATCTCCGGGACGGATGAGTTCGGGCGGGGAGATACAGTCACAGTCTACCTGGATCTGACCAACTATGGCCGGATCCTGGGCTTTAAAGAGGACCAGACTGCACAAAATCCCAAAGAATACGCACTGGCTGCATCAGAGCTGCAAAAGGAGTACTCCAAGCCTACCGCCCTGGGGATCACCGCCACCCTCAGCTCTCAAAGCCCCCAGATTGAGGTCAAGTCCGGGGACCAGGTGGTGGAGTCACTTAAGTCGGGAGACAAGACCAAAGAGCCGCTCCAGTTCAGCATAAAGATCGGAGAGCATGCTCCGGCGGGAGAGTATTCCCTTCAACTGAATCTTTCCTATGACTATCAGGACAATGTCCGGGTCTATGCCGCCAAGCTTCTCACCGATGGAGGGGTCCAGAGTCTGGTCAACTATCGGGAGTCCTATGTCTATCAGAAGGCCAATCAGAGCGTGCCTATCATCATAACAGTGAAGAAAGAGGCAGACTTCGAGATTCTGAATGCCTCGGGAATCCTATCCGCCGGAACCAAGAAGGAAGAAGTCTCTGCCACCTACAGAAATATAGGCGAGGATCCCATCAGGGATGCAGTGGCCAGGCTGTCCATATTCAAGCCCTTCTCCTCCACCGATGATCAGGCCTTTATCGGAAGCATGCAGCCGGGAGAGGAGAAGACGGTGGTCTTCAAGATCGATGTCGACTCCGATGCAACTCCCAAAGAGTATGGCATCAATAGCGAGATCAAGTATACCGATGTCTATGGAGATACAGTGATCTCGGAGAGCATGAAGATACCGGTGACAGTCAAAGAGGCATCATCATCTCAGCTGCTGCCTGCGATCGTTCTCCTGGTCATAATTGGTGCTGTCGGAGGATACTGGTATAAGAAAAAGAAGAAGGCGTGAGCTAAGACAGAACCTGAGCCAGGAGAGAAAGCAGAAAAGCAGAGGGTGAAATGGGCAGAAACGGGGCAGGCGAGATTTCCCAATGGAGCGAGGATAATGAATTAGCCCTGGCAAGCTGGGAAGACCGGTTTTGGGCCTGGCTGATTGATATCATGCTCATTGGAATTCTCTGGCATAGAGTGATGATGGTTTTGAAGCTGGAGGCTCTGGGGTATGATGGAGCGCTGCTGCATTCCCTTATGCTCTTCATTTATTGGACGGCACTGGAGGGCTACCGAGGGCAATCGCTGGGAAAGATGGTCATGAATATAGCCGTCACCGGCAGATCGGGAGAGGATATCGGACTGGCTGACGCTGCTGTGGAAAGCTTTGGAAAGGCCTTTCTTTTGCCCATTGACTGCATGGCTGCCTGGCTCACCAGCCGAGAAAGCAAGCAGCGCTTGTTCAATAGAATTTCCGATACCTTTGTCGTCCGGCAAATTGAGGAATGATTAGAGAAGATTGCCGAAAGGGATTGATGATCATGAAACTTGCTGATTACATCGGCAGGTACTGGGCCGGCGCTGAGGCCATCTATGCCGTGATAATCGCCATGACCTTTACCAGCGTCCTCAGAGGCTATGATGCCATCGATGAGGCGGCATACTGGGAGATCATCTATCCTGCCCTCTTCTGCTGCATGGCCTGGGGGATAGCAGACGGTTTATTCTATGCCTGGGAGAGAAGGTACAACATAAGAATGGAAAATAAGATAGTCGATCTCTCCAGGTCGGGACAAAACAGAGATGATGCAATACCGCTCATAAGGGAACAGCTTGATGATACCATCCTCAGAAATATAAACTATGAAAAGAGGATGGAATTATACATGAATTTAATGAAGTATCTCGACGAAGTCGGAATAAAAAGGATACTATCCAAACGGGATGCCATTAGCATAATTTCCGCCACATTTGTTATCTCTACGGTAGCAGGCCTTGCTGTTGTTTCCCCTTTCTTTTTAGTGGAAAATTTGAAGACTGCCCTGAATATATCCAATATGCTCGGAATCTGCCTGCTTTTCATAATTGGATACCATAGAGCATATGAGAAGAGCGCATCCGCCAGGATGATCATGGGATTTGGCACCGCCGTCATTGGGATGGTAATTGCAGCTGTAACCATCCTGCTGGGCGGGTAGAAAAAAAGGTTATGGACATCCTGAGCCAAAAAAGGATGGCCTGAAATAGCCTCAATTAAGGACGGACTTGATTAAGGATAGACTCAATTGGGGCCTTAGGCGCTGAAAAGAAAGAAAAGCCTGAAGAGAAAGAGAAGGCAGCAGCCTTCCGCTGCGCCTCTTCAGAACGGCATCTTTGACGAAGGATCTTCAGACCATCCTATTAGCTGCTTTTTCTCTGCCACATTCACCTTGCCAGTTCGTATATGTCCTGGGCGTAGATCTTGGTGACGTTGACCAGTTGGTCGATGTCGATGTACTCATTGGCCTGGTGCTCGACCTCCTCCTGGTCGGGCATCATGGGCCCGGAGGCCACGATATTGGGCATCTCCTTGGCATAGGTTCCCCCTCCAATGGCTATGGCGCTGTCGTTTCTCCCGGTCTGCTCGGAATATACCCGGGTCAAGGTCGCTATCAAGGGCGAGTCCTTGGGGTAATAGAGCGGACCCTGAACCTGCTGGGAGACCACTGCTATGAAGCCGCTTTCCTCGATGCTCTGATTAAGCCGGCTCATCACCTCATCGAAGGCGAATGTGACGGGATAGCGGATGTTCAGGCCGAGGGTCATGCGCTTCATAGTGGCATTGACCAATCCCACATTGAGGGTGAGATTGCCGGAGGGCTCGTCCTCCATGGCCAGGCCGAGAGAGCTGCCGTCCGTCTCCATGTCGATCTTGGCATCGACAAATCGGATGGCTTCAGACATATCCGATTTGGCTAGATCCAATGTGGCCAGGAAAGCAAAGAGCTGCATTGCCGCATTCTGCCCCTTGTAGGGAGTGCTGCCGTGGGCTGCTTTTCCCACCGAGGTTATGGAGAGATTTGCCGGGCCCACACTGGCCGTGAGATTGTAGCCGGCCCTTTTTGCGAACTGCTGGCATGCTTCGGCAACCTGATTTGGATGGGAGGCCATGATCTCTGCAACGGCCTTATCGGGGACTATGTTGTAGGCGGTTCCGCTCTGGATGCTTATGATCCGGATATCTCCAGTCTGTTCAACTGCCAGGTCTTTGACCAGATCGAGAGAGATGATGCCCTTCTCGGCATAGATGGCCGGGAAATTGGCATCAGGGGTGAAGCCGGTCACGGGCGGCGTCTCCTGCTTGAGGTAATGCTCTACATCGGGGCCGCCCGTCTCCTCGCTGCAGCCGAAGATGACCCGCACCCTCTTGCTGAGGGAGAGATTGGCATCACGCACTGCTTTGAGGGCATAGAGAGAGGCCACGGCAGGGCCTTTGTCGTCTATGGCCCCCCGGCCGTAGATCCTGCCGTCGTGAATCTCGGCTCCGTAGGGGGGGTACTTCCAGCCCTCTCCCTCCGGTACCACATCCAGATGGGCCAGGACGGCCACATAATCATCTCCCTGGCCGTACTCGGCGTAGCCTATGTAGCCGTCCAGGTTCTTGGTGGCAAAGCCCAGATCCTCGGCCATCTGCAGGGCCTTGGCCAGAGCCTTGGCCGGGCCCTCCCCGAAGGGAGCGCCGGGCTGGGGATTGTCTCCGACGCTCTTGATCTTCACCAGCTCCTGGGTGGCGTTAACGATCCCCTCTCTGTCCTGCTCCACCAGGAGGTTCAGCTTTGCTGCTATGCTTTCGTTCTCCGATTGGCAGAGCGCTGGATGCACTGCCATCAATGCTATTGATAAAAAGGCTATCAGAAAAACTTCCGGACTATTCATTTCATCACCTGCTGGGATGAGCCACTGATGCTCTTGAAATATGATGCGTATTATACTTGATGGATTAAATAACTAATTCTATTTCGAGAGGGTGACACCTTGATCATGTGGCCATTCTCAGGTCTTCATTGATAAGCCGGCTCATTTTGCAACGCGTCTGCAAGCGAAAGGGCTGTTTTTTGAGGTAGTCATTCCGGCGCTCACTGGTATCATTTTAGGCTGGGATAATGAGGATATGTGGAGGTTCTGGAGCACGGGGGTAGGAAAGACTCAAGGAGTTACATTCCAGGTCTTGCTTTCCTTTTGCATATACTTTCTCAAATGCCGCGAGATCTCCTTCAAGCTTCCATTGCATTGCAGCTTTATCGCTGCTGTCGAGGATGGCTCTGCACTTTGCATTGATCTGCTTGGATCCAGGACGACAGCTTGCACATTCGGGAGTCAATTTAGAGTAGTCTCCTTTGGACGACCAAATGCTTCTGCCCTGCAGGAAGCTATATTCGATGCTATTCCTCACAAACTTCTTAAAATCCTGGTAATTAATTTGGGGGTAATCGCTGGCGATGATGACAAATTGCTCGCTGAGATCTGTTCGCAGCACACCGGCATCATCCGAAGCAAGGACTATTGGCACGCCGCGCTTGAAGTATACCGGAAAGGGATGGTCTTCTCCGGTGACTCCCAGGATTATTTTGTTGCTAACGGGCATGATCTCTATAGCCACGCCATTTCTGGCCATCTCCTCTAAAACTTGATCGGAGTTGTGCTCCCACATTATGTCCACCCCATGGCCGATTCTTGATGCCTGTCCAATCTCAACTGCCTCTTTGATATGGAAGCGCAGGTCGGTGGTGGGCACCAGCCCGAGAGTCAGCTCCCCGGCGTGAAGGGCAATGTTTACCCTGGGATAGACGCTGTGAAGGAATTCGACCATCTTCATCTGCAGAGAATAATTCTCTCTGGCAATATAATTGTCCTCAGGGCTCAGAAGAGTGACTCCTACAGCCAAGCCCGATCTGTTGGCTGCGTCAAAAGCCGCGGCAAGCTGGCCGAAGACCTTTTCTCTGGACATGGTCCTTGTAGCGGATATAATATATCGGACAGTCACATTTTTTCCTGGATCACCCTTATTCTCCAAGATGCTTAAAGAATTTCGTTCGGTGTCGATAATATAATTGCTTAAGCTCTGGGATACTGAAGGAAGGCCGTTGTCGATCAGCTTGCTATATAATATAGAAAAATTATCATCCCAGCCTGTTTTGCTGCCCAGATTAGCTGCTGCGGAGCCTGCTCCGGTCATGATCTCAATGTAGGACACATTCTCGCGGAAAGCATTGGAACGGAGATTTGCCAGTATTGAGCTGGTATTGCTTGTTGCTCCTCCGAAGACCCCAAAGGTGTTGAAGAAATGGTCGCTTTTGCTCTCATCAAGTAGCTCATCGTCCCTCATGGACCAAGCATCAACTATCTGGCCATAAAGTTTTGAATCGGAGTAGGAATTTTTGATTGGCTCTGAATTAGCCGATCCGCAGTATTTGGGAGAGACGGTATAGTTGTCCAGATTTATGCAGAGATTTTGAGCACTTGCTTCGTCTATCAGATCCTCGGCATAAATGGCTCCTGTCAAATGATTATGGATATCCCCTCCTTTGGGCATGGCCAAGAAGAATGCCCTCAGCTCTCCGGGATTGTCTCTCAAGCCTTCGAATCGCTGTGCTATTAGCTCTTCATCCGACGGGGCCCGATCCGTTGAACATAGTCCATCCGCCAGGAAAATCAGGCCTGAAAACACAAGAAAGGCAGCCAAAAACACAGCTCCGATGGATTTTAGCCAGCTACATTGCACAAGATCGGTTAAAGCATTGAATTGAGTCTCTGGCTTCAAAATTCATCTCTCCCATGAGGACAACAATGAATGAATTAGATCATTGGAAAATATTTAAAGTTAACCTGGAGGGTTCCCATTTAGCAGCTTTGGAGATAGGCACTGAGGCAGTATCGGATATTGGCAGTTTTCATTCTTAGGCACTGGCGCGGCCAGCTCGCAGGCGGGGAAAAGGATGGATAGTCCAGAACTCTGCCAATTGGGCAGTTCGCCCAGCACCAAATTTCCCAGGCTGCCATGAATAGCCCGGAGCCTGGAAGAGACAGCAGTAGAGATGCAGCTATCTCTCCTCCTGGCCGCAAGATACAAATCAGCCGGAAGCATCTGCTCCGCCTCATCATGGAAAATGATCCCGATAGCTGGCGCGGTTATGAGTGGACGGCCCTCTCCGTGACCACAGTAGGCGCGCTTCTCGCTTCCATTCAGGGCTCGGCTCTGCTCATAGCCCTGCCGGATATCATGGCCCAGCTTCATGCCGGGTTCATGACCATAATGTGGGTAATACTGGGGTTCATGCTCATCACCACAGCGTTGGTGCCGGTGGTGGGAAGGCTGGCGGACATGTTCGGCAGAAAGAGACTCTATAACGCCGGATTTGCCATCTTCACACTGGGCTCACTCCTATCCGGCCTCTCTCAGCCCCAGTTCCAGGGATGGGATATGGTCTTCTACCGCATGATTCAGGGCGTGGGGGGAGCGCTGCTCTTCACCAACAGCGCGGCCATTGTGACCGACGCTTTTCGCAAAGGTAGAGTAGGCCTGGGCCTGGGGATCAACACCATCGCCTTTTCCGCCGGCTTCTTGATGGGGCCGGTAATAGGAGGAATCCTGACCGCTATCGACTGGAGACTGGTTTTCCTGATCAATGTGCCCCTGGGAATCGCAGGCACGATCTGGGGAGTGCTGCGCCTGCGCGAGCCGGTCTCCCTGCCCGAAAGGCAGCGCTTCGACTGGTCGGGAAGCGTCACCTTCTCCATAGGCTTGGGAGCCCTGCTCCTGGCCGCCTCGCTGGTGGCCTTCCCGCTCATCGATGTCTCCTATGTCTATCTCCTCTTCGCTCTGGGCCTGGCTGGCCTCGTGGCCTTCTATGTGGTGGAGAGGCGGGCAGAAGAGCCCATGATGGACTTTCGGCTCTTTCAGGAGAAGCTCTTCGCCTATGCCAGTGTGGTCAATGCCATCAACGGATTGGCCCGGGGAGCAGTGCTCTTTGTCCTGATTTTCTTTCTGCAGGGGCCCTACGGCCTTGATCCCCTCTGGGCGGGGATCATGATGGCCCCCTTCGGAGCGGCATTCATGCTGGTGGGGCCGGTTTCGGGTTATCTCTCGGATAAATACGGCTCCCGCGGACTGGCCACTGCTGGGCTGCTGGTCTCCGCCGTAGGGCTGGTGGGCCTGGCCACGGTGGTGAGCAGCACGCCCTACTGGCTGCTGGCGCTCTACCAGGCCCTGATGGGAGGCGGCTCAGGGCTCTTTGCCTCGCCCAATACCAATGCCATCATGTCTTCGGTGGCGCCGGAGAAAAGGGGCATTGCGGCAGGGATCAATTCCATGCTCATGAATACCGGGCAGATGCTGAGCATCGCCATAGTCTTTCCCCTGGTGCTCAGCCGCATTCCTGAGGAGGTCATGTTCCGGGTCTTCCTCTACGGTGGAGGCATGAGCGGAGCATCTTTAGATGTATTTCAGTCTGGAATGCATGAGGCATTCCTGGCCAGCTTTGCGGTCACACTGCTGGCGGCGGCCATCTCTGCTTTGCGGCCGGCGCATGGCCTGGCTAGGGGGGCTGGCAGGGTGGCGGTTTAGGATGGGGATGCAATGAGCATTGCATCCATGTCAATGTACAAAAAGTGAGGCTGGCGGGAGCTCATTATTGCGATATCTGAATAAGAGCAAAGCATAAAGGCCATCCAACTCGTCTCATTTATCTTATTCATAATCGGGCTCGCTTTCCAGCACATCTGCAAGCGAAAGGGCGGTTATCTCCATCAGACCGCCTGCGATCTTTTCATCGGTCATGTCCTGGTCCGACTCGTAGAAAGGGCTGGGTTTTTCCTCTTTGCTCTCTAAATCCTCATCCATAGAAAAAACGCTTTCCACATCATTGGTCACATGACGGCCTACGTTGGGCTTGAGGGCTTGCTTTTCCACCAGATCGACCTTGATCCCCAGCAGATCGCTGAGATAGTTCTCCAGAGCTATAAACTTCAGCAGCCCCATTTTCGGGTCATCGATCTCAACCAGCAGATCGAGGTCGCTGCTCTTCCTGGCCTCGCCCCGGACATAGGAGCCGAAGATGCCCAGGGACCTGACCTTCCACTTCTCGGAGAGCTCTGGCTTATGCTGCTGCAGGAGAATCTTAATCTCGTTCAGGGAGCGAGGTCCAATCCGCCGTGAACTGTTGCGAGCCATACAAATCCCTTTGTATCTGTTATCAATTCAATTCTTTAAGCATTCGGCTCAATCGAGGTTTAGGAGCGTTGATCCTCATAGCCGAGAAGAGGACCTTGAAATGAAAGTGGAGACCATGACGGATTCGGATATATGCGCCCTCTGTGGAGGCAAGCTGCGAGAGGGGCTTACTGAACTGGTATTGAAGGCTGGAGATGACCTGGCAGTCATCAAGAGAGTCCCGGCTCTGGTTTGTAGCTGCTGCGGCGAGGCGTATCTCACGCCGGAGGTATCCGAGAAAATAGATCGAGCCATGGAAGAGTATCGAGCGAGGAGACTTCCGGCAAGGCCAATCGCGGCGGGTGAGATCGAACTCAAGATGAGTGCATGATAGAAATGGTCTCCATGACCCCTTGCTGTCTCCGGGAGGCCTTCATAAGTTTTCCACCTCTTCCAGCACATGACGGCCTGTGGCGGGCTTGAGGGCTTGCTTTTCCACCAGTGAGCACACGTCTCTGGGCAACTTGCACTGGGATGCATGCGGCGTTCCTCTCCAGCTTTGCGACCACATTGTTTGCGGCTATAAATCTCCGCTTTTGGCCAGCGCACAATTTAGCCAGAGACTGCCAGGATAGTCGAGGAACCTCTTGCGCTGGCCACCACGCTTAATGATCTTATGGATTTAATTCTAATCTCACTTGAGTTACCACCCTCCTGGGTGGGAACTCAAAAAATTCTGTGGTTCCTAATGGGTCAATCGAAACTAACCACTGGTTTTGTGCTATATTTTGATTGAGTCTAATGCGCCTTTGAGAACATAACTGAAATTCTTCGCTGCCGGATACGTTATAAAATACTTTTAATAAATATGTTGATCTAACGAAGTTAAAGTCGCTGGTATTAACAAAAAGAATTTTCTTGGGCACGCTGGCACCTGATGGAATTGTAAATGAGTACAGAGGGCTCTCAAATGCCGCTGGCAGATCGTTTCCTTCTTGAAGGAACCTAAGGTCCATATTATCAATATATGGGACAAATTCAAAAATGAGTCCTTCTTCCGTAACCAATTCGAGTTTAAGAGTTTCTATTGTCCCAATTTTGCTTCCAATATTGGTGAAATTTAGTTGCGGGTAAATACTGGCACTATATTCTGTTCTACCAGATTCGCCATTACTCAAAAGCAGGTATCGAATATTTGAGCATTTTATGATTGGCCCTCTAAAGTGATTATACCAAATGGCAATACCCGTGGCAAAAAGGGCAACGATTCCTGATAGGCCAGCAAAGCTAGCTAGAAATTGAGCCCAATAAGGCAAATCGCTATGCAAGGTAGCATTAATTGAGGGGATAGGAATTATGGGGCACATTATTGAGTCATTAAGAACGGTCGGATACATTAGATAGTCCAATTGCCATCACCGCAAGAATTGCTACCAGCCTTCTTTCTTGATCTCCTCTTCTCCGGTTTTAAGGATATCCGTCTAATGCCTTGGTGGAGCTTTACCTCGTGGGCGCGGAGGAGAACACCTAATAGTCCTTACTCCATTGCGTAAGGATACGATTTACGCCCACCTCACCATCACATCATCCGTCCGATACCCCGGCCTCACCTTCGACTCCGCCAGCGGCGTCCTCACCCCGCTTTTCATCATTAAGAGCCCTGTATAGGCGATCATGGAGCCGTTGTCCCCCATGAACTTTCGGGCCGGGAGGAAGAACTTCGCCCCCCTCTCCTGGCACATGATCTCCAGCATCTCCCCCAGCCGCTTGTTGGCCCCCACTCCGCCCACGAGCATGGCCTCCTTCTTCTCCGCATGGGCCATGGCCCGCTCCGTAACCTCCACCAGCATGGCGAAGGCCGTCTCCTGCAGGCTGTAGCAGACATCGGCCAGGTCGTGCTTCTTCGCCGCCTCTGTGGCGGCGGTGGACAGGCCGGAGAAGGAGAGGTCCATCCCCTTCACCGTATAGGGCAGGGGGATATACTCCTTGGCGCCGCGCGCCAGCTCCTCCACCTTGGGCCCGCCCGGATGGGGCAGCCCCACGGAGCGGGCGAACTTGTCGATGGCGTTGCCCACGCTGATGTCGAGCGTCTCGCCGAATATTCGATATCGCCCCTGGCGCAAGGCCAGCACCTGGGAGTTGGCCCCGCTGACATAGATCACCGCCGGATCACGGGCCCCGGACTGCCACTTGCCCACCTCGATGTGGGCCACGCAGTGGTTGACGCCCACGAGCGGCAGGCCGAAACGCAGGCTGAGGGCCCGCGCCGCCGTGGCCACCGTCCGCAGGCACGGCCCCAGCCCCGGCCCCTGGGAGAAGGCAATGCCGTCCATCTTCAGCCCCTCCTTCCGGGCGAAGCCTATCACATCCCCGACAACTTTCGGCATATGCTCGGCGTGATGCTGGGCCGCCTCGCGGGGATGGATGCCGCCTTTAGCAGGAACGTAGGTGGCGGCCTTCTCGTATAGAACCCATGCCTCATCCACTAATGCAGCGGAGAGATTCCAGGCTGTGCCCTCCAGTCCGAAGATGATCATCCTAGACGTACCCCGCTCCGATGTCCTTCCGGTAGCGCATGCCGTTGAACCTGATCCGTTTGATATTGTCATAGGCCTTGGCCCTGGCCTGGGCCAGGCTCTCTCCCCGGCCTACCAGGGTGAGCACCCGCCCGCCAGTGGTGAAAAGCCGCTTCTTTCCAGAGGCGTCCTGGCCCAAGGCGGTGCCGTTGTGGTAGACCAGGACATCGTGATCCACCTTCTCCAGGCCGGATATGGGCATATTGGTGTAATGCTCTCCGGGATAGCCGGGCCGCTCCCCTCCTCCGGCAGCGCCGGAGGTGAGTGGCTTGATTGCTCTGCCGGATATGGCGCAGATCCCCAGGCAGTAATCCCTAGACCACTGCAAGGGCACGCCTCCCAGATTCCCGTCCAGCAGGGCTTCCGAGAGTTGGTAGAAGTCCGTCTCCAGCCGGGGCAGAATCACCTGGGCCTCGGGATCGCCCAGCCGCACATTGATCTCCAGAACCGACGGCTCCCGCTCCTGGGATATCATCAAGCCGAAGTAGATCACGCCGACGTAGCTGTGCCCCGTGGCCTCCCGGAAGCCGCGCACGGTGGGAATGGCGATCTTCTTCATGATCTTCTCTGTCAGCTCTCCGTCCAGCCAGGGATGGGGCGAGAAGCCCCCCATGCCTCCGGTATTGGGATTGTTGTCCAGATTGGGATTGCCGGATAGCTTGTTAAAGAGCCGCACCGCCACCGCCTCCTCCGCCGAGAAGGCCTGCTTGTAGTCCAGAGCCGACTCCAGGGGCAGAACGCTCTTTCCATCGCTCAGAGCAAAGAACATCAGCTCCCGCCCCTCCAGCTTATCTTCTATCTCGATTCTATCCCCCGCCGCTCCGAAGAGCTTGGGGCTCTCCATGATCCTCTCTATGGTGGACAGAGCCTCCTCATCTCCGGCGCAGACTACCGAGCCCTTTCCCGCCGCCAGGCCATCCGCTTTTACCACCAGCCCCTGGCCGGGATTATCGGCGCAGAAGGCCCGCACATATTCTTTCGCCTCGGCGGGATCATCGAAGTTGCTGCAGGGCGGAACAGGCACGCCAAGGCCTTTCAGAAGATCCTTGGTGGTGCACTTGCTGTTCTCCAGGACCGCCGCCTCCTTCTTGGGACCCAAAATCCTCTGCCCCTCTTCTTGGAAGATATTGACTATGCCCTCGGATAGATAGCCCTCCGGCCCCACGAAGGTCAGATCGATCTCATTTGCTTTGGCGAATGCCAGCAGCTCGGGAATGCTTTTCGGTGGCCTGCCCTCCACCTGGGCCAGGCGGCATTTGTCCATCATCTCGCTTCCCGCATTGCCGGGAGAGACGAACACCTTCTCCACAGCGCCGCTTCTGGCGAAGGCATGGGCTATGGCGTTTCCCCTGCCTCCCGCATCCACCACAAAGACTCTCTTGCCGGACAATCAAATCCCTATCCGAATCCCTATCAATAGCCTAACCCTAAATAAGCATAATTGCCGGCATTGCCCGGCCCGCCGGAATGGTCATTCCTCCCCATCGGTTAGCTATATAAAAGCGCAGGTAACAGCCAGTTCGCATTGCGATTCGCGCCCCGGCGCACGGGTCAGGATTGTTTTGCTGTCCCGCCCAGGAGATGGTATTGTCATGTACTCACAGGAGCAGGTCCTTGAAATGATCAGGGAGAAGAACATAGAGTTCCTCCGGCTGCAATTCACGGATATTTCGGGCATAGTAAAAAACGTGGCCATTCCCACCACCCAGATCGGAAAAGCTCTCAAGAGCGGCATATCCTTTGATGGCTCATCCATAGAGGGTTTTGCCAGGATTCAGGAGTCGGATATGGTCCTGCAACCGGACCTTTCCACATTCAGCGTCCTTCCCTGGAGCAACAAGGACGGCTCCAATGAGGCCAGGGTGATCTGCGATGTACACCTGCCCAGCGGCAAGCCCTTCCCAGGAGACCCCCGCCATGTTCTGCGCCGCCAGCTGGAACGGGCCAGGGAGATGGGCTTCAAGATGAATGTAGGCCCTGAACTGGAGTTTTTCCTTTTCGAGAAGCAGAACGGCGGCTCGGCCACGGTCCCCCACGACTTCGGCGGCTACTTCGACCTCGGTCCGGTGGACCTGGCGGAGGGCGTCCGTCGCGAGATCGTCCGGGCCCTGATCCAGATGGGCTTCACCATCGAGGCCTCCCATCATGAGGTAGCCCGGGGCCAGCATGAGATAGACTTCGTTTATGACGACGCCCTGAAGAATGCAGACAAGGTGGTCACATTCAAGTATGTGACCAAGACCATAGCCATGCAAAATGGCCTGCGGGCCACCTTCATGCCTAAGCCCATCTATGGCGCAGCCGGCACCGGCATGCATGCTAATATCTCCCTCTTCCGGGGTATAGAGAATGCATTCTTTGATCCGGAGACCAAATGGGGCATCAGCGACCTGGCCAGGTTCTTCGTGGGCGGACTGATTGAGCATGCTCCGGCCATCACCGCCATAGCCAATCCCCTCATCAACTCCTACAAGCGACTGGTCTCCGGATTTGAGGCCCCGGTTTACATCACCTGGTCCGGTCCCAACCGCTCCTCTCTCATAAGGATCCCCTCCGGCAGGGGCCTTTCCACGCGCATTGAATTCCGCTCCCCCGATCCCTCCTGCAATCCCTATCTGACCTTCTCTGTTATCCTGGCCGCCGGCCTGGACGGAATCAAACGGGGCATAGATCCGGGAGATCCGGTAGACCTCAATGTCTATCACCTCAGCCCGGGAGAGAGAAAAGCTATGGGCATAGCCACTCTGCCCGCCAACCTCAAGGAGGCTCTGGACTGCCTGGAGGCGGACAAGGTCATACGCGACGCCCTGGGCGAGCATGTATATGAGAATATCATGCGCCTGGGACTCCTGGAATTGGAGGCCTACAACACCTTTGTCCACCCCTGGGAGGTCGAAAGGTACATCAATCAGTTTTAAGGACGGGGGGGGCGCGGCTGCGCTCTTCTCCCTATATCTCTTTTTTGTCTCATCCGTTTGCCATTTGCTTCCGTCTGGAATTGTCAGCTAAAAGATCATGGGCAAGAGAATGCAGCGGTGCTGTGATGGGGCCGGCCACCCGAAATGTATATATCTAGCATCGACCTTGCATGGTCCGGGCCGGTAGCTTAGTCAGGCAGAGCGAAAGGCTCTTAACCTTTAGGTCGGGGGTTCAAATCCCTCTCGGCCCGCTTAAAAAACCGGGGCTGTGGCCTAGCCAGGTAGGGCGACGGGCTCCAGCGGTATAATTTGATGATGAGAAACGGGTCTACTGAGATCTCTCGACGGGGAGATTGTTGATGATCCGTTGGAGCACTGAAATGGGCTTTATCAGCCTGCCGTTTTCCGGCTGTGCTTTCAGTATCGGAGAGACCCGTCGATCGTGAGTTCGAATCTCACCAGCCCCACCTTTTTCCTCTCGCCTTGCACAGCGCTTAAATATCCACCCTGCTCTCTAGGGGGACTTATGATTTACAGGGATATCCTCACCATGTGCTGGTCCATCAAAGAGGTCAATCGAAACCTCAGCGACCGAAAGCCCACATCCGAATTCTCCATCAAATATCTGAAAAATGCCTGCTCCGACCTGGCAGGGATGATGAGGGAGACGGGCAAGTCCATGCCCGAGGAGAATCTGGAGGTGGTGGACAGGAGTGGGGCGAAGAAGAGCTTTAAGCTCCAGGAAGTGGCCGAGATGCTATATGATCCCCGCAAGATTGTGGAGCTCAATCTGATAGACAATATCAGTCGATGGGCGGGGGCAAAGCTGCCTCACCCGGTTTGACCAAAAAACCAGATTCCTTAATTCCAGCCCGCTCTTTCTTCTTTTGCGCCGGCTTTCGCCCTTTTATGCCTCAGGACTCATAGGGCTCATCATGAATTCAGAGCATATTTTATCATCATCGGCGAGGGCTTGGCGCGGGAAGAGTCCGGTCTGTTGCCTTCTAGCTTCCCATACTCTATCCTTAATTTAGCTATCGGGGCAAGGTTGATCTGAAGGCGAGAGGAATCTGATCTATGCTTCGACTGGGCGTGCATGTCTCTGTGGCGGGAGGAATTGACCAGGCCGTCTCTCGTGCTAAAGACAAGGGCTGTGACACATTTCAGATCTTCTCCTCCAATCCCCGGGGATGGAAGTCAAGCCCCATCCCCAGCCAATCGGCAGAGAGCTTCATCTTTAATCTCCGACGATCCGGCCTTGATCCAGCCGTGGGCCATATGCCATATCTGCCCAACCTGGCCTCATCCAGAGATGAAGTTTACCACAAATCCATACAGGCTTTGACTGCAGAGCTGGAACGATGCCGCATGCTGGGCCTCCACTATCTGGTAGCCCATCTGGGAAGCCATCTTGGAGCTGGAAAGCAAAGGGGCCAAGAGAGGATAGTCGCGGCTCTTCAGGCTGCTCTTGATGGCAGCGGGGGCATTACAATGCTGCTCCTGGAGAACAGCTCCGGGACCAGGAACAACATGGGCAGCACCTTTGAGGAGATTGCCGATATCCTTGATGCTCTGTCTGAAAAGAAAGCGCGGCTGGGCGTGTGCCTTGACACCTGCCATCTTCATGCAGCAGGCTATGACCTTCAGAGCAGCCAGGCTTTGGAGTCAACCCTGGACCAGTTCAAAGCGAGCATAGGGATGGAGCGCCTGCATCTCATCCACCTCAATGACTGCCGGGGAGGCCTGGGAGCCCATCTGGACCGACATGAGCACATCGGCCTCGGTCAGATCGGAGAAGAGGGATTTCGAGCCATCCTCACCCATCCCATGCTCTCCTGCCGTCCCATGATCCTGGAGACGCCCCAGGATGAAAGGCGGGATGATAGGGGGAATCTCGAGGCGGCCCGTCGTCTGGTCTCAGGAGGAGAATAGCTTTTTTATGACCAGCATCAGAGCCTCATCGGATATGGGCTTGACCAGGTAGCTGCTGGCGCCCAGGTCGTAGCTTTTCTGGATATCCTGGTCTTCATTGGACATGGTCAATATGACCACAGGTATCTCATGAAGGCTCTTATCCTTCTTGATCCGCCGGAGAAGCTCTATGCCGCTGATGTCGGGAAGATTGAGATCCAGAAGGATGAGCTGGGGCAGATCGGATTGGCTTTTTGCTTGCAGAAGGGCCAGGGCTTCTTTGCAATTGGCGGCAAGGATCAGGTCAGTTAGATGGTTATGCTTCAGGACCCGTCTGGTGACAGCTGCATCCACCAGATTGTCTTCCACCAACAGGATCCTGATTTTTTTACCGTCCATGCCACCACCTGTGGCTTTCCGCCCGCCTCTGCCCTTTGGCCATTGATATCAGTGGATGGGTGTGGGCTACACACAAAAATAGTTTTCCCACTGGAGGAGCGCACTGGCGGAGCGCTCTCCAAGAGCCAATTTTTAGTATGGCGATTCCATGTCTATAAGCCGGTTCACCCTTCCGCTGCCAAGCAGAGCTACCCGGCTCAAAGGCACATCCGCCTCCAGCTCATAGCCCAGGGCCCGGCCAACCGCACCGGCAAACTCCAGGATCTCCTCATGAGAGGGCATGGCCTCTCGGGTCAGGCGGTCGCGAGAGCGGCCCAGATGCATGTAGGCCTTGGCCTCCACAAAGTCAGGCTCGGCTTTTTCTATGAGCCGGGCATAGTCCTTCGGCCTTTGCATATTCAGGCCGCGGGCTAATGTCAGGCGGATGACGCTGCGGCAGCGGTGATCCTTAAGCTCCTCCAGAGACTGCAGCACCCTGGGCCAGAGGTCTGCGGCGGGCCGGCAGACCCGGCGGTACATCTCTTCATCCGGGGCATTGATGCTCAGGTATAGTTGCGTGGGCCGGAGATCCGCCAGGACCTCGGGGCGGGTGGCATTGCTCACCAAGAATGAGGTCATTCCCCGACGGCGGATCTGGTCCAGCAGCTCTTTTAAGTAGGGGTATAAGGTGGGCTCGCCCATGAGGGATATCGCCACATGCTTAGGCTGCCGGGCCTCTGCCAGCCTTTCCGGATCGGTGGTTTTGGCCCCGCCGTAGCCGGAGAGAAACTTCATCTGGCCGGCGATGATGCCCTCCAGGAGCGCCGCCGGCTCCAGGGGCTCCTTCTCCGGCTGGGGGTGGTCTATGGGCCTCCAGCAGTGCAGGCAGAGGTGGTTACACTGCAATGTCGGCGTCATCTGCACGCAGCGGTGGCTGGATATGCCGTAGAAGTGGTGCTTGTAGCATTGGTCCCCGCCGCGCATGGCCCGGTTCAGCCAGAGGCAGGGCTTGACTGCGGCGGAGCCGATAAGGTGGTAGCCCTGGCGGGCCAGGGTTTCTGAGGGATTATCTTGAGAGAGCATGACTGCAGGGAGATAGGTTGCAGGGATGATAAAAAGATAGGGTTAAGGTTCACGGCTATTTCATCCCACTCAAAGCAGGACTATGAGCTTCTACTGCCTTATATCCTACCGCTCGGGCTGGATTCGGCCGGACTTTCTTCCTGAGTTCCAGGGCGGCAGGCTCTGGCCGGTCTATGAGCAGATGGGCTCGAACGATGCCTACGTCCATCAGCCGGACAGGGATCACAAGGAACTGTATGAAACGCTAGAAGATTTCACTTCTTGCTGCTAGAAGCTCGGCATGGATCCTCTGGGAGCAGCAAAGGAAAAGCAGCACTGAGAAGCTGAAACATATGCTTCATCGTCGACTTTGTCCATGCTGAGACTAACATGATCATGATCCAAAAACTTTAATCTATTGTAATTACCAGGAGAGAAACATGAGCATTTCGGCCCGCATCTCCGCTATATCGGATGTGTTGATCGGCTTGATCCCAGCTCTTGTCATTGGTGGGGTTGCATGGGGTGTAGGGCGAACCTTTCCCATCCTGGGCGGGCCTGTTGTAGCGATCCTTATAGGATTGGTGGTAGGCCAGATCTTCGGGCAACGTAAGGAATGGGCAGCCGGGATCAAGTTCGCATCCAAGACAATTCTACAAACCTCCATTGTGCTATTGGGCGCGGGAATGTCGCTCTCGCAAGTGGCCAAGATCGGCGGAGCGGGGCTGCCGGTAATGATCGGCACGCTGGTCTTATGCGTGGGTGCTGGCATTGTTTTCGGTAGAGCCATGCAGGTCGAGCGCCAGGCACGCATCCTGGTGACATATGGAACTGCCATCTGTGGTGCCTCCGCCATCGCAACAATGAGCGCCGTCATCGGTGCATCCAGCCCTGCCATTGCAGTTTCAGTTACGGTCATTGTCCTCTATAATGTGCTGGCCGCAATACTTTTCCCGGCCTTGGGTCATCTTATGGGTCTAACTCAGGAAGCCTTCGGAATGTGGGCGGGCACAGCGGTGAATGATACTTCGTCAGTACTGGCGGCGGCCACAGTCTATGGTGCCATCGCTGCATCTTATGCTGTGGTAGTGAAATTGACCCGAACGCTGTCCATCGTCCCCTTGGCCCTCTTCCAGACCTGGTTCCAGAACAGGCAACTGCCGCCTGAACAGCGAAAGACTATGGTTTGGTACCGGCTTATCCCGCCCTTCTTGGTGCTATTCATAGTAGCGGCGGGGATGCAATCCATCGGATTCATCCCTTACTCCTGGACCGAACCCTTAAAGTTCCTGGCCCATTTCGGGATTACAATGGCTATGGCTGCTGTAGGCATGAGCAGTTCCCTAACTGCTGTAAAAGATGCGGGATGGCGCCCGTTGGCGCTTGGCGGAATTTTGTGGATCATTGTAGCCATCAGCAGCCTCGGATTGCAGTGGCTGACAGGGATTCTATGAGAAAGGCTATCTATGCTAAGGCTATCGATTCGCAATTTCTGATACACAGCCTCGCAATAGGTAGACGTCCAGCAATGCATTGGCCAGATTGCGCTCGCTGTCGTCTATGCTTCAGGATTGCCTGGCTCTCTGTTGCCTTATCTGTGTTTTTTGTGCTTTCGGCACTCTCCGCTTCCGGCGCAGAGGAGGCCGTCCCCGCCCAGGAGATCCTGGCTAAGCTCGCCGCCCACGAGCCGGTTTACTACGACGGCGTCCTCATATCCGGCGACCTCGATCTCTCCGCTCTGCCTGGGGCCGAGGTCCAGGAAACCTTAGCCCTGGTCAACTGCACCATCCCTGACGCCTCCTTCTCCGGAGTCACCTTCGCCCAGGACGTGGCCTTTTGGGGCACAGCTTTCGGCAATGCCAGCTTGGAGAAGGCCACCTTTTCGGGCCCAGCCGACTTCAGCAATGCCACATTCGGACCGGCAAGCTTCTCCGGCTGCTCCTTCCGCCAGCCTGCGTTCTTTAGTGGAACGCTCTTTAAAGATAATGTGAGCTTCGAGGATGCCGCCTTCGGCCTGGATGCCTTCTTCAATGCCGCTCGCTTCCGGGGCAGGGCAGACTTCAATTACTCTAATTTCGATTCCTACTCCTACTTCCAGGCCACTCTATTCGAGGGCGATGCCCTATTCTCCGATGTGGACTTCTCGGGAGCGGTGGACTTCACCGCTGCGACCTTCTCCCGCCAGGCCAACTTCATCCGCTCCCGCCTGACCGAGCCCTATTTCGGCTATGCTAACTTCACCGGCCCGGCCCAGTTCGGCTTGGCCCGCTTCTCCGGCCTCTCCTCCTTCGGGGATGCCCTCTTCGTCGATGAGGCAGGCTTCAGCCTGGCCCGGTTTTCCGACGCCGCCTACTTTTCCGGCGCCATATTCCAGGACCTGGCCCTCTTCGGCCTGACCAAGTTCGAGGACATAGTCACCTTCCAGGAGGCCCGCTTCCAGGGCGACCTCAACTTCAAAGGTGGCTCCATCTCCGCCCTGCTCCTGGATAAAGCAGTGCTGGCAGACGGCTCTCGCATCATACTAAACGACACCGACATCTCCCGCTTCCGGGCCCGCTGGGATGAGATCAAAGACAATGTGGCATGGGAGCCGGGGGCCTATCTGGCTTTGGTAGAGAACTATCGCCGCCTGGGCTGGTCCAGGGATGAGGACGACTGCTACTACCAGTATCGAAGGCTCAGCCAGGCAGACAAGAGATGGGGCTGGTCCAAGATCATTGATATCCTGGCATGGCTCTCCTGCGGCTACGGGGTGCGTCCCAGCTACGCCCTGGCCTGGTCTCTTCTCACCGTTCTCAGCTTCGGCCTGGTCTTCTGGTGGGGCGACGGCATCCGCCGCTCCTCTCGGCCCCTGAGCGGTCCGGCTGAGGAGGACAGCCTGCCGGAGCGGGCGACGCTCAGAAATGCGCTCTTCTTCAGCACCATGGTCTTTCTCTCCCAGGGGCCTATCGACTTTCTGCCCGTAGGCCGTCACAGGTATTATGTCATACTGGAGGGCATCGCTGGCTGGCTGCTTCTGGCTCTCTTCCTGGTGACACTGGGCCGGGTCATGATCCGCTGATCCGGCAATAGCAAAGTGATAAATCCTGAGACAGATCATAGCCGAAGCGGTGACTGAACACTGCCGTGCGCCCTGCCTTCTCCTGCCCCTTGTGCTCATGCTGGGCCTTTTCATGCATGCTGCGGCCGCAGATGAATCCGGAATCAATTCCCATCCAGCCAATATCTCTGAGATAGCAGCGCAGAATATCGTCTCCCAGATCCGGTCCGGCCAGCCCATCAGCTACAACAACATAACCGTCACCGGCCAGCTTGATCTCTCCCGGCTGGAGGGGCCGATCCGCCATCCTCTGACCATCACCAACTCCCGCTTTCAGGGACCGGTGCTGATGGAAGGCGTGATATTCTCCCAGGGACTGGACCTGCGCGGCTCTATTTTCCAGAATAACGTCAGCTTTGCCCGGTCCAGGTTTCTGGGAGACGCCAAATTCTCCGGTGCCCGATTTACAAAACAGGCCGATTTTTCCGATGTCTATTTCGATAGCGTATCATCCTTCATCGCTACTCATTTCTCCGGGGACTGTAGCTTCTCCAGCGCTGAGTTCCAGGGTGATGCCGCCTTCCTTGGCGCCTCTTTTGCCGCCGATGTGGACTATGATGATGCCAGCTTCACCAGATCGGGATCCTTCCGGGCCGCCAGATTCGAGGATGTGCGCTTTTTTGAGACCGATTTCTCCGGCCAGGTCACATTCCTCTCCGCCCTTTTCTCGGGAAATGCCACCTTTGCCGCTACCCGTTTCCAGAGCGATGTGGTCTTCCGCCAGGCCCGCTTTTTGATGGGCAGCACCTTCGGCCTCTCCAGCTTTGCCGGCCTCGCCGATTTCGGAGCGGTCCAGTTCAATCAGACCGCCTTCTTGGGCGGGGTCAAGTTCTCCGACCTGGCTTACTTCTCCGGGGCCCGCTTCGGAGGCGACCTCATCCTGGAGGGAGCCAGGCTCTACAGCATGCAGCTTGATGATGTCCTATTCTCCGATAGATCCCAAATCAACCTCAATAGCACCGATTTCACCAAGTTCGTGGTCCGATGGAGCAGCATCCGGGACAGAATGGTCTACAATGGAGCCGCTTACCTGGCTTTGGTCAAGAACTACAAGAGCCTGGAGTGGTTCGATGATGCCGACGACTGCTACTACCAGTATCGGAGAGTAGGTCAGGCCCGCTCTACTTGGGGCTGGTCCAAGATCTCGGATATCATCTCCTGGCTCTCCTGCGGCTACGGGGTGCGGGTGAGCTATACCGTATTCTGGTGCCTCTTCACCATCCTATTCTTCGGGGTGATCTTCTGGGCAGGCAGGGGCATGAATAAGTTCGAGATCGAGGGCATGGAGCTGCCCGGAGACCACCGGCTCCGTCCCAGCAAGAGGGTCTCCTTCACCGATGCTCTCTACTTCAGCATAGCCATGTTCACCACCTCCCAGGCTCCGGTCAATACCTATCCGGTGGGATTCTACAGGCACCTGGCCATGGCGGAAGGAATTTTGGGGTGGTTTTTCCTGGGGCTGTTCGTGGTGGTCCTCTCCGCGGTGCTCATCCGTTAGAATGGAAAGGATATCCGTTAGAAAAAAGAAAGGATTCTCAAAGGATAGGTGGCCATCAGCGCAATGCTGGACCCACGAATTCCCGATCCGGAAAGCTTGATATACGTGTTGGCCCTAGGAAAGGGCGGAATTGGGCGCGTGGCCTAGTCAGGATAAGGCGGCAGCCTCCTAAGCTGTAGATCGGGGGTTCGAATCCCTCTGCGCCCGCTTGTTTTTTTGATTTTCTTGCTTATGGCTAATTCGAGTTCAAGGCCGATTTTTAAGGCACTATCTTGGATATGGCCAGCTCCAGGATATCCTCCGCCCCGCTCTTCTTGAGCTTGGGTATGAGCAGATTGACAGCAGAGCGGTCCACCACAGTCTCCACGGCATAGTATTCCGTGTTGTAGAGCTTGGAGATGGTGGGATTTTTCAGGCTCGGCAGCATTTCCATGACGCTCTTCATGGAAGATTCCGGCACATTCATCTTTAAGAGAACCTTTTCCCTGGCCCGGATCACGGCAGAGAGGAGGGTCTCCACAGCAATGATGTCCTCATGCTTATGGGGATCGGCCCAGCTCTTCTTATTGGCGATCAGCTCCGAGGTGGACTGTAGCATCACATCTATGATCTTCAGGCCGTTCTTCTTCAATGTGGAGCCGGTCTCGGTGAGATCCACCACCACATCGGTCAGCTCCGGGACCTTGGCCTCGGTGGCCCCGAAGGAGAACTGAATATCCACCGGTATTCCCAGATTGAGGAAGAATGCCTGGGTAAGCTGAGGATACTCGGTGGAGACCCGGCTGCCCGGCTCTATATCGCGGGCGCTGTGGATATCCTGGCTCTCCGGCACGGCTACCACAAGCTTGACCATCCCCGGCCCCTGCTTGCCGTAGTTGAGATCAGCCACATGGGCCACCACCGCTCCGGACTCCATTATCCAGTCGGTGCCGGATATGCCCAGGTCAAAATATCCCTTGGCTACATAGCCAGGTATCTCCTGGGGCCGCAGGATCTTGACCTTGCCTATGCGGGGATCTGCAATGCGGGCATTGTACTCCCGTTCTGTTCTCTTGACCTCGAGGCCGGCCTGCTCGAAAAGCTGCAGCGTCTGGTTTTGCAGGCTGCCCTTGGGAATGGCTATGTCTATCATTCTGATCTCTGGCTTTTCCAGAAGATATTTTTGTCTTTTGCTTGAGGCAGAAGGAGCTAATTTTTTTTTATTAAGGCCGAGCATATTGCCAATTATGATATGGAGATATAGGGATGCCCAAAGAACGAAAAAACTTTAAAAAGAATAGGATGTAATAAATAATTACTGCTTTGTGACTTTATCAGCCTTGGGGCCTTTCTCGCCCTCAACTACCTCAAAGCTGACCTTATCGCCCTCAGTGATTGTGACATCCGGCATGAGGCCAGTTGCATGAACAAAATAATCCTTTCCGTCGTCGCCTGCAATGAATCCAAATCTCTTGGTTCTGTTAAAGAATTTTACTGTTCCAGTTACCATTCTGATTCCTCAGTGCTATAACCTGATCATAGCCGTCTATTTAAATGTAGTGGCTGCTTGAGCTTGGCAATAGGCCAATGGGCATATTCAAGGGCCCTTGCTCTGCTTCTATTCGCGAACCGATTCATCTCCACTCCGGCCGGATGAGCTCTTGGCCTTTTGAGCCGCTCCGGCAAGGATCCTTCTCGCCCTCTCATCTGCTATGCATCCTTCAGCGCAATTCAGGCAGCGGTTGCACTTATTGCCATCGACGGCCATTGTGTCTGTTACAGATATGGCTCCCCGCGGGCAGTTCTTCTCGCAGATGCCGCATCCTGTACACATCTGAACTCGCAGTATGGTTCGGCAGACGGATTGAAGCAGCTCCTCCGCTTCCTCTCTTCCCGCTATGATCATGATCTGGCCGTTGGCAAAGACGGAAATCCTACCCGTATGCGTCTTCACCACTGCAGCACCCAGCTCTTCGGCGTTTTTTACCTCACCCAGGATGGGCAGAGCAGCGACCACCGAGGCAAATGGATGATTCTGCGGCGCGGAAAGCCTGGCTTCGATGGAATACTCCAGCCCGCAGGGCGATCTGCCTTTAACCGCCCTCAATTCCACCTCATCTATTCCGGCTGCGTCTAAGCTCAGATCTATGTTATGCTCTGCCGCCAGCTCTCTGATCTTGGGAGGATGCCTCTTCCAGCGCCAGAAGCCCCAATCCGCATATCTGTTGTCCAGATTGTTCTGCTTAGCCCAGCCATGGAGCCAGGCTGTCCAGCGCTGGTAGAGCATGGGATGGGTGACTTTGAGGGCGGCATACTCTGATTGCAGTGCTGCAGGGCAGAGCCAGCAGCCTATACGCTCCAGATCCTTCTGGTAAAGGGGATTGGGCTCTATGTCCTTCCAATACAGATAGAGCATGACCTCTATAGCCCGCCAGTTTCGGATGGGAGCGAGGGTGGTCTGGCCCGGAACATAGGGATTTCTCTCCACAGGCCTTATGGTGGAGCGATTGAATGATTCATAGATCCGACGGCCTTCAATGGTCACGCAGCCTTTAGGATAGCTCTTTTTCAGGAAATCGGTCATTGGTCCCAGCTTATTGGTCTTGCAGCACCAGCGATAATCCTTGGCAGGGGGGCCGAAAATATTGACCTGCTGGAAGAAGCTGCTTTCGGCATCGATCTCCTTGAGCCTAAGTTTTCGAGCTTTAGCTATCTCTCGCACATATTCCACAGTCTCTGGAAACTCCAGGCCGGTGTTGATGAAGATGATCTCAGGACGGCTGATGAGCTTTTCTGCCAAGCAAAGGCAGGCCAGGCTATCCTTGCCACCGCTGAATGAGACATTGACTGCCAGCCGATTTCTGGAGAGGTAGCTCTTCATCTCCTTCAGGGCTGCCCTCTCCAGAGCCTGAAGATGATCGGCATTGGCCGCAACGGCATCCCGGATTGTAGGCCGCCTCTGGCTGAGGACAAAAGGGCTCTTGGTCACATCCTTGATCCGAATGGAGACTCTGCCCTCCTCTCTCTGCCGAGCCACACCCACCCCGAAGAATTTCCCCATTCGCAGGACAAGGTTGTCGCCATCTTCAAGCCGATCTGGGCAGCTGATAATGGATTCCTCCGCCAGCCACTTGCCTTTGATGTGGCCCTTCAGAGCATTATCATTGCAGATGACCAGACCCTTCCTGGCCCGGTCGGCCAATAGAGCTGCTCCCCAGGACTCCAGATCCAGGCGAAAAGAGGCCATGGGCACATCAAACCACAGTGTAGCGATGTGTCTTCCATCCAGGATCACTTGGTCGCGACGGTCCATTCCTGCGATCTTATTGAGAAGGATAATTCTGCCATTTAAAAAATCCGAGCTGCCGTAGACCTCATCGAAAAGCTTTAAGAGGATCTCTCTTCCTCTATCTGAGCAGAGCCTGACGTCTCCTGGGGGAGAGAGTTGGATCCTGCGGGCGGTACTCTTGCAGACAGAGCATTCGTCGGAAAGCAGCGGCAGGTTGCATTGATCACACCAAAACAGCTCGCTCTTGCCTGGGGTGAATGTTTTGGGCATGGGTCCCCTTTAGGTCCATCTGGCCGTATTTAATTGCTTTCATCTCAAATTGAGGCGGGAAGAGGCTGGCGAATGGAACGCAATAGAATTTGGACATAGATGGATGATATCTTACAATCAATAGCTTTTAATATTGATATTATCTCTGAAAGAGAACAAAAATATAGCTCCGGCTGATCTGAGCTATCCCCTCCTCCGGAGCTTCTTTTTCGTCCTGATTCTACTGATCTTCAAGAGAATACTTCATAGATGGCGGACGCCTATGAGAGAGGAAATCGATTAGTTTATAAACCAATCTTCCTGCCAGATTAATTCAGACCATCGGCCATTTGGGCATATTTGGCCGGTCCATATACCAGAAGGTGTCATACCAAGCATCGACACCAAGGTGCATACTATCCCAGGGATAGCATTTGCTCTTGCATTCGATCTTTTTTCCGTCCTCTATTGGAGGGCATATCGGATCAGGGCATTTGAACTCCGGGCAATTGGGCTCAGGGAATCCTAGCGGAGGGCAGATTAGAGGATTGCATTTAGCATCCTTTTTTACCGGTTTAGCTATCAGCGTGTTGTTGGCCTCGCTTCCAACTATCTCCAGCACCACATTATCCGCCGCAGAACTCTCAATTTTGGTATTATCTGCTTTGCTTCCCACAATATCCACGATTACAGAACCAGGTCCGCCGAATGCCTGGGCACTGCTTCCCAGAAGCATCAGCGATAAAGTCAATACAATTAACAGCTTCAACTTCCTTCCCCTCCATTGAACTTCAGGCTCGAATGGAATTGATTACATCTTATCATTTCAACCAAGGTTTTTATATAAACTAAAAGTAGAAATATCTTTCGGATAGAAGCAATCCGAATTCAAGAATAATAACAAAAAATTAATTTGGAAGATATGTTCAATTAGAAATATTACGCCCGACTTCCCAGCACAAGAGGCTCGATCAGACCGCTCTTATGATCCGGGCTGCGTATGAACTGCCGGTTGTATCTGGTTGGAATATAAGAGCTCCAGGGATAGCACAGCGGCCTGGTGAAATCATCCCAAGGCGTTGTATAGTGTTTCTCCTCGCCGCAAGGACCGCAATCCTTTCTATATTCTCTGCAACCGGGCTTTTTCCTTTGATCGGGATAAGCGATGTTAATATTGCTGACCGTGCTGCCCACAATGTCTACCCCTATCGCCGCTCCCTCCGGCACTATGATGCTGGTGTTGTTGGCCTTGCTTCCTATAATGTCCAGGCTGGTTTCAGGCGCGCCAGCAGCGGCATGCGCGATAGAAGCCCAAAGAATAAGCAAGCTGACCAGAACGAGTTGCTCTCTCAAACCTTTCGCCCCCTTTTATAATTAAGTCCAATAAAATGATTTTTAAGTAGAAAAACCTTTTGTTTGGAGCTTGGTGCGTTTGGAGCGGCGAAAAGCATTAAATCACCTTCAATCGGATTCTTCTCTCATGAAATTGATTTATGTGGCAGGCAAAGGGGGAGTGGGAAAGAGCGTCTGCTCTGCTGCATCCGGCATCTGGCTGGCGGATCAGGGAAAAGAGACCCTGGTATTCTCCATGGACCCGGCTCATTCGCTATCGGACATATTCGATATCGATCTGGGAGGCAGCCCCAAGAAGATCAGAGAGCATCTTTATGCTTACGAGCCGGATCTGGGCCAGGAGGCAGGCGCTTTCTATCGCCGGTATAAGAGCATACTCTCCGCCCTCTTCGGCCTGTTCGAGGTGGAGGTGAGGCCGGATGATTTCGGCAGCATGCCCGGGGTCTCAGAGCTGATATTCATGGACAAATTAAACGATATCTATGTGGAGAAGAGATACGACTATGTGGTCATTGACTCTGCTCCCACCGCCATGGTCCTGCCGCTATTGCAGCTTCCTTCCATCACCACTGGATTCATCACCAGGGTCTTGGGCATGAGGAATCGCTGGATGGGTGTGCTCGACCTTCTTGAGCCCGGCTTCGGCGAGCGCATACTCCTGGAGGTCAGGACCATGCGCCAGAAGGCAGAGACTATGAGAGGGGCGCTGCTTGATCCCAATACAGCAGCCATCACCGTGGTCACCATCCCGGAGAAGGCTGCGGTGGAGGAGAGCCGGAGGCTGATAGATACTGTTGAGTCGCATGGCGTCTCTGTCTCCACAATCGTCATCAACCACGTCATGCCCGACTGCGACTGCCGCTTCTGTAAAGACAAGAAGGCCTCTCAGATCTCTTACATAGACCACCTGCGCCGCAGCTATAAGGACAAGGATATTGTCATCCTGCCGGACTACGGCGGGGAGGTCAAGGGCGAGGGCCTGATGAAGGTGGCCAGGGATCTCTGCAACCGGGAGAGGGTCCCAGTCTGAAGTCCAAAAAAAGGTGGAATGGCGACAAGGTAGAGGATCGTGGAGAAAGCCGCCCTGGAAGAGCTATTGATTCTGGCCGCGATGTGGAGCAGGATCAGTGAGATATGCCAGTAAGCCGGGCCGACCAGGTCTTAAATATCGGCAGGAGTATCTGGGCATGATGGATCAAGGTATGATGGTCGATCCCGGTTGTTTGGATGGTAAAGATAAGAGAGATGCGGTGGTATCCTGGACGGGTGGAAAGGACGGATGCTATGCCTGCTATAAAGCTATGGCGGAAGGATATCTGATCACTCACCTCCTCAACTTCAGGAATGCCAAGAAGATCGGATCTCATGAGATCAATCCGATGGTAATTCAAGCCCAATCCCAGGCCATCGGAATTCCTCTCATCCAGAGGAGCTTTCTCTCTTATGAGCAGGAGTTTAAAAATGTCGTCCTGGATCTCAGAGCCCAAGGAGTGAGGATCGATGCAGCGGCATTCGGGCACATTGAGACTCATAAGATGCTGGTCGACAGAATTTGCAGGGATCTGGATATAAAGCTTATTTTGCCCCTCTGGAGGCAGAGATCAGAGAGCATATTGAGGCAGATCATAGATTCCGGATTTGAGGTGTTTATAGTCAGCATCAAGGATGGCTTGCTGGACAGGGAATGGCTGGGCCGGAGAATTGATGAGAATTTCTCAGAGGATCTGGCTGCTCTGGATGCATCCATAGATCCATGTGGCGAGAATGGGGAGTTTCACACTATCGTCACCGACGGCCCGATGTTCAAGAAGAAGATTGTAATATCGAAAAGCGAGCCGGTCTTGAGGGAAGGATACTGGTTCCTGAACATAAGCGGTTTTTCATTGCGAGGGAGATGATGCTCTCATATCTCTAAAGGGCGGGAACGCCTCAAGCGTATCCAGAGGCATTAAACATATTCCCGTTTAAAAACTCGTCTTTTTTAGAGCTATGTATCAGGTTCTCTGTTTTTAGAAGAGCCATATGGGAAAAATCAACGGGTGAGACGTTCTCTGCCCACCCGTCGCATCGCTTTAATGGAGTGTTAGCTCAGTAATGGATCAAGAGCATATAAATGTTTCTATTAGATTTAAAAAATCAACTAATGATTAATCTTTTTAGCACTTATCAATAATTTTAAAGCCAATAGCTCAAGATAAATCATACAAAGAAAAGTTTTAATATAACATAAAACTACTCACAAGAACTAATTTATGAATAAGGAGGGATTAGGATAAAAGAGTTATCTGCCATTGGATCGGGGCTAATTTTGCTCCTGCTTATTACGGGAATTTCCTGGGCAGGGGAATTCGACTACAATCCAGGTCAAGAGGCGATAAAGTACAAGCATGAGATGACGGACGATGTAACCGGGGAGGGATATGTAAAGGAATACAAGAGAATAAATACCAATAACCTCTCCCTATTCCAGTACTCACATGGCAGCGGCACTATTGATCAGGCTGATATTTTAAATAGCGAGCAAAAAACAACTCACTCAAACTCCTACTGGATCTATAATTGGGAGAAAAGCGGTGGATACAACTTCAGAGAGAAACCATCGGGTGCTAACAGCGTTATCTCCTACACTAGACAATATGACAATATCCAGTCTCCTACAAGATTTGCCTGGGGAACGGGCTATTACGCTGCAAATCCTATTGGCATAAATTCCTTGCTTAAAGATAAGACCGTAGGCAAGAGCTATCAGGAAGCTGCTTCAATGCATCGGCAGATAGAATATGCCCATGCAGTACATGGAGATATTGCGGTGGATATCAATTGCACCGGAGCAACTGTTGATGCAGATGGCAAGGGCACACTCAACATGAGGATAGACGATGATGTGACTCAGGGTACGCTGCATGTAGGCGAACTAGTCTCAAATCCCAAGTTGCTTAAATTCACACAATCTGGAGCTACACCTTTTGGCCATATAGCTGCAATAAAGGATCCCATAATCGAGGTCGACAACGATTACATAGGAAACTTCCAGGTACAGAAGACCATGAAGCTGGAGATCACCAAGAGCAAGAGCTCCTGGGCTGAAGACTGGCTTCCCTGCTGCCATGGCGGCTTTTTCGACATGCTTTCATATAAATTCGATAAACAGTATGCCGGCCAGAAAGGGATATTCGACTGCACCTGCCGGAACACTTCCATCTCCACCATGAAGCCCAAGTGGAACACCAGCCAGGCCCAGTTCCCAACTGAAGATTATAGGTACGTGCCCTGAGCTGGAATCCATATCTCATTTTTAGGAGAATACGACATGAAATCTATCGCGCATATGATGTTTGTGCTGGGGCTGATAATATCCCTGGCTTTCAGTACTGCTATGGCTGCGGACAGCAATGGTAACAAGACCATTCAGATCACAGACGATCGGGGAAGGACCATCGACATTCCTTATCCCTGCCAGAGGATAGTCTTCTTGGTAGAAAATGCCATGAATACCATGTATGCCGTGGGCGGAGCAGATCATATCGCCGGCATTGGCGATATCTGGATGCCGGAGCAGCGCGAGCCCCTCTTCCGGGCCATAGATCCCGGCTTTGACCAGAAGGTCAGGATCTCCAAGGAGGGAGGAATGGTCAACCTGGAGACCCTGGCCAAGGCCAATCCCCAGCTTGTGGTTTTGTGGTCAGTGGACTGGGACGATGATGTGACCCGCTCCATTGAAGAGAACCTTGCCGTTCCCACCTACGGCGTATTTATCGACAGCACAGCGGATCTGCACAGGCAGGCTGAGATCTTCGGCCGGATCATTGGAAATGAGAGCCGCGCTGCCAGGGTCGTGGACATCATGACCGAATATGAGAAGAAAGTCACCGATGTAACCTCTGCCATGGCCGATACGGAAAAGCCCAAGGTCTACTGGATGTGGGGCGATATCCTGGGCACGGCTGGCCTTAACAGCACCGCCAATGAGCTGATAGAAAAGGCCGGCGGTGTGAACGTCATGCAGTACTGGAGCAATGAGACTCGGAGCATGGAGCATCCCAATCTGAACCTGGAGTCTCTGGTGCAGCTGAATCCCGATGTGATCTACATGTGGTACAACACCAATTTGGATCCAGAGGATGTGATCAGCGGCAAGGATTTCGAGGGCTGGAAGGAGATAAATGCGGTCAAGAACGGCAGGGTATTCGAGGTCCAGAATCCATTGATATTCGACTTCCATACGCCAAGGTATCCTCTGGCTCTGATGATCATGGCCAAGGAGATAAACCCGGACAAATTCCAGGACCTTGATCTGGACGCGGAGATCGACGGCATGTTCGTTGATCTTTACTCCGTGCATTATCCCGGTTTCGCGGCGGCATAGATCTCGGGCGGGATAGGAAGAAGCTGATGTACAGCGGCCCCTGCAGATGGACGAGACTCTTGGGGAGGCTTCGCCTATCCCGGATTTTTATCGATAAGAGGGCCTTTCTTGCCGCTTTCGCTCTTCTGATGCCCCTGCCTGCTTTCTTGATCTCAATGAACATAGGGACCTACCCCCTATCCGGTCCTGAGCTGGCGGAGATCATCTTCTCCAGGCTCATGGGTCACAGCCATAGCCTCCCCCCGGTCTATGATATAGTTGTATTCAGCATCCGTCTGCCTCGAATCCTGCTGGCCATGCTGGCAGGAGCCGCTTTATCCATATCGGGGGCGACCTTGCAGGGCATTTTCAGAAATCCCCTGGTCAGCCCCTTCATACTGGGGCTGTCCTCCGGTGCCGCCTTCGGCGCTGCTCTGGCCATGTCTGTATTTCCCTGGATGCCCCTTCAGATAGGAGCCTTCTCTTTCAGCCTGCTGGCAGTGGGCTCTTCCTATCTCATGGCCAGGCACAAAGGAGAGGTGCCGGTAATATCTCTGGTTTTGGCTGGAGTAGTGGTATCATCGGTATTTGGGGCTTTGCTTGCCATCATTCAGATTGCTGTAGATGCCCGCTCCTTGCAGAGCATCGTCTACTGGAATATGGGCACGCTGTCCACCGCCTCCTGGTCCAAGGTAGATCTGGCTGCACCGTGGGTCCTGATTGGCGGCTTGATCATCATTGCTCTGCGCTGGAGGCTGAATGTCCTGGCTATAGGAGAGGAGGAAGCCAGATCGGTGGGAATGAACCTGGAGAGGTACAAGGTCGTCTTCATCGTCACAGCCACCCTGGTGGCTTCTGCCGTGGTTGCTGTAGCTGGAATAATCGGCCTGGTGGGCCTGATCGTCCCCCACATGGTACGCATGGTCTTCGGGCCGGATCACCGGACTCTGATTCCCCTCTCCCTCACCCTGGGGGCCTCCTTTCTGGTGCTGGTGGATGATGTGGCCCGAGCTGCCTTCAGCTTCGAGGTTCCGGTGGGAATCATCACCACCCTCCTTGGCGCTCCGGTCTTCATCTATCTTCTCAGAACAACCCGGGCCGGAGGTTGGGAATGATAGCCGGAGATGGCATAAGAATTGAAGATATAAGCATGGCTTATGCCCGCAGCAAGGTTCTGGATAAAGTCTCTCTGACCATTGGCAAAGGATCGGTGGTTACAATAGTAGGACCAAATGGCTGCGGCAAGACCACGCTTCTCAAGATCATCAATAACCTGATCCAGCCGGATCATGGCAGGGTATTGGTGGACGGCTGCCCCGTCGGATCCCTGCCGGCCCACCGTCTGGCCAGATTAATGGGCTACGTGCCGCAGGGCCATAAAATATCCTTTCCCTTCAAGGTTCGAGACGTGGTGATAACGGGACGGATGCCCTATATTCCTGCTTTCTCTTCTCCTAATAGAGAGGATCGAGAGATGACCGAGCAGGTCCTGGCTCTAACCGGAATAAGCGGCCTTGCCGATCTACCCTACACCCAGATCAGCGGCGGGGAGAGACAGCTGGTGATGATTGCCAGGGCCATGGTCCAGCAGCCTTCAGTGCTGCTACTGGATGAGCCCACCTCTTATCTCGACTTCAAGAACCAGATCTCAACCCTGAAGATGATCAAAGAGATATCAAAGAGGCAAAAGGTGACCGTAATGATGACCCTGCATGATCCTAATCATGCCCTGATGTTCTCGGACGATGTAGCTCTCTTGAGGAAGCTCAACTGCGGCAGAGAGGGAAACCTCGTCGCCTTTGGGCCACCGGAGAAGGTTATGACCCCAAAAAATATCCTGGAGGCCTATGGGGTTGAGGTGGAAATAATGGAGATGAAGGGGCGAAAGATATTGATGCCCCTCTGATCCTAGCACCATAAGATCCGATTTGGCGGGCTCAATATCTAATTTGACTCCGGCTCGGATCTCTTCCTGTATCCCAGCTTTTCGGCCTTTTCCAGGGCAAAATGAGCCTCTGTGTCGCGATCAGACAATCTCAAGGCATTTGCTTTATTGACCCAGGCCTGCAGGCATTGGATATCGATCTCAATGGCTCTGTCGAAGCTCTTCAGAGCCTGGCCATAATCCTCGCTGCCCATTACCAGTGCAATGCCCCGGTTGTTCCAGGGCTCCAAATATTGGGGATCTATCTCAATGGCTTTATCGTAAGCTGCTATAGCTTCATCGAACATCTCCAGCTCAGCCAGGGCCAGGCCAAGCCTGTTCCAGCACACAGCACATTCTGGATGCAGCTCTAATGACATCTTGAGAATTGAGACCTCTTCGCTGTAATTCCCCAGTTCATCCATTGCCAGGGCTTTATTATAATAGTATCCGATCTCCTGCGGATCAAGCTCTATGGCCTTGTCAAATAGCCTGAGGGAGGCATTATAGTCTCTCAATTCAAAATAGCAGAGAGCCTGCCCGTTCCAGGAACCAGATTCCTTCGGGTCCAGGGCAAGGCTTTGATTATAAGCTTGTATGGATTCATTGAGCTTGCCCGACAGCCTCAATGCTGAGGCGTAGCTCTGCCATATTCCGGCATCATTCGGCACTATCTGGCAGGCCCTATCAAAAGCTTCACAGGATTCGAAGTGCATGCCCAGAGCAAAAAGCGCTTCACCTTTCTTGACCCAGGCAGGCGCGGATATCGGATTCAGATCCGTAACATTGTCATATGCTTGCAGAGCCGAGCTGTAGTCTCCCAAATGGGAGAGAATATAACCTAGGTTGAGCCAGGCATCCTCATTATAAGGATCGAGTTCAACTGTCTCTTTTAAGGCATCCAGAGACTCGCTGTACCTGCCAAGATCGGCCAGAATCAGAGCCTTATATTGCCAGGCACCGGACAGATTTGCCTGCAGATTTAAGGCCTCATCTATCGCCAGAAGAGCATCCTGAAAATTTCCCAGATTTGACAGAGCGATCCCCTTGCTGTACCAGGGTAGTGCTGCTCCGGGCTGCAGATTGATGGATTGCTCAAAAGCGGCAATCGAATCATTGTACAGGCCGAGACGGCCCAGAACAATTCCCTTGCTGTACCAGGACTCTGCCAGGTCCGAGTCCCTTTTGATCGATTCATCAAAGGCCAGGAGTGCATCTTGATAATTCATCAGACCGCTTAAAGCCTTGCCTTTCTTCATCCAAGATGTAGCATTGGTGGCATCCAGCTCTATCGATCTCTCATAGCAGTCCAACGCGACCTGGTAGGAGCCTCTTTCCAAGAAGCCGTCGCCCATTAGCAGCCAATAATCGGCATTGTAATCCTTTCCGAAGGCAAATGAAGAACTCGATATTATGACCAGCAGAATCAAGGCAGTTGCTGCGTTAATGAGGACACCCATTATATTTTCTTGTATCAGAGCTCTTTTCCAATAGAAGTGGTGGTCAATTTCACATGCTTTGCGCCCTTTAAGGCCATCATTCTTTCCGCCGCCTTTCTCACCTCTTCGCCCTCGCCTCTGAGCACAACAACCTCCAGGCAGGAATCATGGTCCAAATGGACATGCAAACTGGACTTTATGATGCTGCCGAAGTCATGTTGAATCTCGGTGAGACTGTCCTGCAGGCCTCTCTGAGCATGATTGTATAATATGGTGATGACCCCAACCCGCTCTCCATTCACATCGCTCATCCATTCAAAATTGATTATATAATTTCTTATGGCATCCCTGATCCCCTCAGAGCGGGAGGAATACCCGCGCTGCTGAATGATTTCGTCGAATTTATTGAGCAGATTTTCCGGTAAAGAGATGCCTATTCTAGTCAGATCTTGTTCCATAAATCATCAATTACTGCTATTCATATTACTTAGTAATAAGCTTGTCGATTTGAAATCAGAATGGCGGTTTTAAGAACGATCAGCTCAGCGAACTATGATAGTTGGATCTTTAAAATGTACCTTAGAAGCCATACAGATGATAAGAGATAGTTATATGGAGTGCTATTTGGTTAACTATTTTAGATCTAATAATATTAAATCAAACTAAGCACAAATTTCTTATAATAATTAGTTTTATTATTGCATCAAAGGTGGGAAATATGATACGCTATTTATATAGGGTAGCCTTTGCGCTGATCCTTGGTGTCTTGATGCTGAGCTTGGCCGGCATGGCCGCTGAGCAATCAGGGGAGACGGTTCTAAAGATCGGAACACCAAATGTGGTCAAGTCGGCAAGCATGCTGGGAGACAGCAGCATGGGGGTCTTTGCCCATCTGTCCAATCCTACATTGATGAAGATGGCAGCAGATGGAACTCTGGAGGGACTTGCCGCCCAGAGCTATGAGGTCTCTGAGGATGGCAAGACCTGGAAGTTCTCCATCAAAGACGACCTATACTGGAGCGATGGAAAGAAGCTCACTGCGGAGGATGTCCAGTTCACATTCGACTACCTGGCAGAGAACTATCCTGCCGCGGGCTGGATGAAGAGCACTGTGGAGGACATCACCATCCGGGAGGACAATGCCGTCGTCTTCAATCTCAATAAGCCCTACTCCCGTCTGAACCTGGAGTTCGCCACCTATCCCATACTGGCCAAGCATATCTGGGAGGCGATAAAAGAGCCCATGCAATATACCAATGAAGGGGAGATGGTCGGATTTGGTCCCTTTTATATCGCCAAGACCGATCTGGGCTCAGGAGTGATCTACTTCCAGAAGAATCCTTATTGGAAAGGAGAGGCTCCCAACTTTGATTCCATTGAGATTCATACCTTTTCCAATATGGATGTCCTCTCTCTGGCTTTGGAGAAGGGAGAGGTCGATGCCTACTATAAGTATGCAGGCACATATCCATATCCAAGCATCGAAAAGCTAAAAGATACCGGCAACTTCGAGTTTGTAGAAAAAGACAATATCGGACTGATCTTCCTGGGAATGAACCTGAAGAGAGAGCCCATGTCGGATATCAACTTCAGAAGGGCCCTATCCTTTGCCCTAGACTACAGCGAGATGCTCAAGCTCGATGCTCTGGGATACGGCCAGATCCCCAATGCCGGATTTGTGCCACCCAGCATGATGGGCTTCAAGGAGACGGACAGGCTCGAGCATAACCTCTCCCGGGCTAAAGCCATCCTGGAGGAGGCAGGCTATTCCGACTCCGATGGAAACGGCTTCCTGGAGGGCAAGGACGGAAAGGAGATCAATCTGATAGTTCTCACCAGAACCGACTACCAGCGGATTACAGAGCTTTTGGTTGACTATCTGAAATCCCTGGGAATCCGGAGCGAGATAAAGAGCGTGGACTCCAGCACCTGGATAAAACAAAAGGATGACGGGGAATACGATCTGACCATAACCAGAAGCACACCCTGGGGTATGCTAATGCATGCCAATTGGGGTACAGGCTATTTCGACTCGCGAAGGACCGGCGAAGGGGTATTGCATGTCCTTGAAGATCAGGAATTCCACAAGCTCTGCGACGACATTCTTGCCGCAACCAGCGAGGCGCAGCTCCCGGATTATGCCCATGAGTTGCAGGACTACTATGCGGAAAACCTGCCTGGAATTGCGCTCTACTGGAATAAGGTTGAGACACCCTACAACAAGGCACTCGAAGGCTGGTACTCCGATCCGCTCTACGGCATATTCAATGTGGACAATTTTCTCTCGGTGGAGAGGAAATTATGAGCATCTGGAGGGATCAATGGAGGGATTTCATAAGAGAAGGCAGCTATGTGCAGCATCTCAGGGATGAGAAGATCTCCAACGACCAGTTCTGGAGAAGCTATGCCGTCTATGATCGGGCTTTAATGCATTCCGGATATCCGGGGGAGATCCTGAGCAAGATCTCCTCTTTTATCTCTCCGGGATCAATCCTTCTGGACATCGGAGCTGGAACAGGAGCCTTTGCCATTCCTCTCTCCCGGCAGACCTCCCGTACAATTGCCATTGACCCTTCTGCATATCAATTAAAGATCCTGATGCAGAAAGCCAGAGAGATGGGACTGAAAAATATCATCACAATTGAGAAGGAATGGAAGGATGTGCAGGGCAGCGATATCTTCGAATCCAGCCGCAAGCCTTTGAGGGGCCATGACATCGACTATTCTCTGGCGGCTAACAGCCTCTTCGATGAAGATATCCAAGGCTTCCTGGAAAAGATGATCGAAGTAACTCGAAAGGGAATCTTTATCGTCTTTCGAGCCGATCAGCCGGACTCATTAAATGAATTCGCATATGGTCCCAGGCCCTATGCCGACTACCTCTGCCTCTATCACATCCTGAAAGAGATTGGTCACCAGTTTGATATTATTTTATTTTCTAGAAATTATATCTTGCCATTGGATATAATTTTAATGCAACACCGGTTCTCCAGGAAGAGCCCCGAAGAGATTATAGATCATCTTGAGATGGAGGGGCGGCTGGGAGAAGGTGGAAAATGGGCCTCATTCTCCACAAGAGACGCACTTATCTATAAGATCTTGTAGAGGAGGTTGAGAGTATATCCCTTTCCGGAAAAAAGGCTCTCAGGTATATCGTTGCATTATTTCTCATCTTCTCCCTGAACTTTGCCATTCCCAGAAGTATGCCCGGAGATCCTCTTACCAATCTCCTGGGAGAGGATGTCATACTGACAGACAGCTATGTTCAGGAGCTGAGAGCGAAGATGGAGCTGGACAAATCTTGGCCAGAGCAATACCTGGAATACTGGATGGACATCTTGAGACTGGATCTGGGATATTCCTTCCATCTGCATAGGTTTGTATCGGATATCATATTCGAGCGCATGAAATGGACGCTATTATTGGCCGTACCGGCTCTTATCCTGGGAGCTATATTGGGCGCGCTCACGGGCGCCCGGGCGGGCTGGAAGAGCGGCAGGCATATTCTGAAGATGGAGCGCGCCTTTTTTCTGGCCATTTACTGCACTCCGCCCTACTTTCTCTCTTTGATAGTCCTCTATCTGCTATCCTTCAAAGCGGGGCTATTTCCCCTCAAGGGATTCTATTCCACTGGATCGGCAGTGGACATCGCCCATCATCTGTTTCTGCCCATGACCATGATGACGCTCTTCTCCCTCTCCAGGAACTATATGATCATGAGAGGAAGCGTGCTGCAGGAGAAGAGCAGCCTTTATGCCGCCTTCGCCCGGGCCAAAGGATTGTACGATGAGGAGATCTTATTTCGGCATGTCTTTAAAAATGCCCTTCTGCCCATTATCACCCTCCTGGCCTTGGACTTCGGCTTTATACTGAGCGGAGCGCTCTTCATTGAGATCGTCTTTTCCATGAACGGCATGGGCAGCCTCATTTATGATGCCCTTCTCTCCAGGGATTATCCCATCTTGCAGGGATCGTTTCTGATAATAACCATAATGGTCATCTCTGCCAATATGCTGGCCGATCTTCTATACAGCTGTCTGGATCCGAGGGTAAGGTGGCAGTAAAATTGTCCGAAATCAACCTAGGTCTGGATACGGATGCCATTCCCACAGTCATTCACGAGGCCGTTGAAAGCAGATGCGAAAATGGTGGAGAAGACAGTACCACTCTTGACAGACTCACCAAAAGAGCATTTTGGGGGGCCAAAGCGAGTGGACTGGGATTGGCTTTATTTTCATCCTTCTTGGCCATGGCCGCTCTGTCCCACCTCCTGGCCCCCTACGATCCCTGGATCAGATTCGAGCCCTATCTTTTGCCCGGCGAGGAGCATCTTCTGGGAACAAACGACCTGGGCCAGGACATACTATCCGAGCTGATCTACGGCACCAGGGTCTCTCTTATAGTGGGCTTCGGAGCAGCGCTGATGGCCACGATCATAGGAACGGCGGTCGGCCTTTTCTCCGGCTACTTAAAGGGCACAGTTGATGAGATCCTCATGGGGCTCACGGATATTTTTCTAATGATACCGCAGATTCCCTTAATCATCGTTTTAGCTGCGTTCTTGAGGCCCAGCTTCTGGCTGGTGGCATTGCTCATGGGCAGCCTGTGGTGGACCTCTACTGCCAGGGTGGTGCGCTCTAAAGCATTGCAGGTCAGTGAGATGGGATATGTGAGAGCCAAGAGAGCACTGGGCTTTTCCAGCCTGCACATAATGCTCTCCGATGTGCTGCCCAATATATGCCATGTGGTGATGCCCAAGTTTCTGCTCTCGATTGCCTCCGCTATGATAGCTGAGGCCTCCATATCCTTCCTCGGCCTGGGAGATCCTGCCAGCAAGAGCTGGGGGATGATGATCAACTTCGCCTTTAGCCGGGGTGGTTTCATAAACGGTTACTGGTGGTGGTACCTGGCACCCGGACTGTGCATCACGCTCTTTGTGATGTCAGTGGTTCTGATGGGCCATTTTCTGGAAGAAAAGGAGATGTCGATATTGAGGTTGGAATGAGCCGCCTGGGTGCAACTCCAATTGATGAGCCCCTCCTGAGGATCGAGGGGCTCTCTGTGACCTTTGATACCTCAATGGGGCGGGTCAGAGCAGCACAGGATGTCTGCCTGGATCTTTTTAAAGGAGAGGCCCTGGCCCTTGTGGGTGAGACGGGCTGCGGCAAGTCGGTTGTTGCCAACTCCATATTACAGCTTCTTCCAGGCAATGCCTCGGTGCGAGGAAGTGTCACCTTCTCCGGAAGAGATCTCCTCTCTTTGAGCGAGAGAGAGATGGCGGAGATAAGGGGCAGAGAGATTGCCATAGTATTTCAAAATCCCTCCTTGGCCTTAAATCAGATTATAAAGGCAGAAGAGCAGATAGCAGAGCCTCTTCAGATTCACAGGCACCTGCCGCGAAGCCTATCGATCCAGATGGCCAAGGATATGCTTCGCCGCTTGGGACTTGGTATGGGGGGTGTGGCGGAGAGTTACCCATTTCAGCTCTCCGGAGGCATGAATCAGAGGGTGATGATAGCAGCAGCTATGATCCTCTCTCCCAGGATCATAATAGCTGATGAGCCGAGCAAAGGGTTGGACCGATTGCTGGCAAGGCAGATAGCTGAAGAGCTGGGTGGGCTCAGGGACAAAATGGGTGCCTCACTCCTTCTCATCACCCATGATCTCTTGCTGGCAAGAGATATCTCGGACAGGATATCGGTGATGTACTGCGGCGAGGTTGTGGAGACGGGAGAGAGCCAGGCGGTCTTTGACCATCCCCTTCATCCCTACACAAAAGCACTCTTGGACTGTCTTCCTCAAAGAGGCTTTCATCCCATACCCGGCGTTTCGCCGTCTATGATCGATCCGCCTGGAGGCTGCAAGTTTTATCCCCGCTGCCGCTACAAACATGATAAATGCATGCAGAAGCCGGATATGACTAGGAAAAGGTGCCGCCATGGGGGGATGGATAGGGAGGTGAGATGCTGGCTATATTGAAGGCCAAAAGTCTCGGCATGAATTATGGATCCGGACTGATAATCAAAAAGCGGCATAGTATATTTCAAGACATCTCCCTGGAGATTGAAGAAGGCCGCACACTGGGCTTGATGGGGCCCTCAGGCGTGGGCAAGACAACGCTGGGAATGATCCTGGCCGGCCTGGAGAGGCCTTCTTCAGGATGCGTTCTCTATCGTGGGGAGGATATCTGGAAGCTAAAGGGCATTGACTATCTGGCTTATAGGAGAGGAGTGCAGATGGTCTTTCAGGATTCGGAGGGATCTTTTAATCCCAGGAAGAGCATTGAGCAATCGATTCATGAGGTTTTGCGCCATATGAATATCCCCCGGATAGAGTGGAAGGATAAAGCCCGCCAGGCCCTGGAAATGGTCGGCCTTCCCGAGGAGCTGCTCTGTCGCTATCCAAGGCAGATCTCGGGAGGCCAGAGCCAGAGGGCCGCCCTGAGCCGGGTATTGCTCTTGAATCCAAAGGTGATCATACTTGATGAGCCAACCTCTGCCCTGGACATATCAGTCCAGGCTCAGATCCTCGGCCTGCTCAAGGATCTGCAGAAAAATCTGGGACTGGCCTACCTTCTCATATCCCATCAGCCAGAGGTGATAGATTTCATGGCTCACAATAAAGCCATTCTGGAATCAGGAGAGATCCGCCACGAGATTATCTTGCCGCGATATGATAGTGCAAGGCCCGATCCCCTATGAGCTTTCAATAAGGCATGCATCTTTTTAGGTCCAAGGACGTAGTGTGCCGAAATGCTATGGGAGCGTGCCTTATTAAAGTTGGAGGGTTATGGATCGGACCTGCAATTACTGCTTATAATTCATAATATAAATCATTTTCGTAATACTAAATTTTAAAATATTTTTCGAAAAAACGCTCAAAATTCAATTCTATTTTGCAGTGCTGAACTGCTGCCCCACTCAGGGATATGCAGCAAAGAATGAGAGGATTCTCCTTGTCGAATGGGGAGAGTGGGATGGCAGAAGATGTGGCGATTCGGAGACTCAAGTATCTCTTAGAAGAGGGACGCCGGCAATTAATGTTTAAAGCAATGAAGAAACAGTGCCGGCGTCGTTCTTAATGGCGCTGTAAATCCTCACGGATTTTCCTTTATGCCTCGCGTATCTTCTCAACCCCCCAGGTCATTGATAGATTTGAACCCTCCTGATGGGATTATTTCTCCGGTCTACCACGAGCACTTCCTCACCATCATCGATGCCCGGATCTGAATCGATAACCTGTCCCTGGAAAAGCCGGCCTCCACGAGCGACGAAAGGCACAGCTGCATCCGAGACAACCACTCTTCCAATCGATGCTCTATCTGCTTTGGTAATCATCTCGCCTCCGTGTTTTTTAGCCATAATTATACTACTTAGTAATAAGCTTTTCTATTCTAGTAATAAGCAAATTCAGATGTCTGTATTAAGCTCAGCCATACGCTATCTAATTAATAATTGGAAAAACCGCTGTTTAGGGCAGCCATATGATCAGTGGGCATGGGAATATCATCAGGAGGAGAGCGCATTGGATAGCCCATGCGCCGAAGTGCCTCCCATCACAAATCTGACTAAAGCGGCTTGACCTTTCCTTCCTATACCAAGAAAACAGCCTCAATTGTCCTGCAATTGCTTATCTGGCACTTGATCGCATCACATTCGGATGGAGATACAGCAGACAACCGACATCTCAATTACTTCTCTGAATTCTGATGATACTATACATAATAGATAATTAATAGGTAATAACAGAAAGCATTTATAGTAAAATAGTGCTAATATCAGCTACTAATTGTAGAATAAATTATGAACAAAAGATTAATTTCAGCTTTGTCCGTAGTGTCTATGATAGCGTTGCTGCTTTGCTTATCTGCATGCGCAACGGAATATCCATTGACCATCACCGACACAGCTGGTCGAGAGATCACCTTTCCTATGCCCGTGGATAGGGTGATAGTCACAAGTACAGATGCTGCTGAAGCCGTGGTCATGCTGGGAGCATCGGACAAAGTTGTCGGAATTTCAGATACCGTCCAGAAGAAAGGATACTATTTTCCCGAGCTCAAGAAAAAGCAGAATATAGGCAAGTGGAATGCTCTGGATTTTGAGATGATAGGGGAGATCGCCAAGGGAGGGGAAGAAAATATAACTCCAGATATAGTGGTAATCGGATACAGCTATCCTGACAAGCCCTACGGCATATTTGGCGTTGAAAAGGGCTTAGAGCCATTTAAAAACATCAAAGCGGTAGCCTTGGAGTTTACCAAGCCAAAAAATATGACCCGGGAATTAGAGACTCTGGGCCAGATCCTGGGCAAAGAAGAGCAAGCCTCCGACTATATCAACTGGTATAATGAAAAGAGCACTTCTGTGGAGCAAGCAGTTAAAGCCCTAGACATGCCTAAGGTTTACGCTGAGTGGAGTTCCACCGCAGATCTTTCCACTTTGGGTTCAGGTTCAGGTTTTGATGGGATTTTGAGCATAGCAAGAGGCTATAACGTCGCCAGAGATCTAGATGGAGATTACCCCAAGGTTGGATGGGAATGGGTGGTCACTGAAAATCCGGATGTGATACTCAAGAGACAGATTCAATCCTCAGACCAGACTCAGATTGGATGGGAATCCGAGCCTTCCTCGGATACGGCAAAGCTACAATCTGTAAGAAATGAGCTTCTGGCTCGATCCGGCGCCAGCGGAATTTCAGCCGTCAAATCCGACCGGGTTTATGTTATGGACTGGGATGCGCTTAATGGACTTGACCAGATCGTCGGCGTTACCTACTTGGCTAAATTGCTGCATCCTGGAGTCGATCTAGATCCTGTAGCGGTTCACAAAGAGTACCTTGATCGGCTGGGACTTGAATATCCTGAGGAGAGGACGTTCATATACCCGGAGCTTTCCAGCTAAGAACGATTTAAATTGCCAAACCTAGAAACCATCTAATTTTTTTGCTTCTTTGATCTTTTCATGCATAAGAGCAAAGCAATAATGTAGTCTGATCTAGTAATACCTTTACCATAGTTTATCAATAATAACTTAAATTCATGATATTTATTATGTCTCAGGGAGTTCCGGCAAAGAGGCTCCTTATGAAGGAGGAATATCAGCGATTCATTAGCAAAAAGGCGCTATTTCTCATTCTCCTCTTGCTAGGCATCATCCTCCTTGCTGGTGTGGCTGCTGCTTTAGGTTCCGCCAATATCAACGTCTTGGACGTCTATTATGCTATATTGGCCAGATTCTTTCCTTCTTATTTCCAGAGCGACTGGTTCTCGGATACCATCGTTTGGGGACTGCGGTTGCATCGCATTATACTCACCATTGTCGCAGGCATGGGATTGGCCATCGCCGGGGCTGTTATGCAGGGCATTCTTAAAAATCCCCTGGCCAGCCCCTTTACCCTGGGCATCTCCTCTGCTGCAAGTTTTGGAGCGGCTCTGGCGATAGTTTTGGGAGCAGGATTTGCGGGAGGCGAGTGGCTGATAATAGGCAATGCCTTTGTCTTCACATTGCTCGCCTCCATGACCGTTTATGGACTAGCCAAATACAAGGGCATTACCTCCGAGACCTTGATCCTGGCAGGCATAGCATAATGTATCTCTTTCAGGCCATGACCTCATTTCTGCAGTATGTGGGACAGTCGGAGCAGGTGGCAGAGGTGGTCTTTTGGATGATGGGCTCTCTGGGATGCTCCTCCTGGGAGAAGGTGGGAATAGTCTCCTTTATAATCGCTCTATGCTTCCCCTACCTCTTGTTCAAGTCCTGGGATATTAATGCCCTGGGAGCAGGCGATGAGACAGCTGCCAGTCTGGGAGTGAATGTGGAAAAGACGAGAGTGCTTTGTATGATGGCAGTCTCTCTTATCACGGCGGGTGTCATCTGTTTTACCGGAACTATAGGCTTCATAGGCTTAGTATCACCACATATCACGCGCATGGTAATCGGCGGAGACCACCGATTTTTACTGCCGGCTTCCGCCATAATAGGAGGATTGCTCTTGCTTGCAGCCGACACTGCGGCGCGAACCATTCTGGCCCCGGTAATAATGCCCGTAGGAATAATGACCGCCTTCCTTGGAGTGCCATTCTTCGTCTATTTGTTCATAAGGAGAAAGAAAGAATTCTGGTAGGTATTCGCAAAAGCAAAAAATTATCCAAGCAATATAGAGAGCTATTCGCAGAACTTTATCACTATATGTATTTGTATTTTTTACTTAGTTCATCTTTAATTTTTATGAGATCAACTATAGTTAAAATAAAAATGAGCTTAGAGACTATCATATTACCAATCAAGTCAGGCAGAGTTGATAGAAGAATTTATTACATATGAACTCCTTTTTCCGGAATGATTTTATATAAAATAGCAAAACAAAAAGAAAAATAACATAATAGAATAAAATTTAGATAGGATTGATTAATAATTCAAATCTACACCAGGAGGCATATTAGATGGTAAATATCACTATTAAGAGCCTAACATTCAGCTATAATAGCCACATGATTCTCGATGATATCAACTTGGTCATCGAAAACTCAGAGATCTTAAGCCTAGTTGGGCCCAACGGCTCGGGAAAAACCACTCTCATCAAGTGCATAGATCTTATTCTCAAGCCCAAGGGCAGCATCCTTCTCGACGGCAAGGAGATTGAGAGAATGAGTCGGCAGGATGTAGCCAGAAAGATCGGATATGTCCCCCAGTCCAGCTCGTCTCTCCAAGCAACTACAGTCTTTGATACCGTTTTCATGGGCAGAAGGCCACATATCGGCTGGAGGGTCGGCGACAGGGATCTGGAGAAGGTAGCAGAAGTTCTGGAAAGGCTGAACCTGTCTGATCTGGCCATGCGTGACTTTTCTCAGCTCTCCGGCGGCCAGAAGCAGAAAGTTCTCATTGCCCGTGCCCTGGCCCAGGAGCCAGCAGTGCTGCTCCTGGACGAGCCAACATCCAACCTGGATATGCTTCATCAACTGGAGGTGATGGAGACGGTAATCTGCCTGGTCAAGGAGAAAAAGATCTCGGCAGTAATGGCGATCCATGACCTCAATTTGGCCTCTCGCTTCTCGGACAAGCTGGTCATGCTTAAAAAGGGCAAGATTTATGCTGCCGGCGTGCCCAAAGAACTTCTCAACGAATGCAATATAAGAGTAGGTCTTCGGAATAAACTCCATGATTTTAAATGCCTTGGACAGGCTGTACATAGTCCCTATAGGATCGGCCAGCGGTACGACTGCATGCGACTAGCATCCTTAACCTGGCTAGCAATGCGGCTTATTCCTGGGTGCCCCTCTTTGGCCTGAGCGCCTGGGACAGGCTTTGGACTCTCTGACAGGATATGCAGTTCAATTTATAAGCATCGCAGTAATTAGATCGAATTCCCTTTCGCAGCTTTTTCTGAAATCTGTTATCACCAGCGATGTCATCCCAGTTAGCCCCAGTCAATACCATATCTGCCTGTGGTTTAGAAGAGGAGTCCAGAGTATTCAGTCGAGAACTGCTCGCAGTGGGCATTGAGGGCCCTATATCCTTTTATATGGACAGCAATTCTTATCCTGTACATTGATGGTTCAAATATCAATCATTGACAACACAATTGACCCGGAAGGTTCTCTCTTCTGCTGCGCTCTCCTCCCAGGGCCGCTTATAGGCTGCCGATATCTCAGTCTGCCCTTCCTGGATAGGGGTGAAGACAAAGACCTGCTGGCCTGAGCCACCGACGGCACCTGGCCGGCTGGCACTGTAGCCTTTTTCCCCTCCGATCAGCATCTTATGATTGAAGTCCACAGTCCAGGCATATCCCGTGGTTGGATTGGACTCCAGGGTGATATTGAATGGTTTGTTCAGCTCAACCTGGATCACTGTAATATCGGCCTGGGATATCGCCGTATAAATGGCCAGAAGGACTAGGATTACCCCCAGCACAAGATATTTGTTATGCCTACCCACATCAATCCCCTTCTATCGTTAAGCACATTTCAGCCTCAAGCCTATTTGTTCGAATCCGGGCTCTTCCCCCGTTTCTGCCATTCGAGTTCGATGAGAAAAGCCCCATGCCGCCAGATCGGCTCTGATGTCATTCTCATTTCTCCTACCGCAGGGGCTTGCCCGCTGATTATCTCTAGGCTCTAATATGGCAATACTATTTAGTAATTTTGATCCGAAAAAGCATAATATGTGCAATATATCTCTCTATGATATATTATATAAAGACCAAAATCCTTAAGTTCTATGCTGGATATCAGTATTTGCTGGTAGAAAAATCTACTGGAAGAATTATTCGGGAGCAGTAATATGGCGGGGACGAATGGGGGTGGCTTTAGGATTTTATATTTATTTATACTCTTAATTTTATCTGTGCCCGGGGCCTTTGCAGAGCATGCCTACAACTGCACCCCTCTTCCGCCGGGAGCAGATCCCGATCAATTCTGCAATGCTTCGACTCAGATGTACACCATATTGCGCCCCAGCCTCGATGACGCCAGCCAGTGGATAGAAATGGTCCATGCTGCCCCTCGAGCCTATATCAATCCCAATCTGCAAACGCAGCCAAGCTCGGCCGGGGGAGATCATGTCACCCTTCTCGGCCATTTGAATTATACTCCCTCAGAGCGCGATCAGGGGACCTGCGGAAATTGCTGGGCCTGGGCCGGAACGGGGATTTTGGAGATCGCCCTGCACACCCAGTTGGGCATCAAGGATCGGCTATCCATGCAGTATGTCAACTCCAATTATAATGGGGGCCAGGGCAGCAACTGGTCCTGCTGCGGCGGCTGGCTGGAGTATCTGGTGGGATTCTACAATGCCAGCAAGATCCTCGTCCCCTGGTCCAATGAAAATGCCCAGTGGCAGGACCGCTTCAAGAGCTGCGGGACACAGACTAATGTATCCGCCGGCTCCATCTCTAAAGATCCTCATTACACCCTGAAATCTGTCCAGGCGGTGACGATTCCCACCTGGGAAATGGATAAGGAGCAGGCCATTGCCAATATCAAGAATGTGCTGGGCCAGGGAAAAGGAGTATGGTTCGGATTCTTCCTGCCCAATCAGACCGCCTGGACGGAATTCTTCACCTTCTGGGGCTATCAGCCGGAGTGCTTTATCTGGCGGCCCAAAGAATGCACCACCCCATACGACTTCAATAACGGTGGCGGCCATGCCGTGCTCTGCGTGGGCTATAACGACAAGGATCCTGATAACCGCTACTGGATAATGCTCAACAGCTGGGGAACGACAAAGGCCCGCCCGGACGGGCTGTTCATGGTGAGCATGGACATGAACTACAGCTGCAACTATACCGGCCTTGGATATGCCTACTACTGGATGACTCTGGATGCCCAGTTCGAGAGGGCGGCCACGCCGGAGGTGGCGGAAGATGGAAGTGGAGGCCTGGGGAGCGCTTCTCAGATCCGGGCCAAGGCGGAGAGGAAAGCACAGGAGGCAAAAGAGGAGTTGGAAGAGGCAAGGGCGGATATAGACTCAAAGAGAGAGGAAAGGCGGGCCGCAAATTATTAGCGTCTTTTCTCTCAAGTTAAATTATTCTGATTTCAATCCTTCCGCTCATCCATTATCAACGACAACTCTGCCGTTTCGTCTGGTGATTGCAAGAGTCAGCCGGCAATGCTATTTGCTTCTCCTTTTTGGACTTTATGAGATACAGCCTGAACGGTCATTCGCTTTCAAGAGCTTCTGCGTGTCGTCCCCGGTATGTATTCAATAATTTAAATTATCGCAATCGTCTATAAATACCATGAGTCAGACGAAGGTGGAGGCGATCCGTGAACATTATTTTAGATCCCTCCTTTACCCGGATTGCCATTCCTCATTTCATCAGTTTTGTCATAATCTAGTGAGAGCTTTAAAACCTGCTTCAAACAGCTCCCTTTAGCGCTTCCACCGGTAATAGAGTTGCATAGCATATTGAATCTCATCTCTCAATGAGCCCAGTTTGGCGTTTCATAGAAAGCACGGATTCAGGAAGTTCAGGCGCTTTGTTGGGATCGGACGGAAAGGCAAGGAGTTCGATGTTATGCGGATGAAGAGGATGGTCTGATTCATTCTGGAAATGCTGACGGCGTCGGGCGGTCTTGCTGCAGGGCGTTTTTGTTCAGTTTAGCATATAAGTACTGGTCGAGCATTCTTCCGTCCTTGAAGACGGCAGCCCTGATAACGCCTTCAAGGGAGAAGCCGGACTTCTCAAGCACCCTGGCGGAAGCAGCATTTGTGGTGTAGGGCTCGGCAAAGATGCGTTGAATGCCAAGCTCGTTAAAAGCGTAATCGCTCAGTGCTCTTACCGCATCTGTCATAATCCCATTGCCCCAGAAAGGCTCTGCCAGCCAATATCCAAGTTCGGCAGTGAATCGATGAACATCATCTACAGGCATCAGAGCGATGCTGCCAATGGCCTCATCATCTGATGCAATTGCAAAATACGTTCTGGGCTCCATCCCCATTACTTTGCGTAGGAAAGCATCTGCATCTGCCAATGTGTAAGGATGAGGAAATGCATCTCGAAGGTTTATCCAGATCTTTTTGTTATTCGCATATTGAGCTATTGATGCTGCATCGTCCATGCGCCAATCTCGAATCGTGTAATTGCCAATTGCGATATGCCCGATAGTCATCCAAACCTCACAGCTCAAATCCGGTCTTGCTGACCATGGCCTTTAGCTGCATTTACAGAAAATCCTTACTGCGCTTCAACCTCACCAACTGCCAGCCACCTTGGCATCATCTATTACGTTGCTTTCAGTCCTTCACCCCTTCCGTGGTCACAGTGAAGACCGCCTCTCCGTCCGGCAGATTGGGCGAGTCCACCAGTTTGGCGATGCGCTT
>JAGOLL010000051.1 GCA_017994055.1 Methanothrix sp.
GGTGACAATAAAGCAATGGAAAGCATAATATATGACTTTATTGAAATCACTAAGAAGTAAGAGGAGACTATGCTAACAATCATTTTTAACTCTGATTTCAATGCCATTCATAACGCAGAAATCATTGAAGGGACGCCTATCGAGAAGCCAATACGTGTATCAGGAAGATCAGGGCAAGCACTCAAAACCGGCCCATCTACAGGTTATGTGGAATATCCGACTCAAGGAGTAATCTCACCCGCTGGAGGAACAATTGAGATGTGGATTTGTCCAGAAGATTGGAGGCCCGGTGATAAAGAGTTTCATGTCTTCTTCGAAGCCAAAGGGGAGGGGACGCTGCTTCTTTACAAGTATTGGGAAACCGATTGTTTGTATATGCTTACCAGCGACGACAGTACCACTTGGCAGCGTAATAGATACAGCATAATAGATATCGGTGACTGGAAGCCAGGCGAATGGCATCATATTGCTGGAACATGGTCAGCTTTTGGCGTGATGTGCTATGTAGATGGGAAACCAGCTAGTGATAAACCTACCGAAGGATGGCTGCCTAAAGCGTTGAGTGGATATTTCCGAATCGGGGATCATCCTTGGTCCATTCCAGGCAAACCACCGAGAACAAGTATGTCACTCATTGATGAAGTCAGGATATATGACCGTCCGTTGAGCCCGGCCCACATTGCAGCACATAAAGAGGGTAACTTCGATTTTGAGATCCCACTGACCGGGAAAGGGGCGTCGCTGAAATATGACTTTTATCCGGATTTAGGAGAAGTGCAGGTGCGTCTCAGCACTGGGAGTGCAGACGTAGATGACGCTCGGCTTGGTGCTCGTTTGGCAATAGTCTCCAGGGGAGAAGCTATTCCTATGAATGCTGCAAAATTTCCGTTCATCCAAAGCCAGGTAGTCCGATCCATTTCCTTCGTTTCTCCTGAACCAGGAGAGCACGATGTGGTCGCCGAAGTTCTCTTGGATAATAGCCACGCCTTCGAACTCCGCTCTGCACTTACCATTCCAACTATGGAGTGGAAAGATAGCCAACTTGGTCGGGAAGACATAGTCCTTCCACCTTGGACGCCGCTAGAAGTTCGGAGGACTATCGGAGGATGCCAAATTAAGTGTTGGGGAAGGGAATATTCCTTCATTCGCTCCGCTCTGCCAACTCAGATAATCTCCCAAGACAAAACAATGCTCTCTCGACCGATATCTCTTCTGATTAGCAGCTGTGGCCAAAAAGTAGCATGGACGAAACAATCGATCGGAGTTCTCACGCGCTCTGAAACGCGAGCCGAGTTGACTGGAACGCTGATTGGCAAAGTGGGCAATAAGACAATTCGCTTCAAGACATGCATCACTTCTGAATACGATGGTTTGCTACTCATTAATTTGACGTGCGAAACGCCTAAAAGTCTGGAGCTTGTGGATAGCATGGCTATAAGTATCCCATTGAGTACAAATCGTGCTCTGTATCTCCATCGGTGGGTAAACGATAGCTGGGCTGGCTATTCTGGTCGTGTTCCGGAAGAAATGGGAGTAATTGACCATAAGACTGAGTTCGTACCTTATGCTTGGCTTGGTGACAATGATCGAGGGCTCTTCTGGTTCTGCGAATCGGACCAGTATTGGCCAAATAGCGAGAACGAAGATGCCATCCAGATCTCTAATTCTTCAGGCGATGTGGAGATCCGACTCAATCTTCTCGCAGAAGGCCAACGTCTTCTTCCTAACTGGCGATTTACGTTCGGGCTGCAAGCTACTCCAGTCAAACGATTAGATAAGGATTGGCTAAGATGCAAATGGCGATTGGAAGGAGCTGAAAAAGTAGAGGCCGCCAATATTCAAATTATCTGGCCGGTTGGCCTTGAAATACCACCAAAAAGCCACACGTATTTCCTCAAGCACTATGGCTATCCTGAAGCGATGGACTCTGGAACATTCAGAGGACTGGTTAGCTATCTGCATGAAAGACAAAAAGTTAAGGTAGTTCCCTATTTGTGCCTGGTTGGCATCTCCGCGGGCTGTCCGGAATGGCCATATTTCAGGAAATGGGCAATAGGTCCTGATTTCTCGGCTTATTCAGATGTTGCTGCTTTTGGCGAGTCTTTCAAAGTGATATCGCCGCTGGCGCCAGGGTGGTCTGATTTTATCATATGGAAGAATAAGCAGTTCATCGATCAATACGGACTTGATGGCGTTTACCATGATCTCACAGAGCCTTGGGGCTTCACAGCTGGAGGTTGCGGTTATGAGAGAGATGGCATAGTTCGTCCGACTTATCCCATTCTGGCTTTTCGCGATCTATATCGGCGCATGTATGCAGTGATCAAATCTATGCCTGGCGATACTTTCACGATAGCCCATGAGTCAGGAAAAGCTGCAATTCCTATCTTGACTTATGACGATGCGCATCTGGACGGTGAGAATTTCCATAATCTTGTCAAGGACAACTACATGGATGTAGTATCCCTGGATGCATTCAGAGCCGAATTCATGGGTCGTCAATGGGGTCCAATGCCTTTGTTCCTTCCTGAATTTGGTGAAGATGCTTCCCAGATCGAGCCCACACGTGGCTTAATGGCCCTTCTTTTGATTCACGACGTCTTCCCCTGGGCTAATTATTGCTGCATTGAGGTTCTAAACGATGCATGGAAAATTTTGGATAAATTCGGTTATATTAACGCGAACTTTATACCCTATTTTGATCCTCAACCACCTGCGACCTTTAATCCCCAACCACTTTCCTTAATGGATTTGCATGATGTTCACAGGGTTAATGTCAGCGCTTACCAGCGTGCGGATAAAACAATGCTCATTGTTGCCAATATCGATAAAGTACTTCGAACGGGTAAGCTGCGAATAAACTTCCAAAGACTGAATCTAAAAGAATCCGGCTCGTTGATAGTGGGTATTAATTGGCCAGGTGAACAAGGTGAGCAAATATTGGAATTGGATGGAGACGGTTTGCTGTCACTTGAAATACCAGGACAAGATTATAGGATGATTGTAGTTTCGATGAAATAGGGATGCATTGCAGATCTCTAGTTCTTTTTTCTTTTAGTTGCTTTCAGCACCAAATCCTTCCGAGTGTCCTTCAGTCATTACAACAGCAGCTTCAAGGAGTAGCCATACTATAATGCTGCCAAGGTGTATTTTTCAGAGAAAAATAGTAAGGTGTCTTGGAATTGGCTCTCAAGATCTATTCTTCCTCCTCCGCCTGCCAGGCGACCTCCTGCCAGTGCTTTCCCCGCGGAGGAGCCTTCTGCAATGTATCTTCTATCTCCGCATTTCCCAGACCTTCCAGCCAGTCGTTGAGCTTCTTGCCTGGATTGTGGCCGGTCCAGTAGGACTGGAGCCTGATATGCAGGTCGCAGAGATGGTTGAGGCTGGCACCGCGCTGATAGATGGGGCCCCGGCATGGTCCGTGGCCCTTGAGATCGCAATCTGGAGCTTTCATCTATATCTTCCTGATCTTTTTTTGCTATTAGGCAATCTGGCTGTCCGTTTCTTCCTCGCCCTGCTCTAAGCCGATCCTGATCCGTCCAGGGTCTCCAACCGGAATGATTCGGCCAGGACCTGAGGGCTGAGCTTGCCGCTGACGAAGGTGCGGCGAGATGCAGTCTCATTCATGGCTACTTTGGCCGGGGCGAAGACATTGTGGTCCACCTTGAAGAAGTCAAAGCCAGCCGCCTTGAAGGTCTTATAGAAGGGCGCGCCCCAGTCACGGGAGGCGGAAGAGGGCATACCTTTCAAGTAGCTCTGCAGCTGTTCCAGGTTCTCGTACTTCAGAGTATAGTAGGTCTCGCCGCCGTAGATTATGGCGTCGTTGGAGGAGCCCATGCATTGAGTGGCGTCGCCGGTGATGGGAGAAATGGGAGCCCGGCCCCAGCCGCTCTTGATGGTATTTATGTCAAAGCCCATGGTGAAGAGCTTATGCAGCCCCGTCTCCACCACCCTGGCGGATACCTGCACCAGCCCGGCCACGGAGTCGGTGGGGGCTACGGCGATCCTCAGATCGGCCGGATCTATGCCGCACTGCTCTGCGATCTGGGATGCCACCTTCTCGTCCGGGATTTTAGCCGCCTCCAAGACCACTACTCCCACGTCTGAGCACTCCTCGTATCCGATCTTGTCGTAAAGCTCGCGGGTCTTCCGGGCCAGGACCCTTGCCGGGCCGCTGCCCATGGCGAAGAATTTGTCTGCCTTGATCTGCCACATGGCGCATTGGGAGGCCATGCAGGATACGGCGGGATGGTCGGTGGCCACCTGGATGCCGGGCAGGAGGATGCCCTCCACCTCGAAGGGCGTCAGCTGGATCTCGGCTAGATCAGCCAGGCAGAGTCGGGAGAGGTAGACCCCTGCCCCGTAGCCTCCCTTGGCCTTTATCCCTGCATCGGCCACCACTGCGCCGTTCTCCAGTTCGTGGACCCCTATCTGCAGCTCATCGGCATAGTCGAGCATCTCCTCGAAGACCTCGAATCCCATCTCATTGATTCCCATCAAGCCGGATCACCTTTTCCAGGCTAGAATGCTGGCGGCAATAAAAGTCTATCGACAGATTTTCCGGCTCCGAGGGCGCTTGGGAGAAATGACAAAGCCTCAAATGGCCTGATGCTGTCCCTTCCATGCTCAAGGACGGATAGACTTTGCTTTTCGGTCTTTCAGATAAAAGAATTTATGAGATGCACCTGGCCGGGCTGCTCTGGTCACACCGGGCCGGCTGACCGGGGGGGCTTAAGAGTAGCCCCCTACTCCATATCCCCCTCCTCCACCGGCTCGCGCGGCGCCAGAAGTAGCTCATTGAATAGCAGTATCTCAATCACCTGGGCCACATACCGCCTCTGCTGATATCTCTGGATATCCTGGTTCATCATCAGCTCTGCCTGCACCTGCACCCGTATCAGGCACAGCCTCATCTCCTTCTGATCCTCCTCCTGGATGCAGAGGTTGAATATGTCCTTGAGCAGCCAGGGCAGCCTCAGGGGCTTGCCCAGGGCTCTCGCCACCAGCAGTATGTAGCTCTTGACCTTCTCCGGCTCTTTTATCTCGTCCTCTCCGGTAAGCAGCAGCAGGTCCTCGGTGCAGAACTTCTCGCCGTTTATAATTGTGAAGTTATTCAAAGGATATCACCTTGCATGATCTTCTCGCAGAGCATAAGGTCCTCAGGCACATTGACATTAACCGCCAGCTCCATCCTCTCCAGTATGAGGTGAAAGTCCTCCTGCTCCTTCTCTATCTCTGCTCCCTCCAGTACATTTATGCCTGCCGGGACGATGAGCTGGCCCCTGTAGTTGAAGAGGGAGTCAGGCCGTCTCCCCAGGCGGCTGTGCAGGCTTAGAGGGGTATGGGTGGAGAGGGCAGGCTCCGGCCTTTCCTCATAAACCTCAATGATCTGGTCGATGATCTCCGGTCTGACCAGGGGAAGATCGGCCATGATCACCATGATCGGCTCCTTTACTCCCGACTTTACAACCGCCTCGATCATATCCGCCACATATCCGTAGCTTCCCGTCTCCAGCACATAAAGATCCCTCTCCTCGGCCCATCTCCGGGTGCCGGGCACATTCTCTGTGGTGGAGACGAATATCCGGTCCACCAGGCTCTCTTCAAGGGCCATAACCACATAATCGATAAGCGGACGGCCAAATAGCTTGACCAGGGGCTTCTCTCCCATCTTCAGCCGTGAGCCCCGCCCCCCGGCCATCACCAGAGCGTCCAGGGCAGAGCACCTCCCAGAGCCAGAGCCGCCGCCAGAGCCGCCACTCTGGCTATCTCATTGGTCGCCCCGATGCCATCTCCCGTAGCCCCCCCGAAGTTGTTCCTGGCCACCATAACCAGGTAAAGAGCGGCAGCCTGAGCAGCCAGCAAAGCCGCCAGACCCAGAGGGCCAAGGGCTAGGGTGCAGATGAGGGCGGATATGGCCAATCCGATCAGAAAATGAACCGTCTCCGTCCGCTCAATCATGATCTGGCCGAATCCCTTCTGTAATGACTGGGAGAACGCGGCAAAGCAGATCATGGCCTGCTTGGCTGAGACCTCCGCCGCCAGCAAAGCTGCAGGCAGGACCGCCGCCGGCAAATCGGATACGATCGCGAAGCAGGCCAGCAGTATCACCACCACAAATACTGCTCCACCAGTGCCCAGAGAGACATCCTTCATCGCTGCGATCTTCTTGTCCCTCGGTCCATGGGCTACCAGACCGTCCCCGAGGTCGGCCAGTCCGTCGATATGATTTATGCCGCAGAGCTTGTAGATGGCAACAATTATGGCTACGGCCACAAGACCGGGAGGCATTACCAGCCCTGCTACATAAGCCGTGCCGGCCAGAAGCAGGCCCAGAACCGCGCCCACCAGAGGGAAGACATAGACATGTCTCATCAGGGCTTCCACTCCCTCCATGGATATTCCCACCGGAATGGTGGAAAGCCAGCCCAGCCCCGACCTGAAGGCAAAAAGCAGATCCTTCAATTTCTATCCTCGCTCGGCAGGCTCCGCCGCCCGGGTGTACATATTGGCAGAGACTCCCCCGATCAGACCGGCCACCACATCGTCCATGAAAGGACCCAGCCTGGAGAGTATGCCCGGCTTGGCCTTGTCGTAGCGCACATAATCGAAGAGGCCCTTGTAGCCTCCCACATATTTGGCTATGGCCAGACCCAGTACCTCGTCTGCAATCAGACAGGTCAGATCGCTCTCATAATCGGATGAAGATAGGTTGGGAAGGCTGCATCTCTTTCCCTCCTCCTCCAGCAGCACCCCGGCATAGACCAGAAGAGCCAAATTGGGATCGGAGAAGGCGAGATCGATCTCCCGGCGAAAGACCGCCTCCGCCCTCTCGCGCGTCTCCACTCCGGGATGAGGAAAGTAGAGCTGCATGGCAGCGGAGACTATCTCCTCTTCGCTTATGCCCCTCTCCTTCAGAACATCTCTGATATCTTTGCATGCCATAATAGGAGTTGCTTGGCCGGTATAGGATAAAAAAATATCTGGATAATATCCGACCAGCAGCGAAGTTATTTAAGGTCTGGTGTACCGATATACATTGAGGATTTCAATGAAGACTATGGTTAAGATCTTCGTGGATCACGAGCATCTGGTGAGGGTCATAAATACATTGACCGAGCTGGGCATAACCGGCTTTTATCTGGTGGAGTATCAGGGAATGGCTCCCAAGACCTGGAAGGCCTTCCGGCTGAGCGAACAGCCCGATCTGGCGTTGAAGGCCATCCGTGATCATTCCGAACCCGGTGTCATGGTCAACACCGTGGTTGGCTCAGATAAATGCCAGAAGCTCATTGCAGAGCTCGAGCAAGCTTTAAAAGGGATAAGGTTCACGATCATCGGGCACAAAGTTACTTCAATAAAGGTTAAAGGAGACTGAAGAACTCATGGAGAGCATGAAAGTCGAGGTTGAGAGCGCTCTGGAGAAGATCAGAGAGGGCCTTCGGGTTGATGGCGGGGACGTTCAACTGGTGGATATAGCGGATGGAATTGTGAAGGTCAAGCTGCAGGGGCACTGTGCCGGCTGTCCTTTCTCCCAGATGACTCTCAAAAATTTCATAGAGAAAGAGCTTAAGAAGAATGTGCAAGGCGTAAAAGGCGTGGTGTCCGCCTGAGAATTGCACTTGAATTTTATTAGATAGATTATTGCCAGAGGCAAATCAAGGAGTATGATTTATGTTTCCAACCAAAAAAGTGCAGAGCATGGTAGGCAGCAAGATCCAGGTGGAGATGAAAGGCTCGCCACGTTATGTCCTGGAGGGAATGCTGAGCAGCGTGGACGAATATCTCAACCTTCATCTGCTGGAGACCGTCGAGCTCGTGGGTGGAGAGAAGACCCGCTCATTGGGATCGGTCATCCTGCGCGGCAATAACATCATTCTCATCAGTCCGGTTGAGTAAACTTATCCAAAGAGGTTGTCGATGTCTGCCGAGGAGGCTCTTGAGTATATAAAGTTGCATCCGGAAGGAGCTCTACAAAGCGATCTCTGGAAGGCTCTGAAGATTGACTCCAGGAAATGCTCCCGCATCGTTGCCAAGCTCCTTAAAGACAATCTCATCACCAGAGAGATAGAGTCTGCGGACGGCATCAGAACCTATCGGCTCTATTGCGCCAGCAAGCCCCAGAGCAGGCGTTTTGATCCGTTGCTAGCGCTTGATATATTCGAGCCCTGTGCCGGCTGCATAGATGAGTGCGTCCCTGAGCACTGCTCCAAGCTCAGCGAATGGATCTTTTCCATAGTCATGGGACCCGACGGCGAGACGGCGCTCTAGGGAGCGGCAGCACCAGAACCGCAGAGCAAAGGGCAAATGCCCCCGCTCTTCTCTATATTTTGCATTGGCCATTTTGCCCTCTAAAGGCCGAATTTTTTATACATCATGGCATGCATCAATGGGATGTCCAGTACCCGGCTGATCATTGCCTGCTCCCTGCCCTCTGTATTCTGGATCCGGGCCGGTGGAACGCATTTCCCCTGCCGGGCATAGATTGCACCCCCCTTCATGCGGGCGCAGGCAAAGCTTCCCGCATCGCCCTCGATTATTATCTTCCCTGCTCTCATCTCCGCACCGGTGAACTCCCCCGTCCGGCCGTGGACCACAATTCTCCCTCCTTGCATCAGCACTCCGGTATTGGGTCCGGCGTCTCCCTGGACATCGATCAGGCCGGAGCGCATTAGAATTCCAGTGCTCATCCCGGCATCGCCCTGCAGGACGAGGCTCTTTTGCGTGGGATTTCGGGCTCCCAGCGTATCTCTGATCTGGCCATCTTCGATGGTCAGTATTCCATCCGAAAGATCATTGGGGGGCAGTACAGCCAGATGCTTTTCCAGCACCTCAGTTACAGAGACGAACTTCTTGTAGCCGGTCAGGTCGCTCTCTGCCTCCATTACATTTCCCAGCGGGGGCAAAATCCGGCCGGAGACATAGATCGCACCACGTAGCATGGAGATGCCCATATGGCTGCCCACATCTCCATCCACGATAATACTGCCTGTCTGCTCTATGGGGCCGCCTTTGCCTCCCAGCCGCAAAAGATCCACACCCAGGCTCGAGCCCAGGCGGCTGCCTGTATCTCCCCGGATCCGGACCGTCCCTCCTTCCCTCAGGGCCTGGACCATCTTTCGAAAGCTGATGCCGCCTACAGTGTCGTCCTTATCCAGCCTTGAGCCATGATGCTGCCAGTAGAAGTCGAAGGTGAAGTCACACAGGCACCTCTCGCCGGCGGCATTGATCTCCAGCATAGCCCTCTCACTTGATCGCGTTCATTTTATACTCTGCAGGGGGGCCTCGCCTGCCAGGCGCTTGGATAGGTTTACCCCCACCACGGTGATGAGTATGGCCACAATGGCCGATATGGCCAGATACTGAACCGACTCCACCATTCCTATGCCGAATTTCAGATCGGCATTGCTGGCCAGTATGAATCCCGTGGCAGACCAGATCACAAGCCCTGTGGCCAGAAGGAAGAAGATGTAGGATATGGAGCGGGCATCTCTGATCCCCTCCAGATACATGTCCATCACCTTTCCCAGGTTGATGCAGAGCGCTGCTATCACATACCACCAGATGCTCTCATGGAGATAGATCATCACCAGGATAAAAAAGCCAGGGGATACAGGCTCATGATAGTACTGCCAGGAATAAGCAAATCCCCTCACTGTGGCGATGATCACCAGCATGGCCGCCAGGATATAAGTGATAAAGGCGATCTTTCCGGCATAAAGGGACTTTCGAAGAGTCTGCTTGGCCTCCTCCATGGAGTCGTCCAATCCCAGGCCCCGGAAGAGAAGATAGAGCCCAACCGCACCGGTGATGGCCACCACCGCCCCATTGGGGTATCCCAGGAGGCTGAAGATGGCGAACATAAGGAGAGCCAGCGCAGGAGGAATGAATACGGTATGGCTGATCTTGGGGTCGGTGAAGACCTGCTTGAGAAGATAATAGGTGCTCTCCAAATTGGGGCTCTGCTTGACCAGGACCCTTCTCACTCCATCTACCCTGACCCGGGATTGGATGATGGGAAGGATGGCCTCGTCCTCGGCACCGTCGGATACCACTATCACTCCATCGGGCCTAAGCTGGGCCAGAAGCGAGTCAAGCTGGGAGGAGAGCTTATTGTCCGAGGCCAGTCCCAGCTTTATGTCCCCGGCCAGCGAGGCGATCTCGGCGGATTTGCCCGAGGCAATCAGCTCATCTAAGAGTTTTATGCCCCCAAAAATGGTATTGACATCCGAGTCCTCCGGATCAGCCATGCCGAGCTTAAGGGCGGCATCAATATTAGCCTGCCTTCCCACAACCGGACTCTCTACCCCGCCCTTGCGACCAAGATCATTGTCTCGGTCGATGCAGAGAACCAGGATGTCCATGTGATACTATTGGAAAAGATTGGTACTTAAAGGATTCTGTGACCATCGGGCTATATAGCTCCTCTCAAAAGCCATTTATTTTATCAGAGCGGTAAGGCGGGGATATGAGAGATGATCTTGCCTCATTGATGCTCGCCTCTATTATTGCCCTTGTGCTCCTGCTCTCTCCGGCCAGCGGCTTTACATTGGATATGCAGTGCGTCGAGGACAATGCCGCCAATTACAACCGCAATATAGAAAACGCTCCATACCTTCTGACCAGCTTTCTGGGCAGCGAGAAGATCAACCTGGATTTGGTCAAAGATGACGGAAGCCTTCTAAAAGCCGGTCTCGATATGGTGGACGGCAGAATCGAGAGGGTGATCCAGGGCGGATTTGATGATGCCAGCATCTCCTTTGCCGCCAGCGAGAGGGACATGAATGAGGTGATTGCGTCGAAGGACAAGATAGCCACATTTAAAAGGCTGACAGATGAGGGCAGAATCAATATTCAGGCGGAAGGTCTGTGGGCTCAGGCCAAGCTCAAGGCTCTCCTCTCCAGCGCCAGCGTCCTTCAGTTCGGATACGAGCTATTCTTCGGCTGACGCATTCAGGCTTCTCTCTATTTTCTGTGGCAGAGGATTAGCATGAATACAGATGCAATAAGATCCTTCCGCTCGAAAGATCTATAGCATCAAGATCCCCAACCGGCCAGCTATGGAATACTCATTCAAGCGGGGCTTCAAGCCCGACTTAGAGCGCATCCGTTCCGTGCTGACGGAGGAATTTCCCACCGAAATAACCGAAGCAGAAGGCAAGCTGCAATTGTCCTACGGGGCTCTCAAAAGCATCTGTATCTGGATCGAGGGCAAGAAGCTCAACGTCACCACCGAATCGGATTCCGGTGCAGTCGACCAGGTGGTCCTGGACACCAACAAGCGCTTCCGAGACTTCCTGGAGAAAGCCACCGGCTATACCGCCAAGCAGAGGCTGCAGATGGCTAAAAAAGAGGTGAGCAAGGGAGCCGATTGACCGCAGTTAAAACAAGGTCAGCCTTCCCTCCACGAACTGCTCCACCAGATCATCCGCACTTTCCAGGTGCCAGTCCAGGATGGAGTTGACTTTGGCCTCAAGCGCGGCGGTCAATTCCATCTCCCCGCAGATTTGCACGCCGCGGAGCAGAGGCTGGCTGATGGGCGAGCCTATCTTGCTCACCAGAGTGACATAGGCCTCAGCCACCCCCTCCATCTCCGCTATATCTGCAGCGATCTTCTGAGCCATGACATTGTAGATCTTGCCCACATGGCTGACGGGATTCTTTCCTGCTATGGCCTCCATGGTCATGGGCCGCATGGGAGTGATCAGGCCATTGCCCCGGTTGCCCCGACCGGTGGCCCCGTCATCTCCCATCTCCAGAGAGCAGCCGGTGACGGTGAGGTAGATGTTCTCTTGGTCATCGGCGCAGTTGACATATACCTCAAGATTACGGCTCTCCGCTCCTCCGCCCACCTCTCCAGGCATTCTATCAAGCTGGGATCTGGCCTTGCTTTCCACAGCCTCCCTTACCCTCAGCTTGGCCTCTTCATACTCCCCACGGGAAGAGATGAATCGGGAGACCATGGCCACAGCCACCACCAGGGTGAGATGGCTGCCCCGGCGCACAGCCATGAGCTTGATGTCCTCTCCCGCTCCCCGCACGCTTCTCGCGGCATCCTCCAGATCCAAAATCAGTTGCTCGGTTTGGCTGAAAGGAGCATATCCCACTCCGATGGAGGTGTCATTGGCCCCCCGGCCGATGAGGCTGGCAAGCTCCGGAGCCCCCTGCTCCAGGCGAGGCTCCACCTGGAACTGCTTTAGGTTTTTGACCGTTTTATGCAGATGCGAGGCAGCTGCATCCTCGATGATCTCTGAGAGAAGCTTTTTCTGCAGCCGGCTGGCCCGACCTCCCACCACCACCGAGGGTGGCTTCAATATCTCGCCCCCTCCAAATCTGGGCGCGCTCTGGCCGGCGATGATCAAAACCTTGTCCACATTGTGATGCAGAATCTGGCCGGACTGCTCCAGATAGTGCCGGCATAGGGAGCGTGAGATGGCTTCGGATATGCCGTCGGCCAGGGTGTCAGGATGGCCCTGGCCTTTTCTCTCCACCACCTCATACGGCGGCGTAAAGGGCTTATTTATAACGATCATATAGAATCCAGATATTACTCCAGACGAACTGTAATTAATAACTTTGCAGAATCACAAATCCTCAGGCCTTCCGCACAGGAATGAGTTTATAAGCATGAAAAGGCAAAAGCCCATACTTATATGAGTGAAACATCGGCCATTCCCGGTCAAGACAGCATTCAAGAGTCCTATATCAAGAGGATAGCCGCCCTGCAATCCGACAACAAGAGCCTTACGGATGAGCTGGAGACGACTAGAATGGAGAGGGAGGAGGTCAGAGCCAAGCTCTTCGAGTCTCTCATAGCCAACAAAAAGTATCTGCGGGAGCTGGAGCGGCTGAGAAAAGAGAATCTCACCCTCAAGAGGATGCCGCTGTTCCTGGCCACGGTCCTGGAGATGGGGCCGGACTATGTCCTGCTCCGCCAGCACGGGAACAATCAGGAGTTCATCACCACAGTCCCCGAGGAGCTGCAGGGCGACATCCAGCCCAACTCCCGGGTGGCAGTAAACAACTCCCTGACCATCGTCAGAGTCCTGGACCGCTCCGTTGATGTCCGGGCCAAGATCATGGAACTGGTAGAGGCTCCCGATCTCTCCTACGATCAGGTGGGCGGCCTGGACAGCCAGATTCAGGAGATCAGGGAGACTGTAGAACTGCCCCTCACCAATCCGGCCATCTTCCAGGATATAGGCATTGAGCCTCCCAGAGGAGTTCTGCTCTATGGACTTCCCGGCACAGGCAAGACCATGCTGGCTAAAGCCGTGGCTCATGAGTCCAAAGCTACCTTCATCCATATGTCCGGCTCGGAGCTGGTACACAAGTTCATCGGGGAGGGGGCCCAGCTGGTCCGCGATATATTCCAGATGGCCCGGGAGAAGGCGCCCAGCATCATATTCATAGACGAGATCGATGCTGTAGGCAGCATTCGCACCCATGACGGGACCACGGGAAGCGCTGAGGTCAACCGCACCATGATGCAGCTATTGGCGGAGATGGACGGCTTTAGAACCAGGGGCGACATCAAGATAATCGCTGCCACCAACAGGATCGATATCCTCGATCCGGCTTTGCTCCGCCCCGGCCGCTTCGACAGGATCATAGAGATCCCCATGCCCTCCGCCGAAGGCAGGCAGAAGATCCTGGAGATTCACTCCCGCAAGATGAAGAAGGAGGTGGATGTGGACCTCATCGAGATCGCAAAAGAGACGGAAGAAGCGAGCGGTGCCGACATCAAGGCCATTGTGGTGGAGGCAGGCATGAACGCCCTGAGGAGGGGTGCATCCGTCGTATCCAGAAGGGACTTCGATGCTGCCATCAGAAAGGTGCTGGGGGACGAGGTCCAGGGATCGGAAGAAGCCCTGAGGATGTTCTCTTAAGCCCTGCAGCGATGCCCTGGGCAGCTATGGGCTGCCTGAATTTTTTTGAGAATAAATCAGCCTTTACTCAGGAAGTCCTCCAGAGTCGCATTCATTTTATTCTGCACCAGCCGCAGCCCCGCTGCCTCCTGGTATCTTCTGGGCATGTGCCTGCGGTATAAAGCCAAATTTTTCCTCTCCGGGCAGTACTGGCTGTCATAATATGCCTGCCAGATGCCCTCCGCATCGAGATTGTCCGGAACGGCATCATTGTGCCTGCAATCCTCGATCTGGAGAGCTGACTTGAGCCTCTCCAGGCCCTCCCCCAGACCATTTCCTTTCTCCCGCCAGATCCGCCCCACCCGGCAATAGGATATCCAGCTCTCTCTCCCGTTGCCCAAGAGAACCATCATCCCTTGATTTCGGCGGGCGAAGTGATCGCATACAGTCTCCCCTATCTTGTGCCTTGGCTTTAGATAGCCATAGAGGGCGCCGGAGCCGAGGGATGATAGACGGACAAATGCCTTCATTCTGTGTACCTCCCCCGACACCTCATCTGCCATCCTCTTGATGCGGATATCTTCTTTCTGCTGAGACAATTCCAGCTCCGCCCATTCCATCCGGCCTGCTCTGGCCAGCAGACGCTCATTGCACTCCCGGTGCATGGAGAGATAGAACCAAAAATTCCAGTCCCCCCTCAAGCCTGCCACATCTCCAGAGTGCCATCTATCCAGCCGTTGATCTTGAGGAAGGGCGAAGCCCTCTTGATCTGCACACCAAGGGCTGCCAGCTCCTTTTTCGATCCAATGGGCTGCCTCTTGCGCCAGGCCAGTACCCTTACGGCGCTCTTGGGCCCGATCCCCGGTACCCTCAAGAGCTGCGGATATGATGCTGTGTTGGGATCCAGAGGCAGATCCAGGCAATCTCTGGCTATGGCCAGCTTGGGATCGGAATTGTTCAAAAACCCATTATCATCAAAAGCACATCTGATCTCATCCTTCCCGAAACCATAGACACGGTAGAGCCAGTCCATCTGGTAGAGCCGCCTCTCCCTCCAGAGGGGCTGGGCGTGCCTCTCCTCCAGCACTGTGCCCCGCTGGGGGGAGAAGGCACTGTAGTATGTTCTCTTGACACCGATCTCACCATACTCGAAGACCGCCCGCCGGAATATCTCCTCGTCACTCTCGCTTCCCGCTCCCACCACCATCTGTGTGGTCTGGCCGGCGGGAAGGATTGATATTCCTTCTTCGGACATTATCTTGGTCATAAAGCGACGAATATACCTCTGCCTCTGCAGTATATCGCTCTCATAACTCTTGGTAGAGCAGATCTCACTCATATGAGAGGCAGACGCGGCTTCAAGATTGATGCTCACCCGGTCTGCCAGCATCATGGCCTCATGGATGTGCGACTCTGATGAGCCGGGCAGGATTTTGAGATGAATGTATCCGGAGAAAGAGTGCTTTTGGCGAAGCAGCCGGATGGTATCGATCATCCTCTCTGTAATCCTCTCCTCGTCTCTCCCTGCTCCGGAGCTGAGGAAGAGGCCCTCGATGTAATTTCCCCGATATAGTGAGAGTGTGATGCGGGCCAGCTCTTCCGGGGTATAAGAGAAGCCTCGACTCTTGCTCTTGCAGCCGGCTGAATTGCCGCAGTAGCCGCACTGATGAGAGCAGAGATTGGTGTAAAGGGTCTTAAAGAGGCTGATGCATCTGCCGTCCTGGGTGAAGGCATGGCAGATTCCGGGCAATGGTCTGCTGCGGGGAGAGAATGTGGAGGCGCAGACATCGTGCCTGGTCCCCTCCCCCAGAATGGCAAGCTTCCTCTTATCCACCGCGCCTGCCATCCACTCGACTGGACTGCCGCCTGGCGCATGGCCTGCTGCTTCAATGCTTGCAGCCTCATGCTCTACTTCACCAGCTCCTGAAAATTTCGCTCCTGCCGCTTTCTCCGCTGCGCCCAGGCCCAGAGAGTCGAATCTGCACTCCATAGCCAGGAGGGCCATCTTCTGCATGGTGACCATTGAAGAATGAACTAGGCGCATATCCTTATATCCAGTGGGCATGTGGGGCGAAAGTGAAATGCTCTCTGCTGATTCTTCCTGGCGACTGATACTTATCCTGATTTTCTATTTGCTGATCCTCTCTCTATGTTGATTCTCTCTCTGCGAAAGTCTTTTCAGGGATTCTGAGTATTTCAACTACCATCGGTCTGGAAATGATTACATGGAGAACAATAGTAGAGATGTCTTCAAGATGCCCCGCATGGCAAAATCAGAATACGACCGCCTGGTCAAGGATCAGTACATCTGCCGCATAGCCTTTAAAGGAGATCTGTATCCCCATATTGCTCCCTTTCTCTATGTCTTTGATGGCCGGTTCATGTATTTTTTATCCAGCAACTACGGCAGAAAGATCCAGTACTTCCGAGACAATCCCCTGGTGACAGTGGAGATAGAGCACTATAGCCCAGACCTCTCCCATTTCAGCTTTGTATCCCTGCCAGGGCGACTGGTGGAGGTGGAGGAAGGAGAGAAAAAGAGACAGGTAAGAGAGAGGTTCGTAGGCCTGATAAAGACCAGGATGCTATCGCCCAATGTCCTGTCCGCCATGGGCCACTCCCCGGAGGAGCCGGTGGAGGCGCTGCTCCAGGGAGAGAAGAACTCCGTCTGGAAGCTGACCGAGGTCAGGGTTGCGGAGATCATGGGACTTAAAGGCCACAGGAGCCGACAGGAAGGCTAGAAGACCGCATTTTTTTGCAGCAGCAACAGAGAGTCGGTCTGCCTGGATAAAACAACTGTCTGCCACTGAGAAATTGGCTAATGCTGAGCTCTCTGGCCAACAAAATAGAAAAATAGATGGTAGGATTTAATTTATCTCAATCTGGACAACCCGGCGGAAGGTTTGGCAATAGATGGCCTGGTAGAGACAGACGCCGTGGTAGGAATGGCTGGCTCCCGAGTGGCTTTCGGAGGGCTTTCAGTCCGGCAATCGATAAAGCTTAATTGAGTTGCAGCCATGCAACCACCATGGATATAGCCTCCAGATTGATCCAAAAGCTCGGTGCTAGCGACGACTATTTTGAGCGGCAGAAGGCAGCTTGGGCCCTGGTTAACCTGGGTGAGCAGGCCGTGGAAGATGTCTCCGCTGCTCTGGAGAAGGGAGAGTTCTCCGATCTGCGGTACAAATCGGCCTGGATACTGGGAAAGATAGGCAGCCCAATGGGCGTGGAGCCACTCTGCTGGGCTATGCTCAATGATCCCGATCATGTGGTTCGCGAATGGTCTGCCGCCGCTCTGGAAGCCATAAATAGTAAGGATGCCGTCTCCGCCCTGGTTCTGGCCCTGAAGAGAGACAGCTCCAAAGATGTGCGCCTGCGGGCGGCTGTTGCTCTTCGCTCCCTGGGCGCGAGGGAAGCTTTGAGGGCTCTTCTAACTTACTCCGATCCGGAGATCCGGGGCATGGCTGTGACCGGGCTGGCCAAGATCGGCGACAGAGAATCTCTGCCACATATAGCCCGAATGATGACGGATGATGATATCGAGGTCAGGCGAAGGGCAGCCTCCTATATGGGCGAGGTGGCCAGCGGAGAGGCCGTCGGCCATCTGGCTGTAGCCCTGGAGGACGGAGAAGGAGTTGTGCGCTGCGAGGCACTGAAGGCCCTGGGAAAGATAAAGGGGGAGAAAGCCTGCGATATGGCTCTGCCTTTTATCAAAGACCGGGATTGGAAGGTTCGATACACTGCAGTGACATCCCTGGGGGAGATCGGTCACAATAAGGCGCTCGCCCCTCTGGTAGATGTGATGCTGGGGGAGGATGATGAGGAGATCCGGGCCTGGGCTGCCTGGAGCCTGGGAGAGATCGGGGACGAGAGGGCCATAGAGCCCTTAGAGCGGGCCTACAGGACTGCTCCCACCGAGGTGATGAAGAAGGCCAGAGACTCTTTGGAAGAGGTCTTCGGGATTGAAGTCTAGCCGGACAGACATTTGGATGCAGTTGAATCAAGGAAAGATCGGCTGAGCGCCCTTGCTCCGCTTTTTAGCTTTCAATCTGCATTCAGCATCCATAGGCCTGCTTCTATGTTGAGGCAGAACAAATCTGGATCAGCTAATGCTTGCAGGATAAAAGAGAAAAATAGATTTCGCAGGTTTGGTTGCCCAAATCCTGCCCCATCCGATCAGTATCTTCTGGGTGCCCGAGCAGGCTTATGCTTCTGGTAGCAATCGCTGCAGTAAACCGGCCTGGATCCATCGGGTTTGAATGGGACCTGACATGTCTTTCCGCACTCAGCGCAGGTGGCATCGTGCATCTCTCTGGGGCCTCGGTTGAAGCCGCCTCTGCTTCCGCTTCCGTATCTCTCCATTTATTTCACTTACCTTTGGGCATCGATTCCATGAATCGATCCTACTGA
>JAGOLL010000052.1 GCA_017994055.1 Methanothrix sp.
GCGGACCGGCTCTGGGAGAAGGGCATCGACGGGCGGGGAGTCAAGGTGGCGGTGATCGACTCTGGAATAGACAAGAACCATCCCGATCTGGTGGGAAAGGTGGTGGCGGAGAAGAACTTCCTCTCCGATGAGATCACCGCTGACGATCTTCTGGGCCACGGGACCATGGTGGCGGGAATCATAGCCGGGACCGGGGCGGCCTCCGGTGGAGAGTACCGAGGAATCGCCCCCGGTGCGGATCTGATCAGCGTCAAGGTCATCGACGGCCAGGGAGACGGAAAAGTATCGGATATCATTGCCGGGATCGAATGGGCCATTTACAGCGGGGCGGATGTGCTCAGCCTGAGCCTGGGGGGGATCAACTTGGGGGAGACCAATCCGCCCATCACCATGGCCGCAGACAATGCTGCTGCGGCAGGAGTGGTGGTATGCGTGGCAGCGGGAAACAGAAACAACAGCGATACCCATGGTACAGCAGCGAAATCCCTGGCCGGGCCATCTTCATTTGATGAAGAGAGCGGCTATATGGAGAGCCTGGCCAGGCATATGGGGGAAAGAGGGTCAGAGGTTGAGGGTAGCTACAGCCCGGTCAGGGCACAGCAGCTGGCAGGATCGGATCAGCAGGATGTTCTGCTTCTCCTGGTTCCGGTTGTGGTGGCTTTACCTCCCGGTCTGATCGACTCTCCCGGCGATGGTGTGAGGGTCATCACTGTGGGAGCGGCGGACAGCAGGGGCAGGATGGCCGGCTTTTCCGGGTCCGGCCCCACCAGGGACGACCGGATCAAGCCGGATGTGGTGGCGCCAGGTGTGGATGTAATCTCCACGGTTCCCTCCGGCCTGAAGCGGCCGGTCTATGTGGACGACTACTATGCCCGGGAGTCGGGAACCAGCCTCTCCACCCCGATGGCTGCCGGCCTGGCTGCCCTTCTCCTCCAGGCGGAGGACAACCTTACCTCCGCTGGTGTCAAGGCGGCCATGGCCCGGGGGGCAGAGAAGCTCGAGAACTCCCAGGGCGAGGCCTATGAGGAGTACTATCAGGGGGCGGGAATGATTGATGCTCTGGCCTCCTATGAGCTGCTGGAAAGCAGCAGCCGCATCTGCGGCACTGTTCCCGATCTATGGAGGGCGGGGAGATGGGCTTACTTGCCGGCGGGAAAGGGTGTTTATGTGGGGCTTGACGCAGGAGCGGACCGGCCTCAGAAGAAGATCTATGCCCTGGCTCCGGGAGACGAGGACTGGAATCTGCGCTTTGTCTTTTTCAGCAACAGCAGCCTGGAGGGGGTAAAGACCGAGGTTGTCGGCGATCTATCGGAATGGGTGAGCCTTCAGGCTCTTCCGGAGAGGATTGCAGCCAATGATCAGAAGGTCTTCTCCGCCTCCCTGGCTGTGCCGGAGGACGCACTGCCGGGATTATACAACGGCAGCATCCGGGTCTCCTCCGGAAGGGAGAACCTGATGGAGATTCCCGTAAGTGTCGATGTGGCGGAACCGCTGCATCTGTCCAGCGGCACGGCCAATATCAGCGGGGCTGTAGTGGGCAACGGCTGGGACTATTATTATCTGGAGACGGAGGCAGGCAGCGCCGAGTTCCAGGCAAAATTGAAATGGCAGGGAGAGGCCAATCTGGATCTGTTCCTGCTCTCGCCCACCAGCGAGTATTATGTCGGCGCTGCCTCTAATGGCTCCAGCCTATCTGACATCTTTATCCCATCTAATGCCTCCAAATCTTCTAACCCGACTGACATCTCCAATGCCTCTATACTCTCAGATGTCTCTAGTGCCTCTAACCTCTCAGATGTATCCAACACCTCCAGCCACTCAGATGTCTCTAACGCATCTAACGCCTCTAACGTCTCCGACGGCAGCAAAGGATTCCCTGGGCGGGGGGAGATCGGCCTCATCAAGAGTCCGCCCTCGGGAAGGTGGCTGATCGCAGTGCACAGCGAGAATGCCACCGAGGAGGTGGGCTACCGGCTGGAGCTGGAGCAATTCCAGCTGGCAGCTGAGCCGCAGCGCTGGAATCTGGATGCTGCCGCCGGATCAGCAGCCCAGGCTCAGTTCACTCTGCACAACAGGGTAAAGGCCCTGGAGAACATCAGCTACAGCGGGGTAATCGACAGCAGCACCTCGGAGGAGAAGGAAGGAACCGTGCAGCATAAGAAGACCTGGGAGTGGGCGGTCAATGCCAGCAACAGCACCAACAAGCTGTCCGCCACCCTCTTCAGCGATGACAAGACCAACTCCAGCGAGCTGGCCCTGGTCTTGGAGAATCCACAGGGGAAGCCCTATGATGCTCTATTGGGGACGGGCGATCTGGGGCCCCTGGAGGTGAGCAGTCCGGAGAGCGGTACCTGGAAGGTCAAGGTCTTTGGAAATGATATCCGGGATGATGCCGGCCAGAGCTTCCGCGTTCTGCTCAAGAGCTACGGCCAGAATCCCTGGAGCTGGATAGAGACGCGGGGACCGGCGCGGCTGGAGAGCAATGAGAGCGCCACCCTCTATGCCAATCTCAGCATCCCCGATACTGCGGCCCAGGTCCGGCAGGATGGCTATATCAAGATCAGCTCGGAGAATCGCAGATTTGAGATTCCGGTCAGCGTAACCGTATCCGGCACAACCCTGGAAGGGCTCAGCAGGGAAGATGTCAACGACAGCGACGGGGATGGGCTCTACGACCGGCTCACCCTGGGCTTCGGGATCAATATTTCCGGTGATGCATCCGCCCCGGCCCAGTATCGGCTGAGAGGGACGCTGGCCGACTGCAACGGCAGCAGGATAGAGAGCCTGGAGAAGAGCTTCTCTCTGAACCGGAGCGGCATCGTTTACCTGAACCTCAGCGGCAATGATATCTGGAGAGCCGGCCAGTGCGGACCTCTGGCGATCGAGAACCTTATACTCTACGACCTGGCGGGAACCTATATCGACAGGTTCGAGGGAAATATCATCATAGACCGGGAGCCAGAGCAGTTCCAGCCGCCCGATGCTTATCTAACAGGCGAGTATATCAACCGGACGGACGGCGAGTTCATCATCATCGGTGTGAACCTGACTGTGGTCAAGCCGGGCCGCTATAGGCTTGAGGGGACCATAGTCAACGACTACAAGGAGGAGCTGGACAGCGAGAGCGAGGAGGTGGATCTGCCGGCAGGCAACGTCACAGTGGAGCTGGGATTTGACAGCGAGGAGTTTGTCAGAATCGATGAGGTCTCCCGCATCCATCTCCTGGACCTGGTGCTCTCCCGGGATGGTGTGGAGCTGGAGAGGGAGGAGTACCCTTATGTCACAGACGAAATGGACCCCAAGGCTTTTTCCGAGCCGAGCATCAGAATCGATCCGAATGCGGTCAGCTCCTCCGGCCGCCCGGTGATGCGGCTGGGCGGATCAAGGGGAGCAGCCCGGATGGAGAACGAGAGCGCGGATGTATCCTGAGAGGGCATAGGCCCTCCCGAATCCTTTTTTCTTAGAGATGGAGCACCATCTCGTCTTCCGCCACCACAATATCGGAAAAGCCCTCTGCCGTGGCTCTAGCCTGGTGGCGCATCTGGAGGCTGATATATCGTCCGGCATCGAAGTGGGTCAGAGCCAGCTTCTTCGCTTTGGCGCGTCGGGCGATGTCCGCCGCATCCTGGGGATTGAGATGGGGCCACGCCTCACTCTTTTCGCCGGGGAGGAAGGCGCACTCGGCTATGATCAGATCGGCATCCTCAGCCAGCAGGACGGCATTCTCGCATGGCCCGGTGTCCGGGATGTAGGCGATGATCTTGCCGTCCAGCTCCAGGCGGCAGCCCAGGCAGGGCGATGCATGGCGCAGGAAGCGGCAGTCCAGGGGGAAGGGCAGCTTGTAGGGGCCGGGCGATAGCTCCCGGATCTCTACGGGATAGGGCTGGCAGTCCAGGGGGACGGTGAAGGGCTCATTGACGATGGTGTTCAAAACTTGCTTTGTGCCCTTCTGGCCCAGGATTGTTAGTCCAGCGAAGCTGAACTTGTTCAAGACATGCAGCCCCTCGATGTGGTCTAAGTGAAAATGCGAGAGGAAGAGGAAGACGGGCCGGTCGTCCTGGATGTAGCGGTCGGCTTTGTAAAGGCCGTTTCCGGCATCGAGGAGGATGTGGTAGCGCTCTGAGCTGATTAGGGTGCAGATGGTGCTGCCGGTGGGGCTGTCGTACCAGCCGTTGGTGCCGAGGAAGATTATTTGCATTATTATAGCCACCTGAATGAATAAAGCTTTTTCTCGCAAGTAAATAAATTAGATCATGAGCTAAGATAGAATATAATACGCTGTTATAATCCCTAGGATGAATATTAAAATAAGCATACTTAGAAAGAAGCACATTGACCATTTGATTTTATTGTATTTATCGTGAGCTATCTTAGAGTTAATCCAAACTTGCTCTGTAATTTGATCCATTAAATCCAGATCATCCCTCAGTCTTCTACCCAATGCAATTTTATATTGGCTGTAGTTGGTATAATTATCTGCAATGCTTCCAAAAAAAAGAACAGATGTTTTCGTGCCCGATTTCGTTCTTGGATTTAGAGAAATAATCGAAAATGCAATTGATAAAATCCCACAAGCTATACTGAGTGCTAAGAGCCAGCTAATTTCTCGGTGAATAATTATAAAATCTTTAAAATCTATAAATTTTGAAAATAGTATTGCTAAGATTGCGATATTAGCTGCTAATATGGCGCCAGCTTTTGTATCAGAAAACTTTATCCATCCATTTATTGTATCGTATGTGCTCCACAGAATCTCCAGAGTAGTTGGCATCAGATCTCCGAAGGCTATTTGATGGGATCTTTATATTAGACTTCCTCTTTGACCAAAAACCTTATTGGCTCACCAAGGACATCAATGATAAAGGTGTATTGAATGGAGAGTAATTATATTAATTATGATTATTTAAAGAGTTTTGCCCGAATTGATGAAATTTTATCAGAAAGTGATAACTCGTTCCCAGAATTATCTGAAATGCCGTCAAGAGATAAGCTAACATTTAATAATGGTTTTTACGTCAATTGCTCTTGCTTGGTTGTTGATATAAGAGATTCATCAAATCTGCCTAATATACATAATCGTCCCAAGCTTGCGAAAATTTATAGGTCTTACATCTCAGAAGCTGTTTCCATTATGAATGGAAATTCCAATTGTGCAGAGATTAGTATAATTGGCGATGGCATATCTGGTATATTTAAAACTCCAAATAAATCTGATATAGATAATGTTTTCGCAACTGGATATACAATATCTTCATTAATAGATGTATTAAATTATAAATTTAAAAAACACGATATTCAACAAATAAATGTTGGAATCGGTATTTCTGACGGCAGAGCTCTAATGATCAAGGCAGGATATAAAGGCAGCAGCATCAACGAACTAGTCTGGATGGGCGATGTCGTAAACGAAGCTCATAAACTCGCGAGCTTTGGCAATAAGACAAGGTCGGATAAACGAATAATGGCTTCAAATGATATTTATATTAATTTAAACGAAGATAATAAAAAGTTACTGGAATGGAATCAAGCTAGACAATGCTATAATGGTAATATAGGGCGAAGCGATATCATTGAATGGTATAATCAGAATTGTCTATGAAATTCTGCTTTTGACCAAGCTAGCCATTGGGCGCTGCTCCTCAGAAGTCGCTTATCCGTCCGCCCCAATCCAATATTCCAAACTTTTCTATACTTTCCCCACCTAAATCATAGTTCATGATAGTAGCTGACTTCTCCATGATCCCCATGGGCTCCGGCACCAGCGCCTCCCGTTACGTCAAAGCCGTCCATGAGGTCCTGAAAAGCTCCGGGATCAATTTCGTCCCCGGCTCCATGTCCACCTCGGTGGAGGTCAAAAGCCTCCAGGAGCTCTTCCGGGTGATAGACGCCGCCAACGAGAGACTCAAGGATATGGGCGTCCAGAGGATCATCACCAACATAAGAATCGACTGCCGCCTGGACAAGGAGATCTCCATCCGCTCCAATCTGGGAGTGGTGGGGCCATGACTGCCACCGGAAAAGCCTGTCCCTTCGTTGATGGGAGGGTGTGCCTGCAAGAGGGCTGCATGGCCTGGCTGGAGGGCGGCTGCAGCCTGATCCGGCCTGCCGGGAGCAGCAGCGCCTTCGAGCAGAAGCTCAAGGCGGCGGCGCCTCTGATGTACCGCTCCCTCCTGGATCTGGTCCGGATCATGGAGGAGACCTCCCGGGACTGCGGCAAGTGCGGCCCGGAGCTGTGGAACTATGCCCAGGAGGCAAGGGCGAGCTTGCTCGACGAGCTGATCCGCTCGGAGCTAGCCGGGGCGGGAATAAAAGGAGGATGTGATTGATTATCCCCCGAGACCGAAGCCAGCGGCAAAGCGTCAGGCCCGGAATAGGATCAGCCATAGCAGATAGATGAGATAGGCGGCCACACCCAGTCCCCCCTCCAGGCGGGAGATGCGCTTGCCGCTCCAGAAGACGGGCACACAGGCCAGGGCCACCCCGGCCATGAGGGGAATATCCAGCATCAAGAGCTGCCGCTCCACCGGCAGACCGCCTGGCGTGGCCATGCAGGTGAGCCCCAAAATCACCAGGATATTGTAAATGCTGCTGCCGAGCAAATTGCCCACAGCTACATCCCTCTCGTTTCTGATGGTGGCGATGGCAGTGGTGACCAGCTCCGGAGAGGATGTGCCTATGGCCACCACCGTCAGCCCGATTATGGCCTCAGAGACATGCAGCGCCCGGCCCATCTCCACCGCCCCGTGCACAGCCCACTGGGCTCCTATCACCGATATGGCAATGCCGCCGGCCAGAAACAGGGCGTTCTTCAGCCGGGCCCGCCGGGCGCCCTTTTTTCCGGCCTTCTGCCCGGCCTCACAGCTCACCTCCACACCCCCTCCGCACATGTCCTCGAACTCCTCCTCCACAGCAGCCGACTCGTCCTGGCGCAAAAGAAGTATGATGTAGAGGATGGCGGCAGCCAGAAGCACAATCCCATCCCAGGCCGAGAGGACGCCGTCCCATGCCAGGCCGGCCATCATCCCCGCCGCAAGGATCATCATGGGCAGATCGAGCTTGATCACCTGCAAGTGCAGCTCCAAAGGCCTGAAAAGGGCACTTAATCCCAGAATGAAAAGGATATTGACCATATTGGTGCCGGCAATATTTCCCACGGCAATCGAGCCGCTTCCCTCCAGGCCGGCGGTGATGCCCACGGCCAGCTCAGGCATACTGGTTCCGATGGAGACAACCGTCAGGCCGATGACCAGAGGTCGGATCCCCATCAATGCGGCAAACCTTGCCCCGCCCCGCAAAACCATCTCTGCGCCGACTATGAGGGCAGCCAGGCCCGCCAGAAAGAGCACCAATCCGCTTATGTCCATGGATTCGCCTGCCCGCCCTTCATGAGTCCAGCTGTTCCGGGACATTTGCTTTTTCTTTCTTTTCCACCAGCTGCCTGAGCATCTCCAGAGACTGGCCGCTGGACTGAACGGTCAGACGGTCTCCTGCTTGCAGCACAGTGCTTCCTCCCGGACGCATGGGATGGCCGTCTCTCCTCAAGACCGCAATCCAGGTGTCCTCAGGAATATTGAGCTCAGCTATCTGCTTGCCCACTGCCGCACTTCCGGGAAAAACCTTCAGCTTGACCAGCGACTCCCAGGCATCTTTCTCCTGCTTTGCCGCTATCTCCGGCTGGGCTTCAAGGGGCATGTCCAGGCCCAGGCGGCGGGCCAGGAAGGGAATGGTAGAGCCCTGCACCAGAACCGAGGCCAAAACCACGAAGAACACCACATTGAAGATCATATCCGCCTTGCCTATGCCGGATATAAGAGGAAATGTTGCCAGGATGATGGGAACCGAGCCCCGCAGGCCCACCCAGGAGATCAAAACTCTTTCCTTGAGAGACATCTGCCGGAAGGGCAAAAGGCATAAGAGAACGCTGATGGGCCGGGCCATGAACATGAGGACGAAGCAGATGAATAGAGCAATGCCCGCCACCGGTATCAACCGGGAGGGATAGACCAGCAGCCCCAAGGTCAAAAACATGGCTATCTGCATCAGCCAGGCCAGGCTGTCATGGTAATGCATCAAACTGCGCTTATGGATAAAGGAATGGTTGCCTAGTGCCAGGCCGGCCAGATAGACGGCCAGAAAGCCATTGCCTCCCAGAATGGAGGTGACTGTATAGGTGATAAGCACTAGGGATATGGTCAGAACGGGATATAGCCCCTCATAATCCAAACGGATGCGGTTGATGAGGTAGGCCATGCTTCTCCCCGAAATAATGCCAAATACGGCACCTAGCGCCATCTGCTGGGCGAACATGGGCACCAGAGCCAGAGGAGAGGTGCTGGGGATCAGGATGAGGCCGATCAGGCTGGTGGTGAGGAAGATGGCCATGGGATCATTGCTGCCCGACTCCAACTCCAGGAGGGGCCTGAGGTAACCCTTCAGGCTGATCTGCTTGGACCGGAGAATGGAAAAGACTGCCGCAGCATCGGTGGAGGAGATGATGGCGGCTAAAAGCATGGCCTCCAGCATGGAAAAGTCCAGGACATAATGAGCCGCATATGCCACAATGGCGGCGGTGAGGATTACCCCCAGGGTGGATAGAATCGCCCCTCTCCATAGTACCGACTTAGCCTCCTTCCACTTGGTGTCCAGGCCTCCGGAAAACAATATGAAGATCAGGGCTACTGTTCCCAGCGACTGCGCCAACCAGGGATTGTCAAAATAGATTCCACCCGGCCCATCCGAGCCTGCCAGCATGCCTATGGCCAAAAACAGAATGAGGGTAGGCACCCCCAGCTGAGTGGATGCCTTGCTGGAGATTACGCTCAGGAGCAGAAGCACTGCCACCCCCAGGAGGATATACTCGAATAGGGCCATGTCCTCTCTTATGTATCCTGTTAGTGAATATCAGTCTTTCTTCAATGGACGGCAAAAAATTGGCGAGGGCTCACCTCATCCCCAATTAAAGGATGGGGAAATTGATGATCCTCCCCATTCCCTAATTATTAAACCGCTTCCACATTGATTAGCTTGGGCACGCCGCTCTCGAAGTAGACGTTGTTCTGATACATCCAGAAGCCATCCCAGATGCTGATCACATGGCTGGCCCCGCCCTTGACCTTAGTGCTGAAGCTTCCGTTGCTGCCCACTCCCACCTCAACTCCGTCCACAAAGACCTGGAAGTTGCCGAGGCCTGGGTAATAGATGGTCAGCGGCGTGTCTGCAAGCGATGATGCGCTGGCTGCAGGCTGGGGCACAGAGGGATATTGAGGTGTGTTTGCCGAGCCGGGCGAGGGGTAGCTCTGCTGCTGAACGGTCTGTAAAGGCTGAGCGCTTTGAGCGGGCCCGGTCTGAATGGGCTGGCTGCCTTGGGCCTGAGACGGCGATGCAGCCGGAGCCCGGGCGAAGACATCGATCACCACCACATTGCTGGGCTGATTGTCTGCCACCAGATAGAGCAAATGCCTTCCAATCCGGTCCGCCCGGAAGATCATGCTGTTGTAGCCATCGTAGAACTGGTATGTTCCAGAGTTGAGGCTGGCCGTCTCTGTCTGGACCGTCTGGTAGAATCCGCCACTGCCTCCACCCGGCACATTGGCTACCAGCTCCACCGCCGCTCCCACCGGGCTTACCACATACTGGGTCCAGTTCTCCCGCCCCCGAATCCAGAGGTCGCTGCTCCGGGAGGGCTCAGTGGATAAATACTGGGAGAAGGGCAGCCCCTGTCCCGAGGCGTAGAAGACATTCTTCGGTGCTCCTGCAGTGATGTTGAATGGCACCGGGCTGCTTATGATCTCTGCTTCTCGGGGCGGTTCTGCCACTCTCTCGGTCTCGGCATAGTACTGGCTGAAGGGGGTGAAGGCGGATGCCGGAGCCAGTCGCCTGTAGAAAGAGAGATCCGAGCCGTACCATGGGTAGGAAGGAACGGGAGCATCCAGCCAGCGGACCATTCCCGCAATTCCCGGGTCCATCAACCGGTAGCGGTCCAGGCTTCTCACATATCCTCCTTCCAGCCAGTCCTTCAGATACGTCTGGCTTGTGGCCGGTTTCAGGTGATCGGTGTAAAGGTAATCCGGGAGAAGGTAGTCTCCCTGACACAGAGCCGCGGGCATGACCGCAGCAATCAGTATGGCCGATAGAATCAATCTCATAAGACACTCTCCACTCCCAGCTATGGCTGCTATCCTTTTTAACCCCTTCTAATCCCCTTAAAAATCATCTACCTCCTTCTCCCGGATCTGTTGCTCCGGATCAGACTCCCTTCAGCGTCCGGTCAAAGAAGCTGGTCATCTGATACAGGGCGTCCTCTGCGGCAAAGCTCTGGGAAAGCTGACCGTCCTCGATCATAAAGCCGTGGGGCTCTCCCTGATAGACCTTCATCTCGAAGTATCTGCCGCTGGCATTCAGCTCCTCAGCATAGCGGTAGATGTCCGTGATTTTGCTCGGCACATCATAGGTGCCATGGATAATCAGCAGGGGATCGTCCAGCTGGTCTATGAACTGCGCCGGACGGCTCTCATTGAGGAAGCCTCCCGAGTAGGGAAAGCCGTACCAGGCCACTCCTGAGCGGAAGGTCCGGTTCATCTGGGGCAGAAAGAGCATGGTATACCTTCCTCCGGCGCAAAAGCCGGTCAGACCAAGCTTGTCTGACTGGACATCGTCCCTGTCCTGGAGCAAGGCCGAGCAGTCCTGGATCAGTTGGCCTACGGTCTCATCGGATGGCGTACGGTTGAAGCTCTGCCACTCGGGAGCTATGACCACATAGCCCTCTTCCGCCAGCCTGTCCGCCAGGCTCAGATAGCCCGGCTCAAGGCCGTTGAAGGAGTGGATCATGACCACCCCGGGCCAGATCCCTTCTCCACCGGGAGCTACCAGATAGGCGGGATAAGATAGAGATCCGCTGGTGATATTCATCTTCTCGCCCTTTATCTCTTCTGCTGCATTTTCCTCCATCTCGCCCGTCTGGGCGCAGCCTGAGACCGCCACCAGGGCGATCATCATCAGGCACAGGATCAATACTCTCATACAGTTCTCATCTCCTCTGATTTCAAATCAATTTTCTCAGCCTCATTTCGCCTACGGACATCATGGATCATAAAGCAAAACGATCGGCTGATCCAATCATCCTCCTGCGATAGAGCATGACTGAAGAAATGGTGTTATTATATGATCCTCCTGGAAGATCATCCTATCGCCCTTTCCTCAAGCCCAGCCGGGGAAAAGATAAAAATCCCCTCCGTCCCATCAGCCATCAGAATATGATATCCCCGGATTCGCTGCCCCATCTTCCCGGATGCTACCTCTTCAAGGACGAGCAAGACAGGGTAATCTATGTGGGAAAGGCCAGAGATATCAGAAAGCGGGTCTCCAGCTACTTTCAAAAGCAGGACCAGATACCCAGAACTGCGGCTCTGGTGGCGGCGGCATCGGGCCTTGATTTCATAGTCACCAACAGTGAGCTTGAAGCCCTTCTCTTGGAGAACACCCTCATCAAGAAGCACCAGCCCCGCTACAATATAAAGCTCAAGGACTCCTCCCGTTATGCCGGCATAGAGCTGACAGAAGAGGACTTTCCCCGCCTGAGGATATCCCGCCGCAACACCGGCCGGGGCTCCTTCTTCGGCCCATTCGTCTCCTCCCGGGAGAGGACTATTGTCTATCAGACAGTTCGCAAGGCCTTCGGCCTGGCCACCTGCAAGCGCTTTCCCAAGCGAGCCTGCCTGCGCTACCATCTAAGCCACTGCTCCGGACCATGCATAGGTCGGATCAGCCAGGCCGACTACCGGGCCAGAGCTTCCAGGGCTGCCTCCGCCCTGGCCGGAAAGACTGATGAGCTTCTTCTAAACCTCCAAAAAGAGATGGCCGATCTCTCTTTCCGGCAGGAGTTTGAGAGGGCCATGCAGCTGCGAGACGAGATCCAGGCACTGGAGCGGCTGCAAGAGAGGCAGCAGGTGGAGAGGAGCCGCAGGTACGATCAGGATGTGATCAGCTACGAGGTGGAGGGCTCTTCCGTCTATCTCATGCTCTTCCGGGTCTACCGGGGATGCCTGGAGGGCAAAGAGGAATATGTCTTCCCCCACGGCGAAGGTTTTCTGGAGGAGTTTTTGGTGCAGTACTACTCGGAGAGGGAGCCGCCGGAGGAGCTGGTCTTGGAACAGCCCCTTGAACCCGCTCTCCTTGATTTCCTCTCTCATCAGAAGGGCAAAAAGGTCAAAGCCACCCTCCCCCGCCAGGGAGAGAAGAAGATGCTGCTGGACCTGGCCAGGAAGAACTTGGAGGCGGGATTCTTCGGGGACAGGGAGAAGCTATACGCCCTGGAGCAGGCCCTGCATCTGAAGAAGAGCCCTCAGGTCATAGAGTGCTTCGACATATCCCACCTGGGCGGCACTCTTTCCGTGGGCTCCATGGTCCAGTTCCGTGGGGGCAGGCCGGACAAGAGCCAGTACCGACGCTTCAGAATCAAGACTGTATCGGGAATAGATGATTTCGCTTCGCTGGCTGAGACTGTGCGCCGCCGCTACAGCCGCCTGAAAGAGGAGACGCAGGATATGCCCGATCTGATAGTGATCGACGGGGGCAAGGGACAGCTCTCCTCAGCCCTTGGAGAATTGAATAAGCTGCGTCTCAAGATTCCTATAATCTCCCTGGCCAAGAGAGAAGAGGAGGTCTATGTGCCGGGCCTGGACCACCCTTTGGATCTGGGCAAGGATGAAAAGGCATCGCTCTACCTGCAGGAGATCAGGGACGAGGCGCACAGGTTTGCCCTGGCCTACAACCGGCTGCTGAGGAAGAAGGCCATATCAGATTGAAGTTGCTATAAAAAACAGTTAACATAAAAATATAAATATTAAAACTATTTATCTAGTATCTCGCCCAGCACCTTCATGCCCTTGGTGTAAGCAGGCATTCCTGAGGTAAGCAAAACCACCCTGAGCACATCCACGATCTCGTCCTTGGTTATGCCCAGCTCTTTCATGCCGCTCATCATCTGCTTCTTGGCTGCCCGCTCATCGGAAGCGGAGGCGGTAATCCCGATGGCGATCAGCTTCTGGGTCTTGTAGTCCAGGACCTTGCCGGTATAGGCGGCCTCGTTCAGGGCAACAATGGCCTTATACAGGTCAGGGTATTCGCTCTTGGTCCTGGCTATTCCCTCACCGAAAAAGACTTCTTCCTTCATAAAATCTCACCGGATAGGCAATGTCATTGCATGCAGTTATAGATTTCGTCAATCGACAGACTCTCCTTCGGGATTACCTCTGGTCAGAAGCATTTAAAATCCCCGTCTTCTCCTGCTCCTCATGCTCCTGCCAGTCCTGCCATCTGTAGATCCTGGCATCGTATCCCATCAGTTCCAGGGCAAACCAGACCAGAGAGCATCCAAAGATCTCATCGGAGTAGACCACCACAGTCTGGTTTGCGTTCAGCCGGGCAAATGTCATGTTTAAATTGGCCTTGAGCCTGCCCTCCACCAGCAGGCTCTCTGGACTGATCCAGGTGGCATTTCCGATCTTCTCCCTCCCGAATTCCTGAATCCTTCTGGCATCGATCATCTGGACGGAGCCGGATCGGACCAGATCATAGTCCGCAGGACTCTCCAGGGAACGACCGGGGATGTAGCTCTTCGGCGGACGGGCCGCCTCTCTGCTCTCCATGGGCAGGCTGGCAGCCATCCAGTTGTCCAGGCCGCCGTCCAGAGCCCTTGCCTGTTCATGACTAAGGCAGCGCAGGGCATAGAGCACCGCTGTCGCCTCTCCCGATGCAAAGCTGTCGCCATAGACCATCACCGAATCGCTGCGGGAGACGCCCGCCTGGCCCAATAGCCCGGCGAGCTCCGATATGTTGCGCAGGCTTCCATTATCATAGAAGAAGCTCCTGGCCGGGATGTTGACCGCCCCTCTGATGTGGGACTGTCCCGAAGAGCGGCGGGAAGAGACATCCAGAGCCACCTCTTCTTCTGGGAGAGAATCCAGGGACTTGAGCATTTGAGGGGAAATAAATAGCTCCTCCCTCGAGCCCGGTGTCACATAGGCCTCGGCCAGGGCAGGGATGCCGGATGGAGTGCTGTTGTTTGATCTCACCTGCGGCCCAGCCTGAAAGCTGCGGGAATAGGCGAAGTCTGAGCCGGCGGTGGCGCTGGCTCTTACTCCAACCAGGGGAACATCAGAACTGATAAAGGACTGGGCTGATGTGAGCCAGGAGTCATCCCCCGATCCGCAGCCTCCCACCGAGCAGGCTGCATCTGCCGTCGGATCTATGGCCGATGAAGCCACCAGGAATGCCAGCAGGCAAAGCAGTCTGCTCATCATGCCAGCCATCTACCAAGCCTTTTTCGACTCATGATAGTCCACCTTGTCTATTCTGGCTTTCTGGCATTGACCTTGATGCTCAAGACCGATTCTGCAATCTCTTTCTGCTGCTGGGGGGAGAATTGGGGCATCTCTATGGCTGCTGATCCGCTGCTCTCGCAGAGCAGAGACTGCACCGGAAAGCTCGACTCTGCTGCAATTGAGACATCGGTAAATCCCACATTGGCGATGATCTGCAGATACTCCTGCTTCATAATAGCCCCGGCCAGGCAGCCGATATAGGCCCGGGTGGAGTTCTTCACGAAATCGGGCAGCTCTCTCGTCAGCACCACATCGGATATGGCCAGCCTTCCGCCGGGCTTGAGAACCCGGAAGGCCTCCTTGAATACCAGCCTCTTGTTGGGAACCAGATTTATGACACAATTGGAGATGACCACGTCCACATAGCTGTCGGCAACGGGCATGTTCTCCAGGTCACCCTGACGGAAGTCGATATTCTCATATCCTCCTTTCCTGGCATTGGCCCGGGCCTTGTCCACCATCTCCGAGGTGATGTCCACCCCTATGACCTGGCCCGATGCTCCCACCAGTGAGGAGGCCAAAAAGCAGTCAAAGCCTGCTCCCGAGCCCATATCCAGCACAGTCTCTCCTTCTTTGATTGCGGCCAGAGCGACAGGATTGCCGCAGCCCAGTCCCAGATTGGATTCCGGGGGTGCTGCCGATATATCCTCCTCGGAATAGCCTATCCTCTTGCAGATCTGCTCAAGGTTATCAAAATAGCCTGTGCCCTCTTGAGATGAGTAATAAGATGTAGCCTGTTTGGCAATGCGAGCATAGCCTTCCTTTACCGCTCGTTTGATCTCTTTTTCTTTCATGGTCATGGAAACCTCCATCGATCTTCATCGGCTTTGTTATCCTGGCTTGGCTTCTGGAAACTTAATATGAGGCTGGTTATCGCAAATCGTATCTGGGATTCTTGATCTTAGCCTTTTATAAGGCTTCTTATCCCCATAATCATTAATAGTCGGCATGCGAGGGAGCCAGCTGACAGCCTATCAGCATTTCATAAGTCTTTTATACGAGAAGCATAACTTCAATCTGGCTCATTGGATTATATCGCCCCGCAATGTGACCAGAGGGCGGCGCCGGGCTTCTATCCCGGGGCTGATCCAGAGGAGTTTGAATTCCCTGGAGGACTAAATTGGCTAAACCAAGTTCAGGAAAAGAGAAGCCTAAGAAGCCTGATGAGAAGGCTAAAAAGAGCGCTGATGAGGAGCTTAGGCATATAGTTCGTATTTTGAATACCGACCTCGCCGGAAAGAGGCAGGTTCATATGGCCCTTACCGGCATCAAGGGCGTTGGCCGAAGAGCGGCCAGCATCTTCACCGCCAAGGCGGGCGTGGATCCCTATGCCACGCTGGGACTGCTTCCCGATGGGGAGATAGACAAGCTCAAGAAGGTCGTAGAGGAAGACGCGGCAAAGGTCCTTCCTGTCTGGATGCTCAACCGGCGGGGAGATATTGAGACCGGCGCAGATATTCATGTCATGGGCATGGATCTGAATATGACCCTGCGGGAGGACCTGGACCTCATGAAGAAGATGAGAAGCTATAAGGGCATCAGGCATGAGCGTGGACTGCGAGTCCGCGGTCAGAGGACCAGGTCCAGCGGACGCACCGGCGCAATCGTGGGCGTCAGCCGCAAGAAGGAAGGAGCACCGGCCGCAGCACCGGCTGCAACCAAGGAGTAGGTGGTAGAAGATGGGATATCCAGGCAAGAGCCGCAAGATGTACGAGCGACCCCGCACTCCCTGGCAGGCCGAGCGCATTGCTGGTGAGGTAGAGGTGGTCAAGGCCTACGGTCTTAGAAACAAGAGGGAGCTCTGGAAGGCCCAGGCGGTTTTAAGGAAGTACAGGCAGGCCAGCCGAAAGATGCTCGCTGCAGTGGCGGTGGGAAATGCCCCACCAGAGGCGGAGGCCATTTTGGCCAAGCTCAAGAATCTGGGAATGCTCAAAGAGGAAGGTGATTTGGATGCCATCCTCTCCATGAAGGTCTCCGATGTTTTGGAGAGAAGGCTGCAGACCCAGGTCTACCGACAGGGTTTGGCCAATTCCCTTAAGCAGTCCAGGCAGTTCATAGTGCACGGCCACATTCAGGTATCCGGGCGTAGAGTGGACGTACCGGGCTATCTGGTCAGGCGTGGCGAGGAAATGACAATCGATTATTATGCAGGATCGCCCATGGCCAAGGAAGGCCATCCGGAGAGGGCATCCAGAACACCCAGGGTGGAAGCATAGATGGCAGAAGGAAAATGGGGCATTGCCCATATCTTCTCGTCCTTCAACAACACCCTGATCACCATCACCGATCTGACCGGGGCCGAGACCCTGGCCAAGATCTCGGGCGGCATGGTGGTCAAGGCAGCCAGAGACGAGAGTTCCCCTTATACGGCCATGCAGATGGCCATGCAGGTCGCTGAAGCGGTGAAAGACAAGGGGATTGTCGGGGTTCATGTAAAGGTTCGGGCCCCGGGCGGAAACAGACAGAGATCCCCTGGACCGGGTGCACAGGCGGCTATCCGGGCGCTGGCCAGAGCGGGACTGCGCATTGGAAGGATCGAGGATGCGACCCCCATACCCCACGACGGCACCAAGCCTGCCGGCGGAAAGAGGGGTCGAAGGGTGTAAGAGTTTGAAGTTCGAATTGCTGCATCTGGAGGAGGACCGGATCCGCTTCCTCCTCAGCGGCGTGACAGCCGCATTTGCCAACGGCATTCGCAGAGCCTGCATGAGCGAGGTGCCGGTGCTGGCGATCGACGAGATCAGCCTGTACGACAATACATCGGTGCTCTTCGATGAGCAGATCGCTTTGAGGCTGGGCGAGGTTCCTCTGAAGGCGGAGGAGCTGGACCAGTTCTCTATGCCCGATGACTGCCAGTGCGGCGGAGTGGGCTGTCCAGGATGCCGGGTGGATTTCATGCTCTCGGCGGAGGGGCCGGGAATGGTTTACTCCGGGGACATAGTCTTTACCGATCCCCTGGTCAATCCCGCCTTCGACAGGATTCCTGTTGTGGTGCTGGGAGAAGGGGAGAAGCTGGTAATAGAGGGCTATGCCACCAAGCATGTGGGCAAAGAGCACTCCAAATGGCAGGCTGGCACTTTATGCGGCTACAAGAATCTGCCGGAGATCTCTGTATCCCAGTCATGCGATGGATGCAGCAGGTGCGTCGAGGTCTGCCCCAGGGCGGTCCTGGAGATTGCGGATGGCAGAGCGAAAGCTACAAATACGCTGGAATGCTCTCTCTGCAAGCTCTGCATTGATGCCTGCGAGCCGGGAGCGATCACCTTAAGCCCGGTCTTGGACTCCTTCATACTCTCCATTGAGAGCTGCGGAAGCATACCGGCCAAAGATCTGGTGGCCATGGCCTCTGAGGAGATCTTGAAGAGGGCAGAGGATTTGGACGCAAAGCTGGCCGAGCTGGCGTAGGTCCAGAGCAGATCCGTTGGAATCGGTCTAACCCGGCCGGTTCAAAAATCCATTTCGAGCGGGGGTTTCCAAGCCAGGTCAAAGGAGCAGGGTTGAGGGCCCTGTCACGCAGGTGTTCGCGGGTTCGAATCCCGTCCCCCGCATT
>JAGOLL010000053.1 GCA_017994055.1 Methanothrix sp.
CGCGACAAGGACGATGGTCTGCGCAGCGTGGGAATGCCGCTGATAGATGTGGGCTATCCTCTGGCCTACTCCCCCCGCCTGGGCCGGGACAGCTTGATACTGGTGGGTGAAAAGTACAGCAAAGCCGCCGCCGAGGCCATGGTCGAGGAGATCGCCGAGATCAAGGGAGTCATCGAGAGCCGAGGTGTTCCTGGAGTCGTGGCCCCGGAAAAAAAGCCCCTAAAAAACCTGCTCTTGGCAGGCTGCGATATGCGGGCCGATGTGGTTTCCAGCCTCATGGGTGAACTGGTGGTATACAAGAGACAGTCTCAGATCCATATAGAATTCCCGCGACAGAATGCTCCCAAGATGAGGATCCTGGAGGAGCTGTATTTTAGAGGCTTGCTTCGCGACGTTGCCGACGGCCTCTGCGGCCCGGGGACACTGGGCCTCATGTGCGTTCTGGCCGGGGCGGAGAGGGTGGTCTTCAATGATGCCTGGCAGCCGGCGATAGAGGATCTGCTGATCAATCTAAAGGTCAACCGGAAGCTGCTGGGGATAGAGGAAATTGAGCTATTAGAGCGCCCCCGAGAAGCAGCAGGAAGCGGAACGGTCCAGGTAGCCCGAGCCAGGGGAGCCTGCCAGATCGAGGTCTATCACGGCGACCTCTGCCGGCTCTTCTCCCAGGCCAGGCCGGCTGAGCTGTGCCTCATAGATCACTTTCCAGGATCAGACACCAAGGCATTGAAGCAGGCCTGCCGCTGCTGCAAGGAGACTGTAATCGTGTAAAAGGAAAATTTGATGGGACAGCGCGGATTCGAACCGCGGTCCAAGAGTCCCAAACCCTCGAGGATAGACCAGGCTACCCCACTGTCCCAAAAAGGCAGTAGCCCTTACTGGCATATGCTGCATAAAAGCCTTTTGCTTTTCGCTAATCACAACCTTTTTAAATCCTGCTTTCCAGGGGAAAGTCCATGGGAAAGACAGGAAGCATAGAATGGGTCAAGATCAAGGGCAGAAAGGGCCAGGTCAGGCAGGTCACCAAGGCCGAGACCACCCATAAAAAGCCCGGTCCGATGCAGAGATATACCGCAGCAGGCTCCAGAGTCAAGAAGATCAAGAGATCCATCAAGGCCACTCAGATCAGGACATGATCTCCCAGGATGTAGTGCTAGTTCGCTACGGGGAGATCACTTTAAAAGATAGCTGGACCAGGCAGAACTGGGAAAGGATTTTAGCCGGCAATATAGCCTTTTACCTAAAAAAAGCCGGGGTGGAATACAGGAGCGAGAGAGGCGAGGGAAGGATCTTTGTCTTCACCTCCGATCCCCGGGCCAGCGAGATCATATCAAGAGTTTTCGGGGTGGTGTCCGCCAGCCCGGCCTCTACTGTGCCCTCCACTCTGGAGGATATTGCCCGGGCGGCGGTGGAGCTGGCAAAACAGGCCGCTCCAAAGAGCTTCGCCATCCGGCCCCGCCGCTCCGGCGTCTCTTTTTCCAGCGAAGAGATCGGCAGAGCAGTTGGCGAGGCGGTGAGAGTTGCCACCGGCTCCAGGGTGGATCTCTCCCGGCCGGAGATGGAGATATTTGTGGAGGCCCGGCGGGAGAGGTCCTTTGTCTTCACCTGGAAGGCTCCCGGCCTGGGAGGTTTGCCTCTGGGCTCGCAGGGAAAGATGCTGGCTCTCATTTCCGGGGGCATAGACTCGCCGGTTGCGGCATGGCTGATGATGAAAAGAGGCTGCCCGGTGAGCTTGCTTCATTTCGACTCCCGGCCTTATGCTGATGCTATTCAGCAGTGCCAGAGATCCGCTGAGGTCCTGGGGCAGTGGTCTGCCGGCAGAAAGATCGATTTTATCACCGTTCCCATCAGCCAGGGAATAGAGAAGATTGCGGCTCACTACCCCCGCGCCACCTGCATTCTCTGCCGGCGGCTGATGTACCTCATCGCCGCCCAGGTAATGGAAAAGCAGGGATGCCTGGGAGTTGTCACCGGCTACTCCATGGGCCAGGTGGCCTCCCAGACGGCAGAGAACATACTGGCGGAGCAGGCGGGGATGTGCCTTCCCGTCTTCCATCCTCTCATCTCCATGGACAAGACGGAGATAGTGGATCTGGCCCGGAAGATTGGAACTTATGCCATCACCGAGGAGACAAAATCATGCAGCGCCGTGCCGGCCAAGCCCATGACCCGGGCGGGAAAAGAGGAGATGCTCCGGGCGGAGGAGATCCTGGGGCTCAAAGAGATCGCCGGGGGCCTGGTGGAAGAGATGAGGGTGGAGAGGATAGGATAAATGATAAATGTAATTCACAGCACATTTGTGAAGGCGGAAGATCTATCTCTTTTTGACCATATTGAATCCAGTAAATATATCTTCCAATAGTACCTATTAGATCTTATGAGATTAATCAACATTGTTTTTCCTCTTCTGCTTGCATTGGTGACATCTATGCAATGTCAGGAGACTTCAGAAGATTGGCTAGAAAAAGGCGATTTGCTTCTTGCCTCCGGAAAATATAACGAGTCCATTAAAGCCTACGATTTGGCCATCGAACTCAATCAGTCAAATACGGCTGCATGGAGCCATAAAGGCAATGCACTATCGAATCTGAACAGGTATAACGAGTCTCTGACATGCTATGATAGAGCAATCTCTATGGATCCCTACTATGCTGCGGCATGGAACAACAAAGGCAATTCTTTAAATGACCTAGGCAAGTACGACGAGGCTATTCAAGCTTTCGACAAGGCTATCAAGCTGGATCCCAGCTATGCTAATGCCTGGTACAACAAAGGCATTGCTCTCCATAGCCAGGAGAAGTATGAAGGAGCCATCAAAGCCTATGACGAGTCGATCAGGCTAGATCGCAACTTTGCCGAAGCTTGGTGTAACAAAGGAATTGCTCTTAGAATGCAGGGCAAGTACGACGAGGCCCTATCATGCTATAATGAATCAATCAGGCTCGATCCAAACTATGCGCCAGCTTGGAATAACAAAGGCAATGTGTTCTATAGCCAAGGCAAATACGACGAGGCCGTATCATGTTATAATGAGGCGATCAGGCGAGATCCCAATTTTGCACTGGCCTGGATCAGCAAGGGGAATGCTCTCGATGACCAGGGCAAATACGATGAGGCCGTTCAAGCTTATGATGAAGCTATAAGATTAGATCCATATTATGCCCAAGCTTGGAGGGAGAAAGGCATTGCTCTCTATCGCCAAGGCAAATACAATGAGGCCATTCAATCATTTGATAGAGCCATAGAACTCAATCCGCATTTTTTAGAGGCCTGGTACAGTAAAGGCCTCGCTCTAGGTAATCAGAGCATGTACGATGAAGCCATTCAAGCGTATGACAGAGTTCTTGAGCTCAATCCGCAGTTTGCAGATGCATGGTACAATAAAGGCTGGACTCTTATGGTGCAGGGCAAAAACGATGAGGCCATCCAAGCCTACGACGAGTCCATTGAGCTAGATCCTAATAATTCCAAGGCCTGGAACAATAAAGGTATTGCTCTCCGGAATCTAGGCAAAGACAACGAAGCTATCCGAGCTTATGATAAAGCTATTGAGACCGATCCCCAAAATGCAGATGCCTGGAACAACAAAGGCAACGCGCTCATGTGGCTCGGTCACATCGAAGGAGAGGCTGAGGCGAAATCAAGAAAATACAATGAAGCGATCTCATGTTACGAGAACGCAATCAAGATAAATCCTCGGTATGCATCTCCCTGGCACGGCAAAGGCAATGCCTTAGAAGCGTTAGGAAGGACGAATGAGGCAGATTCGGCTTTCGCCAAGGCCGAGGAGCTAGGTTTCAAGTCAATCCGGGCGGATCCAAACTTTGCCAAAATATTGAACGCCATAGGTATTTCTCTTTTCACCCAGGGTGAATACGACCAGGCCATACAATCTTTCAATGAATCGATCAGCTTAGATCCCAATCTATCGACTGCTTGGGTTGGCAAAGGCCTCGTCCTCAGTGGCTTGAGCAAGCATAATGAAGCAATCCAAGCATTTGACAACGCCATCAGGATAGATCCCAATTTTGCCGTGGCCTGGAGCAGCAAAGGGTGGGCACTCGGCGATCAGGGCAAGTACAACGAATCAATCCAGGCTTACGATGAGGCTATCAGACTCGATCCCAATGATGCCTATACATGGTATAACAAGGGCCTTGCTCTCACTAGCCAGGGCAAGTACGACGAAGCCATTAAAGCATATGATGAAACCATTAGGCTGGATCCCAACGAAGCCGAAGCTTGTATCGCCTGCGCTTGGAACAACAAGGGGTACATTCTGGTCCGTCTGGGAAAGTATGCAGAGGCCATTCAGGCAATTAATAAATCTATCGAGATAGATCCAAATTTAGCCAATGCCTGGGACAGCAAAGGCGAGGCTCTTATGAGACAAGGCGATTCTGAAGGGGCCATACAAGCTCTCGATAGAGCAATCGAGTTGGATCCAAATCTCGCTAGCGCCTGGAATAACAAAGGAGAAGCTCTAAATTATCTAGGCAGGTATGATAAAGCTATCGAGGCATATGATGAGGCCATCAGGCTCGATCCCAACTATGCGGACGCCTGGAACAACAAATGTTGGGCTCTCTATAACCTGGGCAAGTACAACGAATCTGTCAAAGCATGTGACGAGGCTATCCGGCTTGATCCCAACTTTTCCAAGGCCTGGGGCAACAGGGGCCTTGCTCTCACAGCCCTTGGCCGCAATATGGAAGCGAATACATCTTTAGACGAAGCCCAGGAACTGGAAGTCAATAACCAATGAGCAACATCTTCAGCTATCTCATTGGATCCCGACATGGTTAGGACTATACCAACAAAGGCACCACTCTCACCTTGCTCGGTCGTGCTGCGGAAACCTATGCAGCCTTTTTCGGTGCCAATAAAGCCCCGGCCTACGATCAGGTAGGTTACTATTGTGATGCAGAAAGCTAGGGCCAGTAGCTAGGCGCTGTGCCTGAAGAGCCTTGCCCCAAACCGCTGCCGGTCCAGCCACTACTGCAATTGGCCGTATATCGTGCGTATTATCTCCTGGAAAAGAGCCTCTCCAGGCGGCCCTCCTCTATGCTGACCATCACCGGTCTGCCGTGGGGGCAGGTCCTTGGATTGCGACAAAGGAATAGATCATCGACCAGCCTCTTCATCTCCACCGGAGATAGTTCTCTTCCCGATTTGATGGAGCCCCGGCAGGCCAGAAGCTTGAGGATGTCGTCTCTGTCGCTGGAGGAGGGTCCGGCTTTGCCGGACAAGAAGAGTTCTCTCAAGAGGTCGTGAACGCTCTCGGCGCTCTCCAGGTAGCGGCCCGTGGCCGGAACAGCTCTCACGGTGTAGGTGTTTCCACCGAATGGGGTGATATCAAAGCCGATGTCCTGCAATGTATCCATCCAGGTGGAGAGAACCACCCTCTCGCTGGCGGAGAGCTCAATGGATAAAGGCTGCACCAGATCCTGGCGGATCTTGCGTGATCGGTAGCGATCCTGGAGCATCTCAAAGCGTATCCTCTCCGCTGCCGCATGCTGGTCGATCAGGACCAGCCCCTCCTCTCCCTCCGCCACTATGTAAAGCTTCTTTATCTGGCCCAGTATGCGCAGCTTTGCCGGGCGGGGGGGAGGAGCAGGCATCTCTTCCGAAGGGGACAGAGGAAGGGTGCTCTGATTGCCGCTCTCTGCCACAACTATCTGGCTGGCCCGGCTGTCTTCTTCCCCGGCGGCTTTGTCCTCCGCCGTGACAAGCATCATCCTCTCCTCGCTCCTGCCGGGTCGGCTATGTCTCTCCAATGAAGCTGCTGCAGCAGCGGTCAGCGCTGCGGCGATCTCCGCCTCTCGGAGCAGCCGGATCTCCCTCTTGGCGGGGTGGACATTCACATCGACCATAGAGGGATCCGTTTGCAGGGATATGACCGCCACCGGGCTCTTGCCCAGGGGGATGATGTTCCTGTAGGCCTCTCGCAGGGCCCCGGTGAGGATGCGGGATGAGACCGCTCTGCCGTTGACGAAGATCATTATCCGGTCCGGGCTGCTTCGCAGGGATAGAGGATCGCCTATGACTCCGCTTATGCTCCATCCGCGGCCCTCCGCCTTGATCCGGGACATGCCCTTCAAGGTCTTGAGGCCGAAGAGGCGGAAAAGGACATCGTCCCAGTTGGGGGATCGGACGGATTTAAAGAGGGTGCGCCTGCCGGAGAAGAGCTCGAAGGAGATGTCGTGGTGCACCACCGCCATCTCCGTCACCGCATCTATGATGTGCACCAGCTCCGCCTCTGCCGCTTTAAGGTGCTTTTTCCTGGCCGGCACATTGTAGAAGAGATCCCAGACGGTTATGGTGGTGCCGGCTGGCGAGCCTATCTCCCTGCTCTCAACTATCCTGCCCTGCTCCAGGCGGATATAGGTGCCGGAGATAGCTTCTCTGGTCTTGGTCTTGACCTCAACGCTGCCCGAGACGCTGGCTATGCTGGCCAGGGCCTCGCCCCGGAAGCCCAGAGTGGATATGCCCGCCAGGTCCTCCGCCCGGCTGATCTTGGAGGTGGCATGCTTCTGGAAGGCCAGAGGCAGGTCCTGGGGATCGATGCCGCTGCCGTCGTCGGTCACCCGGATAAAGCCCTTTCCTCCCTCCGCCACCTCAACCAGAATCCTGCCTGCCCCGGCGTCAATGGAGTTTTCCACCAGCTCCTTGACCACTGATGCCGGCCGCTCTATGACCTCGCCGGCAGCGATCTTGTTGATGGTGTCTGGGTCGAGAAGCTTAATCCTGGTCATCCTCTTCCTCCTCGTCGACCTCCTGTTTATTGGTCAGCATCTTCTTCATCTCTGCCAGCTGTCCCAAGGCCTGGAGGGGGGTGATCTCATCCAGGTTGAGGGCCCTTATCTCCTGCAGCACGGCCTGGTCGCTTTGGGGCAGGGCCATCCCCGATCCTTCCTGTCCGGCGGGAGCCGGTCCGTCAAAGAATATGAGCTGGGTATAGCGGGATGATCTTCTGGCCTTTTTGCCTGAGATTGGCTCTATCCTGGCCTCCTTCTCGATCTCCTTCAAGATCTGGTCCGCCCGCCTGGTCACCGCATCCGGCACGCCGGCCAGGCGGGCCACATGAACCCCATAGCTCTTGTCCGTGGCTCCGGGAACCACCGTCCTCAGGAAGGTGATGCTGCCCTTCTCCTCCTTGACTGCAATGCTGTAGTTCTTGACTCCCGGATGAAGCCCCTCCAGCTGAGTAAGCTGGTGGTAGTGGGTGGCGAAAATCGCCTTGCATTTGATGTTGCCGTGCAAGAACTCGGATATGGCCCAAGCCAGAGAGAGGCCATCAAAGGTGCTGGTGCCCCGGCCCACCTCGTCCAGAAGCACCAGGCTGTCCCGGCTGGCCTCTTTCAGTATGGTGGCGATCTCAGTCATCTCCACCATGAATGTGCTCTGTCCGGCGGAGAGATCGTCATAGGCTCCCACCCGGGTGAAGATGCGGTCCACAGGGCAGAGGGAGGCAAAAGATGCGGGGACAAAGGAGCCGGCCTGGGCCATGATTGAGCACAGAGCTATCTGGCGCATGAATGTGGACTTTCCGGCCATATTAGGGCCGGTAAGTATTATCAGACGGCTCTCCTCCCCGTCCAAGAGCACATCATTGGGCACAAAGCCGCCCCGCATGGCCTTCTCCAAAACGGGGTGACGGACGGATCGAAGCGAGATTCTGCCCTCCCGGTTGAACTCCGGCCGGACCAGTCCGCTCTCCACGGCAGCCTCCGCCAGGGCCACCAGCACATCGAGCTCAGCCAGAGCTGCTGCTCTCTCCTGGACCGGCAGAGAGGATCCGGCCAGGTTGGTGCGCAGCCCAACAAAGATCTCCTGCTCCAATGAGACAGACCTCTCCTGGGCCGAGAGGACCTGGCTCTCCATCTCCTTCAGCTCCGGGGTGATGAAGCGCTCCGCATTGGCCAGGGTCTGCTTGCGGATATAGTCCGGCGGCACCAGATGCAGATTAGCCCTTGAGACCTCCAGATAGTAGCCAAAGACGTTGTTGTAAGCTATCTTGAGGGACCTGATCCCTGTCCTCTCCCTCTCCCGGCTCTCCGTGGCTGTGAGCCAGCCCCGGCCGTCCCTCAGGAGGGACCGGAGCCGGTCTACCTCCACATCGTAGCCGTCTTTGATCACCCCTCCCTCTCTCAGATGGGAGGGGGGATCCTCGACTATGGAGCGGTCCAGGAGGTCAACGATATCCGGGCAGGGTGATAGCCTTAGATGAAGCTCTCTTAGGTAGGGAGAAAAGGAATCCTCCAGCATGGCTTGCAGGGCGGGAAGCCGGGCCAGAGACAGCTTGAGAACCACCATATCCTTTGGCGTTGCCGAGCCGCAGGAGATCCGGCTCATCAGCCTCTCCAGATCGGCTGAGCCCTTCAGCTCCTCGGCCAGGCTTTCCCGCCGCAGAGTATTGCTCACCAGCTCTTCTATCGCCGAGAGCCGATGCTCTATGGCCTGGAGCGATAGAAGCGGCATCTGGATCCAGCGTGAGAGGGTGCGCGAGCCCATAGCTGTCCTGGTCCGGCTCAGAAACTCCAGGAGAGTCCCCCTTCGGGACCTGTCCCTGATGTTTCTGACTATCTCCAGGTTTCGCAAAGTGATATCGTCCAGGACCATGAACTGCGATTCGGTGTAGTGCTTCACCTCACGCAGGTGACTTAAGTCATGGAAGTGAGAGGAGTGCAGGTAATTGAGTATCGCTCCGCAAGCGCGCAGAGAAAGCGGCCTGTCCGCCAGGCCTAGCTTTTCCATCCAGCTATCCCCGAAGCGGCTCTGCAGAGCTGCGGATGCACTCTCCCCGGAAAAGAAGGATCTATCCAGGATCTGCAGGCTGCAGCCCTCAAGGGGCAGGGCAAAGGAGGCGATACATTCAGCCGGCCTGAACTTGGCCAGCTCCTGGGCCAGGCTCGACTCATCTATCTCCGTGGTCAGAAACTCCCCGGTGGAGACGTCCACCAGAGCCAGTCCCAGGCGGCCCGCCTTTGCTTTTTCTCTTCTGTCTCCTCTCTCCCCTTCTCTCTCTTTTATTTCTCTTTCCCCTTCTTCCCTCTCCTCCTGCCGCACCACCGCGGCCAGGAAGTTGTTGCTGGCCTCATCCAGCATGGCCGGCTCGATGATCGTCCCCGGTGTGACCACCCGGGTGATCTCCCTCTTGACCAGGCCGCGGGCTAATTTGGGGTCCTCCACCTGATCGCAGATGGCCACCTTGTGCCCGGCCCGGATGAGCTTGGCCAGATAGCTCTCCAGAGCATGATAGGGGATGCCGGCCAGGGGGATCTTATTGCCCTCATCGTCTTTTTGGCGGCTGGTCAGGACTATGTTCAGATCCCGGGCCACTATGACCGCGTCCTTGGCAAAGGTCTCGTAGAAGTCGCCCACCCGGAATAATAGTAGTGCGTCGGGGTACCGGCTCTTTTCCCGGTAGTACTGCTCCATCAAGGGGGAGAGCTTGGACATGATGGGATCAGCTTTTGGATTTTGCTTATCATATCGCTTTCGGTGCAACCTTTTCATTTTCCTGTTGCAGTAAATATTGCGAAATGTTTTTATCATCATTATGCTGACTAAAAGATCGAGCTTTCCGGAATAGGAGCAGGGATTTGATGGCCAGTCAATTCCTAAAACCGATATTGTTTCTTCTGCTCATTCCATCAATGATGATGTCGAATGCAGATCCCTATTTGGAGATAAGGGGCGAGCTTGCAGCAGATGACTTCATCTGGAACGGCGGGAGCTTTGCCGGCTTTTACTATGATCTGGATGACAATATCACCACCGAGGTGCTGCGGACAAATATCACCCAATGCCGTCTTTTGGAGCCTGATGGAATTGTCTACATGACCAAAGCGGAAAAGGACCACTTCAAATTCAAGGACTGGGGCTCCTATAGCGTCATTGGCTTTTTATCGGAGAGGTACTTTGTCGCATACCTGGATTCACCCGAGAGCTCAAATCCTTATTTCTTTCATGAGTCAGCAGACAGGAATGCTCTTGAAGATGAGCAGTTGCTCAAGATATTGGCTGATAGCGATGCAGAGAAGACCGTATCCTCTGGAACCATTCTGGTTTTAGAGGCGGGCTATGAACTGTTCATCAAATCCATAGATATCGATGGGGAAAAGGTCTATCTGGAGCTTTTAAGGGATGGCCGCGTTTTGGACAGCAGCATCGTCTGTCCCTGCAAAGAGAATGCTTCTGCAGCCGATAAGACCTACTGCTACCGCAAAGATATCGGCAGATCTAAAGACCTGGTGATGATAGCCGTCTCCTTCAAGAATGCCTTCCGCAGCTCGGATCAGGATTTGGTGACCATAAATGGAATCTGGCAGATCTCCGACAGACCCCTTTCGGTATCCGAAAATTCTGCATATGGCAAGATGACCGTCCAGAAGGTCAATGGCACTGTCATATCCATGAACAATGAGGACAATAACATAACCCTTTGTCAGGGTAGCGTGGTCCATATAATGCCCGGCATAAGCATATGGACTGCTGACAGCAAAGAGCCCCGATATTATATATTCAAGGCGATCACATCTCCCGGGAGCTACGAGATCAGGAGCAATGTGGCAACTGATTCATTTACCTGGACGGCTCAAAATTTCCCGGGCTTCTATTTTGATTTAGACGACAATATCGGCACCGAGAAGCTTACGGCTACGGTGACAGACGGCATCCTCAAGAGCCCTGATGGAGTGGTATACAGGACCGCTGCCCAGGAGGACGGATTCGAGTTCGAGGATTGGGGCTCATATGCGGTTATGGGCTTTATGGGGGAGAGGTATTTTGTTGAATATATCCAGGCGCAGGGCTCTGCATCTGTCCTCTTCCAAAAGTCCGAGGATAAGAGTATCCTGTCGGATCAGAAGCTCCTCAAGATCCTGATCGACGATGATGAAGAGATTGCCGTGTACTGCGGTATCTCCATAGCTCTGGAAGAGGGTTACGAACTGGTGGTCGATTCCATTGATGTCGATGGCAAGAAGGTCTGCATAGAACTCTTCCACAACGGTTCTCTGGCAGATCGCAGGGTCGTATCACCATACCAGCTTGCTGCCGATTCAGCCGATGACACCTACTGCTTTAAAAAGGATATCGGCGACTGCAAGGATCTGGTGATCATTGCCGCCCACATCAAGAGCATATTCCGCGGCTCGAAACACGATCTGGCTATAATCGATGGATTGTGGCAGCTCTCTCAAACTGCCGTGGATGTCTCCCGGAACACCAAATTTGAAAATATGACCGTCCGGGAGGCTGCAGCCGATTCCATCATCCTGAGCAATAAGGACCTGGATATCTCCCTGAGCAGGAATAAAGAGATCAACCTCCTGCCGGGCATAAGCATAAAGGTCGCCGATGCCTCAGAACTGAGATACTATCTCTCCAAAGAAGTGACCATCGACGATTGAGTCCATTCGGTCTGGACTAAATTTAATTAAGCCTCTAAAGCCAGAAAAAGAGAATTGGCAGGGCTTCTGCCACTTGCTGCTCGGTCTAGGATGTCTTTTGCCCTTCTGCTATTCCCGTCCAGCTCTCTCCGCTGGCGGATGAAGCCTGGTACTCACCAGAAGCCAGGTCCTGGTCTACGGTGAGATTGAGCTTGTACTGGATGATTGGATTTGTGGATACCAGATCCAGATTCAGGTCCGATCCGGCAGCAGTTCCGGAGACGGCTACATCCATGCTTGCGTTCTCCTCTCTGATCCGGCCAGATCCATAAACATCGCCGTTTACCTGCAATAGCGTCAGGGCTGCGTCTCTGACCACGCTGTCGTTTAAGGTGAAAAACCAGGTACCTTGGACGTTAGCAGTTTCCAACGTGGCGGGAGAGGTCGTTGCCTCCGTGGTTGAAGCATCTTCCGCAGGGGCGCTGGTTTCCGGTTCATTTGTGGATTGAGCCTGTTCCCTGGACTCCTTGGCGCTCTCGCCTCCAGCGGAGAGTGTGCTGGGCATGGTCCAGTTCAGAGCGCTCTTGTTCTTCTGCAGTTCACGGGCCTCCTGAGGAGTTGCGGGATGTCCTACCGGATTTACATATTCTTCCGACTCGCCAGAGTGAAACATCTCATCGACATCGAAGCTAGGATTGGTCCAGTCGACGCCAAGTGCGGTCATGGCCAGCAGGGAGGAGAAGATAAACGATGATAGCATCAGTGCATTGAATCTCATAACATATCGACCTTCTTGTGGGATCTTTTGGATCCATATCCGAATGGGCATTCTCTGTCCGGCATATTCTAACATAAGCCAGACTGCCACCGGCCTCATTTTCATGCTGATTATAGTTGATAAGCTTAATGGTTATTCGACAAATGCCGTTTAGAGATGATGGCTGGATCTTGCCGAGATGCTATTGCCAGAAAAGATGGGTGCAGTGCAGGGCCTCTCAATCCGCACCCGATTTCTGCACCTCTATTGCCTCGCCCTTCTTGATGCGTTTGATGATTCTTTTCGCCATCTCCGAGGACTTGGCTACCCGGATATCACCTCTTCGGCCCACGGTGGCGGTGAAGACCGGCTCGGATCCTACAAAGACATCCACCGACTCTCCTGCCATCCCTTCCAGCCAGATTATGAGGTGCTTGGAGGTCTCCTCCAGCCGGGGCGCTGTCATTGCCGGCTGGTCCTTGGTCCGGACATCGATATGCAGCCCCAGGCTCTTCTCGATCTGGTCTATGTTCTTTCCCGCTTTTCCTATCACCCTGGCAGCCTCTTCATGGGGCACATGGATTACGGCGGAGGAGTCGGTGAGCATCTCCACCTGGAAGGGCCCCCGCACATGGTGGGATATCTCCTTCTCGATCTCCCGGGAGGCCAGGGTCCAGGATGGCTTCTTGTCCTCTCTGGATACAGGCATGACCACTATCTGCTCGCCGTAGCTGTAAAGCTCATATTCTGCCTGGCCGCTCTCAAAGTCCCGGACCACAATCACCGGCCGGGCCAGGTCCGCTTCCACCATGCCTGAGGGAACCTTGACTGTGAACTCTACATCCAGGACATGAGTGACCTCGCCCTTCTCGATGAAGACCACAGTGTCCACCACCTGTGGGATCATGCCCATGTCCACCCGGCCCAGTAGGCGCTGCAGGGCATCTATGGGCTTGTTGGCATGAACCACGCCGATCATGCCCACACCGGCCAGGCGCATGTCGGCAAATACCTGGAAGTCGCGGGTCTTCCGCACCTCATCGTAGATGGTGTAATCCGGTCGGACCAGAAGCAGAATATCGGCTGATGCCTCCATGCTCCCCTCCAGAGGCCCGTACTGGGTGATCTCGGAGGGCACCTGCAGGTCGCGGGGCGACTCCAGGGTCTTGACCACATAATTGCAGCTCAAAAGATACTCGGCCACTCCCGCGGCGAAGGTGGACTTGCCCGATCCGGGCGGCCCGGCGATAAGAATTCCCCTCTGTCCCTCCTTTAGCCTCTCCTTGAGCATGCCGCTGTGGCGGTAGGAGTCGAAGCTGACCTTGGCCACCGGCCGCACTGCGGTTATCTCCAATCCGTCCGAGAACGGCGGCTTGGCTATGGCAATTCTCATGGGACCGAGCTGAACGATGGAGGCTCCCATCTTCTCCATCTCCACATAGCCCTCCGGGTCCACCTTGGCCCTCTCGTAGATCTCCCGGGACAGGTCCCTCAGCTCCCTCTCCGAGAGGGGCCTCTCCCCCAGACGAACCAAGGAGAAGTCCCCCACCCGGCCACGCTTGGCCATGGGTGTGGCACCCTCCTTGAGGTGGATGGAGAGGGTATCCTCGGTAAAGTACCTCTCCAGTGACAGCGGCTTGACCGCCTCGCGCTGGGGCCTGACGTATTCCACATCCAGCCCCATGGCCTCCGCCACCCGGGACTGGACCTGATCGCTGGTGAGGAATGATGCGCCGAGCTCCAATGCCACATCCCTGATCATGGCATCGATCTCCCCGCCCCCGGCCAGCTTGATCTGGTCCAGGTTGGGTCTGATGCCCACATATTCCAGCTCGATCTTTCCGTTCTTGGCCAGCTCGGAGAGCCTGCGCAGCTCCTCCAGCCCGCGCAGACCTATGTCCCGGCCGTGGTTGGCCTGGGCTTCCAGCTCCGCCACCACCGCCTCGGGTACGACTATTCTGCGGCCCTGCAGCTCGCCGGCTCTGATCTTGGCAGATACCCTGCCGTCAATTACCACACTGGTATCCGGCACCAATGGTTGCGCCATTTTTTAAAACATCCTTGAGTCAAAGGCTAAAGATATACTATATCCATTTTTCGTCTTTCAGCTATCCACTCCAGCAGGTAGTCTATGTCCAGCTGCCTTCGGGTCTGCAAGCTGGACTGAACCACCATGACAGGACCGCCTTTCATAGCCTGGGATATCTTCTGAGAGGCTTCCGCCCCAAATCCGGGATCGATCCTTCTTAAGATGTAGATCTTGATGTCGCTGCAGGCAAAGCCGCTCTCAACCTCATGCCCCAGCTGAATGCAGACCATGCCCGGCAGGGGAATAAGCCTGAAGGCCACTTTATAGCTGGCAAATTTTCTGCGATCATAGAGCTTTCTCTCCTTGAAGGCTGGAGCAAGGTCCTCTTCCAAGATCGCTTTTCCCAGTTCCATAAGATCCTCGGAGGCCTGGCGGGAGAAATCAGAGCAGCCAGCGAGCTTGGATACGGTCAGATTCTTGATGGAGGCCTGCCGGGCGTGGCAGTGCTCGCCTTCGTCCACGGCGTAGAAGTCATGGCTTAATGGAAATGAGGCTCTGGCATAATTATCGCAGCTCTTGCATTTGATATTTACAACGACCTCTCTATCCAAAAAGGGGGCCATGCCCTCCAGGATGGCCAGTGCATCCGCCACCCGAAAGTCCGCTGCCTCACCCAGGTTCTTTTTTGCTTCCCGAACCGCTGAGGCTATCTCGTTCCTGCTATCCATAGGCTATCCTTCATTCGCCGGAGCAAGACGCCCGGCGGCTTGAACTAGGCATAGGTAGAGCATCTACCATAAGAACCTGCCGCGGCTCCGAAAGAGATATATTTGCTCGCCACTTTTTCGCGGAGAAGAGTAGATCAGAGAGAGCGAAATATCGGAGGTCAGGTCATTGAAAGAGATACGCTTGCATGGCCGTGGCGGTCAGGGATCTGTCACTGCGGCCGAGATAATTGCCGTAGCCGCCTTTGAGGACAAGAGGTTCTCACAGGCATTTCCGGCCTTTGGAGTGGAAAGGAGAGGCGCGCCGGTGATGGCCTTTGCCAGAATCGCCGATCAGCCCATCCGAATAAGAAGCCAGATCTATGAGCCGGATTATGTCATAGTCCAGGATGTGACCCTGCTGGATGTGGTGGATGTGGCCGGCGGCCTGAAAGAGAGCGGGAAGATCATCATCAACACCGACCGATCTCCAGAGGCCTTAAAGCTCAAGACAAAAGCCCAGATCGTCACCATCGATGCCACCAAGATCGCCATGGAGATCTTAAAGAGACCTATAGTCAACACCACCATGCTGGGCGCATTTTGCGGAGCCAGCAAAGAGGTTGGCATCGAGAGCCTGAACAAGGCCATCTCCGAGCGCTTCAAAGGTGAGCTGGGCAAGAAGAACCTGCTGGCCATTAAAACCGCCTATGAGAGGGTATCTTAATGGCAATTAAAGCCGGAAGTCTGGTTGATCCGTGCAGCACCCGTATCACAAAGACCGGTGCCTGGCGGACTTTTGTGCCCGTTTTCGATCATGAGAAGTGCATAAAATGCAGCCTCTGTGAGATCTACTGTCCTGAGGGCTGCATTCACCAGGAGGATGGGCTTTATATCCCCGACCTGGACTACTGCAAAGGCTGCAGCGTATGCGCTAATGAGTGCCCCAGAATGGCAATTACCATGGTCCTGGAGGAGAAGTAATGAGCTATAATACAGCCAATATGAAGGTTGTGGAGGGCTCTTATGCCGTGGCCCATGCAGTGATGTGCTGCCGGCCGGATGTCATTTCCGCCTATCCCATAACCCCCCAGACCCATATTGTGGAGAACCTCTCCCAGATGGTGGCTGATGGTGAGCTTGACAGCGAATTTCTTACAGTGGACTCCGAATTCTCCGCTCTTTCCGTGCTGGTAGGCGTCTGCGCGGCCGGAGGCAGAGGCTACTCCTCGACCACCAGCCAGGGGCTGGCTCTGATGTACGAGGTGCTCTACAATGTATCCGGCCTGAGAATGCCCCTGGTCATGAATGTGGCCAACCGGGCCATGGGAGCGCCTCTGAACATCTGGAACGACCAGCAGGATGCCATAGGGGCTCGCGATGTAGGCTGGATTCAGATCTATGCCGAGAATGTGCAGGAAGCAGTGGACGCCACTCTCCAGGCCTACAAGATCGCCGAGGACAAAGAGATCAGAACTCCGGTTATGGTCTGCATGGACGGCTTCGTTTTAACTCACGTATACGAGCCAGTGGAGCTTCTGGACAAGGAAAAGGCTCGCGAGTTTCTGCCTGACTTTGAGCCGGAGCATATACTTGATCCGTCTCATCCCATGACCTTCGGAGCCTTCGCTGATCCATCCACCTATACTGAGTTTCGCTATCAGCAGTTTGAGGCTCAGCTAAAGGCATTACCCAAGATAGAGGAGGTGGCCCGCCAGTTCCAAGAGAGCTTTGGAAGGTACTATGGAGGGCTCATAGACGGCTATTTCCTGGATGATGCGGATATAGTCATTGTCACCTTAGGCTCGGTGGTGGGAACGATCAAGGATGCCATTGATTCCATGCGCTCCGAGGGCAAGAAGGTGGGCATGCTAAAGATTCGCAGCTACCGGCCCTTCCCGGTGCAGGCCCTCCGAAAAGCTCTGAAAGATGCGGCAGTGATTGCGGTCATCGAGAAGGATGTGGCAATCGGAGGGGAAGCGGGGCTGGTTACCGACCTCAAGGCGGCCTTCTACAACAGCAGCATCAGAACGCCCATCATAGGCTTTGCCGCGGGCCTGGGAGGCCGGGATATAACCATCAAGGACATCAGACGGATGGTGGAAAAGGCGGAGGCTGCCCGCAAGGGAGATCTGTCTGAGTTTGAATTCCTGGCTCTAAGGAAGGAGATCCTTTAAGGAGGCTTGAGAGAAATGGATAAATCTTTGCTAGCGCCCGGACACAGGGCCTGCGCAGGATGCGCCATGCCCACCACCATCCGGCTGGTTTTGGATGCGGCGGGGCCGAACACCATAGTGGTTTCACCCACGGGATGCCTGGAGGTTACCACCACACCCTTCCCGGAGAGCTCCTGGTGTGTGCCCTGGCTTCATTCCTTATTCGAGAATGCTTCTGCCGCTGCCTCCGGAGTGGAGGTCATGCTCAAGCGCCGGGGAAAGGACACCAATGTTGTCATAATCGGCGGAGATGGAAGCACATTCGATATCGGCATGGGCTCCAACTCGGGCATGTTCGAGCGGGGCCATAAGATCCTCTATGTCTGCTACGACAACGAGGCCTACATGAACACCGGCGTTCAGAGAAGCGGCTCCACCCCCTTCTGTGTGCACACCACCACCACTCCTTCCGGCAGCCAGAGCCAGGGCAATCCCCGGCCCAAGAAGGATATGCCGGCCATAGCTTTAGCCCATGGGATTCCCTATGTCGCTACGGCCTCGGTGGCCTATCCCGTGGATCTGCGCCGCAAGGTGAAAAGGGCTCTGGAGGTCAACGGGCCGTCCTATCTGCAGGTCAATGCCCCCTGCATCACCGGCTGGACATTCGATGCCGGCACCATGATCGAGCTGGCCCGCCTGGCGGTGGAGAGCGGCCTGTGGCCGCTCCTGGAGTACGAGAAAGGCGAGCTGGTTGGGGTCAAGAAGATCCGCCGGCCCAGG
>JAGOLL010000054.1 GCA_017994055.1 Methanothrix sp.
TCAGCAGGCTACGCCAAGGTCTCTCCATTCTACTCCCCCACGCGGCTCCAATTGTCATTCACTGGTTTAGCTTGCTGGATGGGCATGGTAGACTGGAAAAACAGCCATTGATGAGCCGAAATGCGCCTTTGGCGCATCCAGTTCCAATTTGATGGACCTGTTATCGAATTACATGGCAGAATGATATCCATAGCCAGCCTACCGGATAAACGAATATGTCAATTGCCCGAGCGCCAGGCAGTCAGGCAGACCTAGCAAGGCAGAGCATGAGCAATATCTGGCCAAATCCTTGAAGGGAGGTGGTCTAAACTCACGGCAAGCAAGCGATGACTCTAATTTTATGTCCATAGCTGGTCCACCTCAAGGTTCATTGGCTAAAAGGTTTTTAACCTTTTTGGTGTAATTTTAAAATAGCAATTTGGTATAATAGCAATAATAACATTGAAGTTATGAGTGGTCTAATACAATATGGCTAACCATAAAGCGCAAATAAATGCTTGAATAAAAGCCAAAAGCATTTAATATTGGAACAGCATCCGAATAGCATCTCTCCACAGGGAGAGCAGATGTAGGATCGATATTAACGAGGTGCTCTAATGGTCTCTATACTGGGGGAAGTTGTTACCTCAACGGATTGGGCTTTATTCTTTATAGCCTTTCTAGTACTGATATTACCCTTTAAGGTGAAGATCGTCGAACATAATTTAGAGGTATTCCTGTTTATCATGGGCGCAGCTGCGGTAACTGTAACCAATAAATGGACCATGGAGGTCATCATGACCGCAGCAGAGGAGCCCATCATAAAGGGTATTGTGCCTGCGGTGCTGGTAGCCGGATTTATATTCCTCTATGGCCAGAAGGCCTTCCAGAGCTTCATGGACGGCCTGGTAAAGAGGATGAACCTGGGTGTGATCATATTCGTCTCCACTCTCGTGCTGGGACTGATCTGCTCCGTCATAACCGCTATCATCTCCTCGCTCTTCCTCTGCGAGATAGCCAATACCCTGCCGCTGGATCGAAAGAACAAAATTAACTATGTGATAATCTCCTGTTTTGCCATCGGCCTGGGCGCAGTCTTAACCCCTCTGGGCGAGCCGCTTTCCACCATAGCCATATCCAAGCTGTCCGGACCGGCTCTCTATGATGGCGGACCATGCTGCGCAGGATTCCTATATCTATTCGATCAGCTCGGCATTCTGATCATCCTGGGAGTCATCCTCTGCTCCGTCTTTGCCATGTTCTATGTCAAGCAGACGGGGAAGGTGGAGAAGATGGGTTCCAATGAGGAGGGCAGCGTCAGAGAGGTTATCATCCGAACTCTCAAGGTTTACGCCTTCGTAGCAGCTCTCTTCCTCCTTGGTGCGGGAATGGAGGTAATCATCTTCAAGTACCTGACCAAGATCCCCGATTATGTTCTCTTCTGGGTGAACATGATATCCGCCATTCTGGATAATGCCACTTTGACCGCGGCTGAGATATCCAAGGCCATGACCCAGAAGCAGATCAATGCTGCTCTGTACGGATTGCTCATCTCCGGCGGCATGCTCATCCCCGGCAACATCCCCAATATCATCTCTGCCGGAAAGCTGGGAATCACCTCCAGCGAGTGGGCCAAGCTGGGAGTGCCATTTGGCCTGGTATTGAATGCTCTATATTTCGTGGTAGTATTCGTTCTGGGGATCAATCCCACCCTTGGGCTCTGATTTCAGCCCAAGAGTTCAAACTTTTTTTAGTGAAATTGCCAATTTGCAGCAAAGACCTGATTGAAAATCGATTGGTGGCTGTCTCCGCCTTAATTCCTGGATCGGCTTTCCTGTTCTTGTATCTTGGCGTTCTCCTCCTGTGCCTTGATGCGCCGACGCAGGAAGTATCCTGCCATGCAGATTAAAACCCCTCCCATCTCCAGGACTAGCACAGTAGAGTTATGAATATTGGACACCAGAAGAAGTTCCCAGGCCACAAGCATGGCTAATAAGCCCAGCAATATTAATATTATTGCAGCTATTTTCTGAATAATGATCTTATCCCGGTTCATATCCAACCTTGCCAGAGCCTTTTCCCTGCCTGGATATGAACATTTGCCACAAGCTGGAATCCCCACCCATTGAGTCAGGCCCCTCGCTTTCTAAGCCTTCTCTCCAAGCAGCTCGTCCCAAACAGCAGCACTGCAGAGACAGCCATGCCCAGAAGGGGATAGCTCTGGCCAAATAGGACCGCCGTGATGCCTCCTCCCATCAGTGCTGCCAGAGCTCCGGATGGAGTCAGGCCTAGACGCTGCTTATAAAATCCGGCTATAACCGGGAAGAGCAGCCCGCTGGTGAAGACGGTGTAGGCTATCATCAGGGTCTGGATGATGCCCGGCGAGGAGGCGGCCAGGGCCAGGGCCGAGAATCCCAAAACGGCCACGGAGAGCCTGGAGACGGCCATCAGTCTCTGCTCACTGGAATTAGGAAATGCCCTGCGGAATAAATCAAGAGTCAGGATGGATGTGGCGGTCATGAGGCTGGTGTCAGCCGAGGACATGAATGCTGCAAGCATGGCTGCTGCCACCAGCCCCTGCAGGGCAGGGGAGAGCAGTCCGGTCATAAGCACTAAAATGGCATCTTCTGCGGAGGCGGCAGGATACAGGCGGCAGGCAAATATGCCCAGGGATGTGATCAAAAAGGCGAGTGGAATTAGAATCAGAGCCGATAGCGCCGCAGATGCCCTCGCCTCCCCGGGGCTGTGGGAGGAAAGCATGCGAGAGTGCATATCCGGCCCCACCAGATAGGCCGAGCCCACAATGGCAAGCATGGAGAGAACCTGCCAGCCATCCATCCGGGCCGAGGTGGGAAAGCTCTGTTCCAGGAGCAGACCTGGCCCGGCTGCCTCAAGGCCTCTGGAGAAGAGGAATGCCATCCCGGTCAGGATTATTAAGAGCTGCACCAGGTCGGTTCTTACCACCGATCCCTGGCCGCCGTGCACGGTGTAGATCACAAAGACGGCGGTGCATGCGGCCATGAAGAGCAACTCTTCTCCTCCCAGTACCACTCCCAGCACCTTGCCCGCCGCCAATATCTGTGCCGCGATCACTCCAATCCAGGAGACGACTATCAGGATGGATGCGGCGATCCTGGAGGTGTCGCCGTAAAATGAGCCCACCAGCTCGGGAAGAGTGAAGCAGCCGCTCTCCCTCACCTTTTTGGCAAAGAAAGCGGCCAGAACCAAAAGCCCTGCCGTGCCTGAGAGCATCCACCAGGCACCGGGAAGGCCGTTACTAAATCCCAGCCCGGCCATGCCCAGGGTGGAAGAGGCGCCGATTATGCTGGCGCAGAAGGTGCCTGTGAGATGGACCAGCTTTATGCGCCGCCCCGCCAGGTGGAAACCTTCCAGCCCTTTTATGCGGCGGCCAAGAGCGCCAATGGCGAGCATGGCCAGCAGATAGACGGCGATCACCAGAGCAGCGGGACTGTCGGACATGGAATCTCAGGACTAAAATTTTTGTTCTGGGAAAAGAGGTTGATGAAATAATAAAGCTTATGCTATTGGCTCTGGACGAACCAATTATCTAGATGGCAAGGTCGAGAGTCTGATTGTCTTTGATACCAGCGCATCAGAACTGATGAGAGCTTGATACATGCCGATTCCAGTTCCTGGTGAATTCTGTTTTTGGTTTGGGTTCTCATTTTGACATAGCTCTCTCTGGTTCTTGTCATAGCTCTCAAGTCCCTCTCGTCTTCTGAGAAGATTCGAGATGGAGCTATCAGATCCTTGAGACATAACTCCGCGATCCATTCAGAGTCAATCACGTCCGTCTTCCTACCAGGAATATGCTTGATCTGATAAGCATTTGCCAGAATAAATTTGACGTCCTTTACTAAAACGAGATAGATCGGCAGCCAGTAGCTCGCGTTCGATTCAACTGCTAATTTCTGGCAGCCGATATTTAGCAGTCATTGTCTGAAATTCAGAAGACCCTCGAAGTTCGTACCAAATCGATCCTGGAACTTTTGGCCGTCATTTGATGGGATAGTCGCTAAGAGAAACTGCTTGTGGATGTCTGCCCTGCAAACTACTTCTCGTTGTATATTCATTATATTCACTGTTCCTGGCATGGGCAGATCGATTATGTGAATGAATTACCTTTCGCGTTCTAGAGACGCATTCGGGTGTATATGAAACGTCGGCCAGTTTTCTATCGGAATCTATAGTCCCAAGGAAAATTTCGGCCTGCTCTGCCCATGCCAAGGAATTCTATGCGTCCATACTGCTTTCATGCTTCGGGTGTGATTCAGAGATTCATGGGTGGTTTTCTATGGAAGCAGCAAAAAGATCTGAGGGGAAGAGACGGCTTTGTCAAAAAATCAAAAAATTAAAATATAAATTTAAAAATAGTTCTTACCAAAACTCCTTTTTTCTCTTCAAGAACAGATAGACGAAGAATGGCACACCCAGGAAGGCGGTCATTATGCCCACAGGAAGGATCACCGGAGAGAGAACCGTCCGGGCTGCTGTGTCGGCAGCGAGCAGCAGAAGCCCTCCTACCAGAGCGGAAGCCGGAAGCAAGAATCTATGATCCCCACCGATGATCATTCGGGTGATATGAGGCGATACCAGGCCAATGAAGCCGATGGTCCCGGTAAAACAGATAACGCTCGCGGTGATAAGAGATACCAGCATCATGCATATGACACGCGTCTTTTCCACATTAACTCCCAGACTGGTGGCGGTTTCGTCGCCAGCACCCAGAGCATTGATGTCCCAGGATTTGAAGAGAAGATAGGGAAAGCAAATGGCTAAGACGGCAGAGACAATCCAGACTTTGTCCCAGGATGACCGGCCCAGTGAGCCCATCATCCAAAAGACCACCTCTTGCACCTGCTCTGCCTGTCCCAAGTACTGCAAAAAGGATGTCATGGCCTGGAAAAGGTACATGATGGCTATGCCGGCCAGGATCATGGTCTCAGGTGTGATGCCTTTGTATTTTGCCAATCCATAAACCGTCATGGAGGCGAGCACAGTGAAGATGAAGGCATTGACGATGATCAGCCAATCGCCTCCCCCAAAGCCTGCCCCCAGAACTATGGCCAGGGCAGCTCCAAAGCTGGCTGCAGAGGATATGCCGAGAGTGAATGGACTGGCAAGCGGATTCTTGAGAATACCCTGCATTACCGCCCCGGCTATGGCCAGTCCCATGCCGGCCACAACAGAAAGAAGGATTCTGTGAAGGCGCAGACCCCAGACGATTGTGTCGGCAAACCAGCTGCTATGAAAATGTCCCGGAAGGAGCCGGGATAAAATAGCAGAATATACATCCAAAACGCCGATATTAGCAGATCCCAGAGTGGAGGCAATCCCGGCCAGAATGATTATTCCGGCAAGCAGAAGGAGGAGAAAAATAAACTTTCTGCCCACGAACCTCTGATATTTCTCTCTCAGCAAAGCCTTTTTTGATTCTGAATTCATAAGATCCTGCAATGCAATTCAGGTTTTTGTTAGCAAGTGTTTTTGTAAATTATATACTTCATCATAAATACTTATCTCAAAAAAATATAAGATCCTAATCGCTCTCCAGTTCTGGATAGACGAATGTCCTTCCCTCCGGATAATCTACGCCCAAGAGATCAAGATACTCCTTGTAAGCTCCCTCCGGATCCAGATCCGCTTCCGGATACATCAGCTTGGCCATATAGGTTGCCCCTACAACGCTTCCCGGTCCATAAAGGATCTTCCGGTAGAGGATCCAGATTTTGTCATTCTTTATGGCGTTAACAGCGCTTCCTCCCGCACGGCTCATGATCTCGTCGCGAGCCTTCTGTGCCGCAGCTGTTTCACTGGATGGAAAGGCTCTCCATCCCATCATATCGTCCGCTTTGGCCTGGAAAATTATGTCCGGATTCTCTTTTATCACAGTCTCCCAATCGGTGGTAACTGTCTCTTCTTTGGAGGATCCGAAGACATTTATTCCTCCCGCAAGCCTGATGCTTCTGTCGATATCTGCTCCGGCACCATTGCTCTTGAGCTCTCCCAATCCCTTCGGCTGGGCGCTTTCGAAATAAACCTTGACTAGGCTTTCTCCCTTAACTGCGCTGGCGATGGCCTCCCTCTTGGAGCTCTTCCAGGCAATATATTCCTGGGCTTTATCCTCTTTATTTAAAATTTGGCCTAGTTTTCTCAACTCCTCATCCAGGCCGTCCGCCTTGTAGAAGCTAAAACCTGCCACAGATATATTTTTAAAGGGTTTAAGGCCCGCCTCAACGGCATCTACAGCATAGGACTTGCCTGCCATCTTGCCGGAAGGATAGCCCAGCACCAGGATATTAGGCGTTATAGAATCCTCATTCCCTTTGGCTATCTGCCCTATGGTCTCATAATCCGGCGCACTCCATTTTCCCACGAGAGCCTTCTTTTTCAGGTTAGGGAAGGTCCAGCTATACTTTTGAACGGTATCAGATACCCCTACGATCATGTCCTCTGCTTCCATGAGCTCCACTGCTTCCGCTGCATCGGTGCTCAACACAATGATCCTCTCTATGGGCATTTGAATTGTGACATTTCTGTCGGCGGAGTCGGTGAAGGTCATAGGATATTTGCCAGCTGTGCCGTTGCTGGAAAAAGAGCCATCTTCAGCATGGACGCTGCTGCACAGCAGCAATGCGGCCAGGATTAGAATCAGCAGAGCCGAGATCGAATATGTTCTCATATTATTCCCTCATATTAGCTCTGTTCATCATATCTATTCTAATATAAGTCTTTTTTGTTAACAAATTCTAATACTAAAATCATGCAAATTATGATTGAACCTTGACCTTGTATACAATCGCAGAGGCCCTGGAGAAGGACCGAGCAATAAAGGTAAAGGGTGGAAGCATCAATTGGAAGCCAGAACATAGGATTTGGCCTGGTCCCGATTCTCTGGTTTTTCTCTAGGCCCTGGCCCCCACGATCTGCCTCAGGGGCATGATCACCGGACGCTCGGAGAGGCTTCTTATCGCCGCTTCCACCCGGTATACGGAAGCTATATTCTCCTCGGTGATTACCGATTGTGGGTCGCCCGCCGCCACAATCCTCCCCTTCTTCATCATGATGATGCGATCCGAGTAGTAGGAGGCCAGGTTAAGGTCGTGCAGGGCCATTATGGCTGTGATCTCCTTTTTCCGGACCACATCCCGGATGATGTTCATCACATCCAGCTGATGCCAGATGTCCAGGTTGCTGGTGGGCTCGTCAAGAAGCATCACCTCTGCCTCCTGAACCAGGGCCCTGGCGATCAAGACCTTCTGCTGCTGTCCGCCGGAGAGTTCCGAGAAGTTGCTCATAGCCAGCTTCTCGATATCCAGAAGCCTGAGCACCTCCCAGACCTTCTTCTCATCCCTGTCGCTGCCCATCCATCCTATGTGCGGCCTGCGGCCCATCAGTATGGTATCGAAGACATTGGTGGGGAAGATGCGCACCGAGCTCTGCGGCACATAGGATAGGTACCTGGCCAGATCCATGCGGCTCATCTTGGTCACATCCTTTCGGTCGATCAGGATGCTCCCGCCCTGAGGGGAGGTGATCCGGTCTATGCACTTGATCAATGTCGATTTTCCCGATCCGTTCGGCCCCACAATGGTCACCAATTTGGAGGGGGCGATCTCGAAGTTCACATTGTCAAGAATTGTATTGCTGGTATATCCGAATACGATTTCTTTGGCTTGCAGCTTGATCATCATGTCCAAAACTCCTTTCTCTTGCCTTTCATCATCAGATACATGAAGAAGGGAACTCCCACAATCGAGGTCATGATCCCGGTGGGTATGATGGTCGGTGCTATCAGATTCATTCCCACCGCATCGGCAGACATCAGGACCAGTGCCCCCAGCACACCGGATGCCGGTATGAGGAAGCGGTGGTCTCCGCCGATGACCATGCGGGCCATGTGAGGGGCCACCAGCCCCACAAAAGCAATGGTCCCCATGAAGCAGACCACGGTGGCAACGAGCAGGCTGCTGACCACCATTATGAATATGCGCGTCCTCTCGGCATTGACCCCGATGCTCTTGGCCGTTTCATCCCCGGCGGTCATTATGTTAAGGTCCCAGCATTTGCTCATCAGCAGGGGAATGCATATCACGAATACCGCCAGCAGTATCTGGGAGTTGGTCCAGGAGAAGGCGGCCAGGTCTCCCATGCCCCAGTTGGTCATCAGACGAAGCTGCTCGTCACTGGCGAAATACTTAAGAAGCTGGCTTATGGCCGTGAAAAAGTAGTTCACGGCAATGCCTGCCAGCACCAGATTCTCGGATGTGGCTCCCTTGATGGCGGCAAGGCCGATGATGAATAGAGAGCATATGAGTGCGAAGGCGAAGGCATTGCCGATGATAAAGAACGGCCCGCTCAGAATGGAGATGCCTATAACCGCAGCTATGGATATGCCGAACTGCGCTCCGGCGGTGATGCCCAATGTGAAGGGGCTGGCGAGGGGATTTTTAAGAACGGCCTGCATAACGCAGCCGCATATTCCCAGCCCGAATCCGGCCAGTATCCCGCCCAGAATACGGGGAAAGCGTATGTTCCAGACCACGCGGGAGGTGAGGGGATCGACAGCAAAGCTCTCCGGCCAGAAGCGGGCTAAAAGTGCGGCATAGGAGTCAGCCACGGATATGTTCAGAGGCCCCAGGGTTATTATGATTCCGGTGAGCAGGACCAGCAGGCCGACGATGCCCAGCACGAAGAAGACTCTGATGAACTTGAACCTCTCGTGAGCCAATTCAGAACTGCCTTTCTTGCCTGCCCTCCTGGCCCGGGACAAGCTCCTATCGGGCTTGCCACGGAAGAAGAGCGTCCGAAAGCTGGTCATTTATTTCCTGCAGCCGCCTTGGCCAGCCCCATAAGAAGGGGAAGGTCTGAATTATGTCCGTCACCAGATCCAGTGGAGACCACAATCAGGTTCTTCTCCTTGGCGATCTCGGTAAGAGTCTGGAACTCGCGCAGCTTGAGAGCACTGGGCTTGTTCTCGTACATATCGGCTGCCTCGTTCATCATCTTGGAGGCCTGAAACTCGCCCTCCGCCAGTATTATGCGGGCTCTCTTCTCCCTCTCTGCCTCTGCTTGCCTGGCGATAGCCCGGAGCATGTTCTCGGGCAGGGATACGTCTCTCATGGTGACCATAACCACATGCATCCCCCAGGGCTCGGTGGTCGAGTCCAGTATATCCTTGATCCTTTTGTTGAGGTCATCCCTATCGGAGAGGATGGTGTCCAACTCATTTTGGCCCAGGATGTCTCTGAGGGTGGTCTGTGCTAGAAGAAGCGTGGCTGCCTCGAAGTCCTCCACCTCGACGATGGCTTTAGTGGCTTCTACCACCTTGTAGTAGATGACTGCATCGACCTCCAGCGTCACATTGTCGCGGGATATAACCGTTTGCTTGGGGACATCCAGCTCTCTCACCCTCATGTCCACTCGCACCATTTTGTCCATCAAGGGAATGAGGGCAAAGAGGCCCGGCCCTCTCTCCTTCTTGATCTTTCCCAGGCGAAATATAACCGCCCTCTGGTACTGTCTTACCACCCGGATGGATGAGGCCAAAAGCGCCAGTAAGAGAGCCGATCCGGCCAGAAGGGAAATGGAAACCATCGACTTGTCCTCCTAAGTGGGGAGAGGCTCGCCTTTCTGCCAGGAGATCAGGGCTTGCTTATGATGGCGATGCATGCTTAATCCATTTTCATCCTCCACCAGCCTTTGGGAGATAAACTCCCGCAGGTCCGGCTCCTTCTCGACTGGCACCTCATACATCTGCTTCCACTCCGCTACCGCCTCATCAAGGCTTGAGAAGTGCTCTGTCCAGTGCCATTGCATTATTCTGATATCGGCGAGGATGCCCATATCTGCGAGCAGATTGTACATAATGAGGTAGCCGGCCGGGTCTGCCTCCTGCCTTTTATGCCTGCCAAGCTCTCCATCCCTGCCATCTTTGCTCCCCCTCAAAAAATCCCTTAAACCGTCATCCCTCTTGCCGTCGACAAAGGTGAAGATGTACACCGCTCTCTTGGCCAGAGAGTCCATCTTGGCTAGGGCCTCTCTCAGGTCATAGACGCCCAGGGAGTTGGAGGATAGGACCACGTCGTGCGGTTCCAGCTCATCTGGGGAGATATCCTGCCAGCTCTTATGGATGCAGCGAATGTTTTTCAGGTCTTCGGCAACCATATTCTCCCGCAAGCAGGAGAGCATCCCAGCCGACTGATCAAGAGCGGTGACGCTCTTAACCCGGCGGGCCATGGGAAGGGCCAGCCGGCCGGTGCCGGCTCCCACATCCAGCACAGTCTCGCTGGAAGAGAGGCCCAGGAAGGCCACCTGGCTCTCAGCCCTCTCTCTGTTCTTCATGACCCTTTTATTGAACAACTCGGCCCGGCTGTCCCAGTGAGCGGCCAGGTTCTTGCCATGATGGCGAAAGCCGTTGGCATGAGTGGCCTTCCACAGCTCGTCCCAATTGATGATTCCCGGCATGAAGAGCATCCCTCACTTCAGGCTATCCAGGTACTCTCTGGGCCAGACCAGATAGTCGGCATATTCGGTAAAGACGCCGTCCACTCCCAGGAAGGCCTCGAATATCTCATTGCCCTCTTTTTCCAGATCGAGATCCTTGAACTCCTCCGGATGAAGCACCTTGGCCATGTACATCATGTTCAGGAGGTTCCTGTCCGGGGGTGTGCCTCGGCAGTGGGGGTAGAAGCAATTGTAGACATTGCCGTTCTTGATGGCATTTATAGAGGACAGCTCCGGGCTGTTCTTGATGAAGTCCAGGCCGGTGTTGTTTCCAGCATCGCTGTTGGATATGAATATAAAGTCGGGATTCCAGGCGATGATCTGCTCCAAAGCCACGTTGATGGTCGAGCCGTTGATCTCTGAGGCGATATTGATGCCGCCTGCCATGCTCAGTGGATCATACTTGGGCTCGGTTCGGGTGAAGTCCCTGCCCTCTTTGGGGTCATAAAATCCGGCACCTGCTCCGCGTGAGGCAAAGTAGACCTTGGGCCTGTCTTCCGGCTTCAGGTCATCTGTTACTGATTCTATCATGTCCACCTTGCCCTTGGCAAAGGCGATCAGTTCATCAGCTTTGTCTTCAGCATCCAGAGCCTGGCCGGCCACACGGATGCTGTTGTAATAGCCATCTTCCCCGAAGTTCCAGCCTTGTCCGCCCAGCACCACCACCGGGCAGCCGATCTTGTCCTCAAAAGCCTCGGCGTCCTTAAGATTTCCGCAGAAGATCAGATCCGGCTTGAGGGCGGCGATCTTCTCAAAATAGATATCGTATCTGGTGCTGATCTCTGGGAGATCGGGCATTCGACCGTCGATGATGCTCTCAAAGCAATTATTGCAGCCCTCTGCGGTATTGTCGAAGGTCATGGGACAGAGGCAGGACTTGGTGGCCTGCTCTCCCGCCACCAGCTTATCTCCCAAGCCCAGGGCAATTACCGTCCTGGCCTCGTCCGGAGATCGAGTGATTATCCTCTCAGGGGCATTATCCAATGTTATCTCCCGGCCTTGAGTGTCAGTCAGGGTCTTGGGATAAGATGCCATTGCTGCAAAGCTCATCAAAAATATTGAGCCTACTAGCAACATCAGCATCGTCTTGCTGAGCCAATAGCCTTTATGCATTTATCTCTCTCCAAATTTTCTATATCATGGTTTCGAAGGGCAGATTATGTAGCCCATAATTATGGATTCCTGTTTGATTCGTCTTAATTCTGCTTTTATATTTAAGACTTTTCGTTAATTCTTTTTGATAATTAACATTAAATAGGCTATAGAGTCAAGAAATAGCAAAGAAGATGCAATTAAAAATATATAATATCATTTTTAATACTGAACCAGCCCCCCCTCCTCCTTGACCTTCAACACCGACCGGTCGAAGACAAACAGGCTCAGGGGCAGGAGAATGATGGAGAAGAGAGCCAGTGTGAATATCTCGGGAGCCAGATCTCCCAATGAATATCCCTGCAGGAGGGCATGTCTCATGCCGCTCACAGCGTAGGTTATGGGAAGTATATAGGATATGCTCTGCAGCCAATCCGGAAAGACCTCTATGGGAAAGAGCACTCCGCCGAAGAGTTCAGATGTGCCCATCAAGAGCATATTGATAGGATCACCCCTCTTGAATACCATGATGAAGCTGGCCGATAAAATCCCTATGCTGCTGAAGCATATTATGGTAAGAATCAAGATTAAGAGCGCTCCGCCCACGTTGGCGCGGGTCATGTCCACCCCCAGTAGAACGCCTATGAGCAGATAGATCAGGACCCGAAAGGAGGCAAAGATGAAATTCCAGATAGAGGAGAGGGCGATGATGCTGGATGTGCCGGTGGGTGTGACCAGCATGGCCTCAAGAGTTCCCATCATCTGCTCATCGCGCACGCTCTCGGAAAAGCTTCTCAGAGAGATCATAAGATAACCTGAAAAGGCCATGCCTATCAGCACAAAAGAGAAATAATCTCCCCCATAAGGCTCAAGGTACTTGGCCGCCGCATCTCCCATCATCTTGGCAATGAAGTAATAGGTCAATATGTTGAAGAGCATGAAGAATATTCTCAAAAAAAAGTCGAACTTATAGCTCATCTGCAGGAGATAGCCCCTTTTTATAAACCAAAATGCCTTTTCCAAGAGCATCAAAATCCCTTTCGCTTCATTCCCATACCCAGGCCGCGTCTTTTCCTGCCGCTTCTGAGCATGGAAAATGCCTGTGGATTAGAGTTGTCCTCTGCAAAGTCCTTGCCGGTGTAAAATGTGAAGACATCGCATAAGCTGCTTCCCGAGGGAAGGCTGCTCTTCAGATCTGCCGGACTCGCATCAGCCTTTATCCTTCCTTCATCCAATATCGCCACTCTATCGCAGAGCTCCTCCGCCTCATCCAGTTGATGGGTGGATATGAAGACCGTCTTGCCCTTCTCCTCAACAATATGCTCCTTTATGAACTGCCTCAGGCCCTTCGCCGCCCCTGGGTCCAGGCTTCGGGTAGGCTCGTCCATGAAAAGGACGGCGGGATCGTTCAGGAGCCCGCGAGCAATGGCCATGCTCTGCTTCATCCCGGCGGAGTAGCTCAGAAATGGCTCATCGGCACGCTTTTTGAGATGGACCACCTCCAACAGCTCCTCCACCCTGGCTTTGACATCTCTCTGGGGCAAATTGTAAAGGGTGGCGAAGAACTGTAGGTTCTCTCTTCCCGAGAGCCTCCAATAAAAGCTCCTCTCATCTGTGGTAACAAAGCCTATTGATGCTCTGGCCTTCTGGCCTTCCTTGACCACATCATAGCCATTGACATAGGCATCGCCTTCCGAGGGGAGGATGAGAGTGCAGAGAATCTTTATCAGAGTAGATTTGCCGGCTCCATTGGGCCCCAGAAGTCCCAAAACCTCGCCTTTGCCAACCCTGATATTCACATCTATAAGCGTGGTCAGGACCTCTTTTTGTCCAGCATTCCTTATTACGTCCAGGAACCCGCGGTCCAGCACAAACCTCTTGGTCAGATCTCTGGTCTCAATTGCATATTCCCCTATGACATCACACCCAGGGCAACATTTTTATCATCCCTGGCAATGCTATCATATAAATCATATTGCTTTTATCCGAATTTATAAGACAATTATGAACTGATTTAATTTGTGCTGCAATAATCGATCTGCAAAGCTGCTGAGTTACTTCGGAGGTATTACCACAGACCAAGTTAATTTAGTATTAAAAATTAAAGAGAAATTCTTAAATATACGGTATTAATACTAAAACCTATAGGAGGAATTAAAACGAATATTAAATTCAAAACATTAACCGCGGTCCTTCTTCTGGCTCTGGTTCCAGGGCTGGCCCTGGCAGATGATGCCGTCATGCAGGAGCTCGGCTCGCTTGCTGCAAAATCTGCCATGCAGGATCTAGAGCTTGAAAAGGGCGATGCCGATCTGCTCATACTGACCAGCGCCGGCCATGCCATAGTTGATGGCCAGACCACCCAGGCAGCGATCAAGGGCCTTTCAGCCGAGAGCGGAAACAGCATTGGAGACGGAAATCTCTTCCAGGTTCTCCGGCCTCACTGGAAGCCGGTTTGGTTCTTCTTCTTTGATAGGTCCACAGGACAAGCCTTGTATATGCAGGCGGAGTCCCAGTCCCTCAAGAAGCCTGTGGAGGAGTTCAAGGCTCTTTCCCAGGATGAGGCATTCTCCAAGATCTCCAAGGCCAATGTGGATATAGAATATCTCAGAAACCATACTGAGGAGGGAAATATAACCTTCGACCAGAAGGGCTTCAACGGCAATGAGTTCTCTCTGGCGGGCATATCCAATGTCTGGGCGCGGGGAGGAGCTTTCGACTTCATTCAGGCTACCTGCTTCCATGACCATCTCTGCCCCGGCGTGACCAGCGGGCTATTCCTGGCCAAGTATGTGGAGGAGAAGCTGCCTATAAACAACATCAGCACCGAGAGCTATAAGGTCATAGCCTGCCCCAACTGGTGCAAGGACGATCTGCTTCAGATGCGCTGGGACGCCACTCCCGGAAAGAGCGGCATGTTTGTGATGGCTCTGACCGATGCGGAGAAGAAAGCAGTGCCCGGCATCGCCGGAATTTACATCCGCTGGAATGATACCGCCAAGGAGGGCGACGCCCTGGCTCTGGGATATAACTTCAGCGCAGTGGACCTGCCTCAATGGACCGGGCCCGCCTGGGGATCAAAGCTATACCAGGATATAGTGCTCATGGACTATGCGGACAAGCCCGAGGCCTTTATCTCTGTGATCAAGGAGTTCAAGGTGGATGCAGCAATGCTGGCCCAGCTGCAAAACGCCGGAATGCATCCTCTGAAGGTTGCCGGAGTAATTTAAATCCTTTAACTCAATTTTTTTAAATAAGGCTCACTGTTCTGCCTAGCTGCAAACCTTGAGATGCCAGAGCCTACACTATTGTTTCAGTTCGATGAACGATTTTCGCTATATCGCCGATGATCATATCTTATATGCGAGATCTCGCGCCCGCCTTCACTGCTTCTTCTCTCCCCCGCCCGGCATGTATCTCAGCCGGCTGGCCTGTATGATCCTGTCCGCCAGTCTTGAGAGCGGCAGGCTCTGCAGATACACCCGCCCCGGCCCCTCCAGCCGGGCCAGAAAGATTCCCTCTCCGCCCAGGAGAGCATTCTTGAAGCCGCCTAAAAATTGTATGTCATAGTCCACGCCAGTGGAAAAGGCAGCCACACCGCCGGTATCCACAGCCAGAGCCTCTCCTGCTGCCAGCTCCCTCTCCAGCAGGGTGCCCCCGGCATGAATAAAGGCCAGTCCGTCCCCCTCCAGCCTCTACAGTATGAGCCCCTCTCCTCGGAAGAGCCCTGCTCCAAGCTTCTTGGTGAATGCCACCTTGATCTCAATTCCCCGCGCAGCGCAGAGGAAGGAGTCCTTCTGGCGGATGATACTGCCGCCGAGCTTTGATCGGTCCAGAGCCAGGATCTTTACCGGGTAGGGCGCGACAAAAGCCAGCTTCTTCCTCTCTCAGGCCCTATTGAGGAATGTGGTGATAGAGAAGCTCTCCCCGGCCACCATCCTCTTGAAGCCCTTGGATAGGCCGCCCTCCGTGGAGGTCTGCATCTGTATTCCCTGGTCCATGTAGAGCATGGCCCCGGCTTCGGCCCCCACCCCCTCACCGCCGTCCAGTTCTATCTCCACCGCCTGCATATCATCGCCAATTATCCTGTAGTCAATTTCATCAGACAAAGCAGATCACTCCAGGAGGTCTCTGTGCCATCATGTTACAAGATTTTATGGATGATAAATAATATTTTAGCTGGATGGCGGCAGAAAATGGGAATCAATCCAGCTTGGATTAGAGATAAATAGGCTCGCTTTAAAAGGGAAGCAATATGCATAAGCAGATAGAAGATGCGGCGATGAGGATGAATTCGTTCCCCTCTGAAAAGCAGGATAATATTAAGGCTATTCTCTGCCGCTATGCCCGCGGTGAGATCGGCCTGGACCAGGCCTACTATGAGCTTCTTGATGGTGAGCTGATTGCAATGCCCCAGAGGTGTGCCGTCTTTGCCAGAGTCCCCCTCAGCCAGGATGATGAGAATCGGCTCAAAGAGAAGATCAGAGGCCTGATCTCTTGAGAGAATCAAGCGGCTTCTCACTCCGATGCAAGGAGAGAAATAGATTCGCATCAATCATTGCTGCCAGCGGTCTTTCCCCAGAGCCAGTATTTCTTCCAGCTTTGCAGTGCTGCCGAGCTTGACAATTCCTGCATATTTATCAAGAATCGGATCCTCTCGTTTTGTATGGGTGAGATGGAAATCTGATGCTGGATCCGAGTAATCGCTAAATTGCCAAGATACCGCTATTCATGATAATACCGATACCCATCGAACACTCTGATCGAAATTCCAGAGTAGATCGTATCAGGAGATTGATAATCGATATCCTGAGGTTACCCACACGAAATCCTCATGATACGGTGTATCATGCATGAAGGACGAAAAACCAATATGCATTATGAGTTTCTCATCGGAAATAGCGAAGAGCCTTTTTGAAACTGACTCTTCTTGCAGATTATGTAATCAAGTTGCATAAACGACGTTACACACAAAGCCCAAAAGACCACAAACCCGATATACCCCCCCGCCCTAGCTCCACCCCGAAAGGCGAATGAAAATGCTGATAGGAATTGATGTTGGCGGCACCACCACCGACGCCGTGATTGTGGACGGCAATAAGGTGGTCAAGACCGCTTATGTGCCTACTGATCACGATAACCTCTTGAAATGCCTGCTGGGAGCCCTCGACGAGCTGGTAGCCGGCGTGGACACGGCAAAGGTGGAGCGGGTGGTCCTCTCCACCACCCTCATCACCAATATGATCGCCGAGGGCAAGACCGATCCGGTAGCCCTGGTGCTCATACCGGGACCTGGAACCAATCCCAAAGACTACTCCTTAGGCGAGAGCATCATCCTGGACGGGGCCATTGACTTCCGGGGCAAGGAGATCGATCACCTGCGGGAAAATCAGATCAAGGAGGCTGCCACCCAGATCAGGGAGAAGGGCTTCTCAAGGGTGGCAGTGGTGGGCAAGTTCTGCCAGAGAAACCACTCCCATGAGCTGAAGGCGGGAGAGATCCTGGCTGCCGGCCTGCCGGGCGCCCATATAGAGCTGGGCCATAAGGTCTCCGGCCAGCTCAACTTCCCCCGCCGGGCCGCCACCACCATGCTCACTGCCGCCACCAAGGACCGGTATGGACAGTTTGCCGCAGACATGACTGCCGCCCTGAAGGAGCGCAAAATCAGAGCCCCCGTCTACATCCTCAAGGCCGACGGCGGCACCCTGCCCCTGGACAAATCTGTGGGCATGCCCGTGGAGACCATCTTTTCCGGGCCGGCAGCCAGCATCATGGGCGTCCTGGCCTTGACCGAGCCAGGCCAGACCAGCGTGGTCGTGGACATCGGGGGCACTACCACCGACCTGGCTTTGATTCTTTCCGGCCAGCCCCTGCTCTCCTCCAAAGGGGCGCGGGTGGACTCACTTTTGACCCACGTGCGTGCCTTTGCGGTTAAATCCGTAGCCATAGGCGGGGACAGCGCCGTGGCCGTGAATGGCGGCAGCCTGACTGTGGGGCCTCAGCGGGACGGCCCGCCCGTGTGCATGGGCGGAGGCTGCCCCACACCCACCGACGCCCTGCGGGTCCTGGGCCTCTCCA
>JAGOLL010000055.1 GCA_017994055.1 Methanothrix sp.
CCAGCGGCCCCAAGCATCTGACTATGGCCCTGACCCGCTCCAAGCTGGAGGAGCTTATAGCCGATGTCCTGGAGAGGTGCCGCGGACCCATGAATCAGGCGCTGCAGGACAGCAAGCTGGACAAGTCAGGCATAGGCAAGATCATTCTGGTGGGCGGGCCAACCAGGATGCCTGTGGTTCAGGAGTTCGTCAAGAGCTTCATGGGCAAGGAGATCGAGCGGGGCGTGGACCCCATGGAGTGCGTGGCTATGGGAGCTGCTATCCAGGCAGGTGTCCTGGGCGGAGAGGTCAAGGACCTGCTGCTTCTGGATGTCACACCACTATCTCTGGGCATTGAGACCCTGGGGGCGGTCTCTACCAGGCTCATTGAGAGAAACACCACCATTCCCACCCGAAATAGCCAGATATTCACCACTGCAGCAGACAATCAGACCAGCGTGGAGATCAATGTCCTGCAGGGTGAGAGGCCCATGGCCAAGGACAATGTATCCCTGGGCCGGTTCACCCTGGTGGGAATTCCACCGGCACCGCGGGGAATTCCTCAGATCGAGGTCACCTTCGATATCGATGCCAATGGCATCATCCATGTCTCGGCCAAGGATCTGGCCACCAAGAAGGAGCAGAATATGACCATCACCGCTCCTCACAAGCTCTCCAAGGAGGAGATCGATGCCAAGATCAAGGATGCAGAGCGCTTTGCTGCTGACGATCTAAAGAGAAAGGAGGAGATCGAGGTCAAGAATGCTGCTGACTCTTTGATCTACGCCAGCGAGAAGATGCTCAAGGATGCGGGAGATGTGGCCACGGCAGAGCAGAAGCAGAAGATCGAGGCAGCCATAGCCGATCTCAAGAACGCCCAGACCGGCGGCGATATCTCGGAGATCAAGACCAAGACCGAGTCCCTGCAAAACTCCATTTACGAGCTGTCCGCCGCCATGTACCAGAAGGCGGCGGAGGCGCAGCAGAAGCAGCAGTCCCAGGGCCAGGGCACCGGCCAGGAGAGCGGATCGGGGCCATCCGATCAGACGGTTGATGCCGACTACGAGGTAGTAAACGACAAGAAGTGAGCGGCTTCGAAGCGAGATAGTATGAAAAGCGCCAGTAAAGCAAATCCCCAAATGAAAAGCCACCCAGCCCAAGAAAAAAACCAGAGCAGAAGCTGAAAGCCCCCAAGAGAGGAAAAAGAGCCGATTATGCCGGAGAAGAAGGACTACTATGAGGTCCTGGGAGTTGCCAAGGACTCGAGCGAGAAGGACATCAAGGGAGCTTACCGCAAGCTGGCCATGAAGTACCATCCGGACCGCTCCGAGGAGGCCGGCGCGGAGGAGAAGTTCAAGGAGATCTCCGAGGCCTATGCCGTTTTGTCCGATCCGGAGAAGAGGCAGAAGTACGACCAGTTCGGCCATGCCGGCATCAACAGCCAGTACTCCCAGGAGGACCTCTTCCGGGGGGTCAACTTCGAGGATCTGCTGCGGGGATTTGGCTTTGGCGGGGGTGGCGGCGGGCCCCGAGGCGGCGGAGAGAGCATCTTCGATATGTTCTTCGGGGGTGGTGGCCGCAGCCGGGGGCCTGCCCGGGGCCGGGACCTGCGCTATGACATCAATATCACCCTGGAGCAGGCCGCCTCCGGTCTGGAGTCCACCATCGAGGTGCCCCGCACGGAGAACTGCGCCACCTGCCGGGGCAGCGGAGCCAAGCCCGGAACATCTCCCAGCGTATGCGGCAACTGCCACGGCTCGGGCCAGATCACCCGGGCTCAGAACACCCCCTTCGGCCAGATGGTTACCGCCTCCCCCTGCCCCAAATGCGGCGGAAAGGGCCAGATCATAACCAATCCCTGCGGAGACTGCGGCGGATCGGGAAGGGTTAGAAAGAGCCGCAAGATCAACATCAAAATCCCGGCTGGGGTGGAGGACGGCCAGCATCTCAAGCTGCGGGGCCAGGGAGATGCGGGTGCCCAGGGGGCGGAGAGCGGCGATCTCTATGTGGTCATCAATGTCATTCCCCACTCCAAGTTCCAGAGGATTGAGAGCGACCTGCTCCTGGAGAGGGCCATCAGCTTCACCGAGGCCGCTTTAGGCGCAGAGGTGGAGGTCTCCACCCTCACCGGCCGGGCCAAGATGAAAGTTCCGGCGGGAACCCAGACCGGAACTGTATTCCGGCTGAGGGGAAAGGGCATGCCCCGATTGCAGGGTATGGGCTCGGGCGACCTGCATGTAAAGGTCAACATCAAGACCCCTTCCGCCCTCACCGATCGGCAGAGGCAGCTATTGGAGGAACTGGCGGCGGAGTTCGGGGAGAAGAGATCCGCCAAGAAGGCGGAAAAGGAGAAAGAGAAGGAGAAGAGCATCATCGACAAGATCGTGGATGAGGTCAAGAGCGCAGTGCAGTAAACGAATACTTTTTTTTCTATAGCAGCATCAGCAGTCCAGCCAGCAGCTTTATTTCTAATTCAGACAATAGGGCCAGGCATGAATGGCTCAGGCTGGATTGGGCTTTTTCTTTTCATATTTGCTTTAGTCTCGCCAGCTGTGGCCGCGGAGAACCTTACGGCCCATTTCATTGACGTAGGCCAGGGGGACAGCATCCTGCTCCAGTTCAATGAAAAAAGCCTTCTCATCGACGGAGGCCCTCCGGAGATGGGCCCCCGGCTGGAGGAGTATTTGAGAGCACAGAACATCACCCGCCTGGACCTCCTGATCCTGACCCATCCTCATGACGATCATATCGGCGGATTGATCGCTGTTTTGGAGGACCTTCCGGTGAAGAAGGCCATAGACAACGGGGAAAATGATTCCTCTCTGATCTATAAGCGGTTCAGAGCTTTGATGGAGAGGCAGAACATCTCCTATTCTCCGGCATATGCCGGCCAGGAGATAGACCTTGATCCCGCCCTCAAGATCACGGTCCTCTGGCCGCCATCCGGTGGCATATCCGGCGGGGTGAAGCTGAGCAGGCATTCGGCCATGAAAAATCCCTGGGAATCCATTGTGGTCAGAGCCCTCTCCGGGGATATGAACCAGAACTCCCTGATTTTGCGCATAACCTATGACCGGATCTCACTTCTCTTAATGGCTGATGCAGACACGGTGGCGGAGAGAAGCCTCCTCTCCTCCGGCCATAACCTCTCAGGCCAGATCCTCAAGGTGGGGCACCATGGAGGCACCTCTGCTTCCAGCCCTGATTTTCTGAAAAAAGTCAGGCCTGCCGTGAGCATAATCTCAGTGGGAGAGGGGAATTACTACGGCTATCCCACGAAAAGGACGCTTGAGGCTCTGCAGGCCGTGGGCTCCAGTGTTTATCGCACCGACATCTGCGGCGATATCATAATAACCACCGACGGGCTGAATTATTCCTCGGTCACAGAAAAAATTTGTTGATTGCCGGCGTAATTTTCCCTCAAAGAGAGGCCGGCAAAAAGGATAATAGCTCCTGGACTGTGAGGTCGGTTGGGAGGTATATCATTCCCGGTCGGCCCCAGAGCGGCCTGCCGTCGTCTCCCTTGACTGCCAGCGTCTCTATTTCCTCTGATCCCTCCACCTTGTAGATGATCATGTCTCGCAGTCCCTCGCCGGTCTGATCTGCTCCGGGCATAGCTATGGCCATGAAGCCAGGGAAATTTTTCTGCCAGAGTACAGCTCCGTCTGATCCCTGCAGCAGGGCTAGATCGTTGGTGATTGATGCATCCTCGCCATATCTGATGAGGTAGGCTGCCAGCTCATCCTTGCTGTCTCCGGTCAGGTCTACTACAGGCAAAGCCGCAACCGGGCCGTCAAAGCTCTGCTCCCAAAGCTCAGCCCCGCCTTTGCCATCTATGGCTTCAAGCCTGGTGGTGGTGATATTCATGAGATCATCCTCCAGCTCGCCGCTCATGATTCCATTCAATTGGTAGATGGCGATGATGTTGTCCGTCACGGCATCGGCTGTGAGGTTTCCCGCCGGATATTCGATGGCCAGGGCCCCGATAAAGTCCTTTTCATCTATATCCACGCCGCTGGCACCGCTGACCCTGGCAATGCGGGTGGACAGGCTGCCGTTCATGCCGTCTACATGGAAGCTGTGCACCACAATGTCAGGGGCATCATCTCCGTCGTTGTCCTTCACCGGATAGGCCACAGTCATGGCCATGGTCTGAGGACGGCTCCAGATCTCTTCGCCGTTGGATCCATCGAAAACGGAAACGCTGCTGGAGAGGCTCAATTCCTGCCCGGCCATGACCTGGTCCACCATGACATCGGTCCCGCCGTCGCCGTTGAGATCTCCCGCGGTCATGGCATAGACCAGCGAGCCGGGATAATCCTTCTGCCACAGGGTGCTGCCGTCAGCGCCACTGAGAGCGGATATGCTGGAGTTAAAGTCTTCCGTCTCCGCCTGGCCGCTGATATTCATCACCAGAAGGTCGGCTGCCTGATCCCCATCCAGATCCGATACCGGAAGGGCCAGGCTGGTCGTCTCCGGCACATTGGGGATCTGGGAATAGGAATCATACAGAGAGCTGTAATCGCTGACCGGAAGGGGCTGCTCCTCCTCCATCTGCTCCTGCTCTTCTGTATCATTGATTTCTGATTCTGCTTTCGCCTGGTCCACAAGATCGAATATCGGCTGGCCGCTGGAATCCAATTCCAAAGTATCGTCAGCCTGATCGTACTGGTAATCCTCTGCAGCACATGAGACCAGCAGCACTGAACAAGCAAGCCAATAAAAGTATAGTTTTATATTAGACCCTCCTGCCATTTGGATATACAAGTGGTTCAAGATTTAAGAAGCTTGGCCCTCTGGTCAGTCTCTCTAAAGAAGCTTGGCCAGGGCTCCGACATCCCTAACAACAGTCATTGAGCCTGGCATCAACTAATAGGTTCCTGCCATGTTTGCTACAAGCTGGATGTTCTCCCTGGAGGATATGGCCATTCTTACTCCCTCAATTAGGCCCAAGAAGCAGGCTCAAACTATCGCCTTTTCTCCGGTATTGGAATAAGCCCACTTGCTGCCTGTCCAGTATATCTCTTGGACCATATTGTCATCGCCAATACAGTAGATGTGTGGAGCACCATGTTAGACGGAAGTGATGGATAATCCCCTGGCTGCAGGCGCGGCACTCTTAAATCCGGGTGCAGCCTAAGCCGCCTCGTCGGTCTTGTTTTCCTCAGCCTTGACTGGCTCAGAGGAAGTCTCTTCCGCTTGGGCAGCTTCAGTATCGGGTGCTACAGCACCATCGGCTTTGGTTACGTTTTTGGTCATCATCCTATCAGCAATGCCGTACCCAAGACTCCCAAATCACTGCAACGCAAATCTCCGAATGGATCAAGGCTGTCTTTTTACTCTGAGATTCACCTCCCTCGAGTGCATCTTTGACCCCTGCTCCATCTCTCTCCTGGACCGGCATTTATTGCCGGATTCCGACCATCCTCATCTGTCGTATTACTCAAGCCATGTCAATTGCAGAGGATTTCTCCTGGGAATTCCATAGGTTTTGTAGCGTGGATGCCCGAACATCATTGCGTAGGCGCTTTTTTTTCCTGATGGAATGCATAGCTCCTCTTGAAGCGGCTGATAGGCATCTGCTGCCATGGCCAGGAAGCCGGCCCAGCATGTTCCTACACCGAAAGCAGGGGCGACTATATCGAAATGAGTGAGCGCAATTATCGCATCGACAGGCGCAATTGGATTTCCTTCTGGGATAATTGCAAATAGAAGGTGCGGAGCACCCCTGCAGATGATGTCCTCGCCGCGATCCCAGGCTGAGATAAGCATAGGAAGATACCCTTTCAGAGGGTGGTCGGTGTTGGCAAGGCTCTTCATATATTCGATCACAATCTCAGCGATCTTCTTTACTTGCTTTGGATCATGCACAACCAGCCATGAAACCGGCTGGCCGTTGCTCCCAGATGGGGCGTATCGCGCTATGTCCAGGATCTTCAGGATCATCTCCTTTGAGACCGGCTCATCGGTAAAGCGCCGGACAGATCTGCGTTTCTGCAAATACCAGCCTATATCCTCTGCGGAAATCTTGCCTGCACTTTGCGGCAGCTTTATCCTCTCATCGGGCCGGATGTTCAGGATTAAAGCCTGCGACGGACAAAATGCCTCGCAGTGACCGCAGCCAAAACAAAATCCAGCCCTCTCCTCTGAAGCTCTCGGGATCTGGATCTCATCTCCTGATTCGACACCTGATTCGATAATATTCGCGGTACAGACGGCAGTGCAGATGCCGCAGCGGGTGCATAGCTCGCCATCGACAGTCATTAAAGCCATTATCCTTCCTCCATTTTGCCTGCTTTAATGCCTAGGGAGTTCTTAACTTGATTGCATCAGATTTCGTCCCTCGCTCCATGCTCTTTGGGCTTCCTTTCAAAGAGTCCAGTAGCGATTATCCGGCATAGTAATAGGAGCCGGCAAATAGCAGCGAAATTTGGCATTCCATCTTCTCTCATGCTTTCGTCAGCATATACGTCTGCTATTCTTCCCCGATGAAGATCGTGTTTGTCGGAAGAGTCACGGCCTGAACCAGCCGGCACTCCACTGTAGGACATTCTCTAATTGCCATGTTTCCAGGCAGATTATAGCCTGGCCTCGGTGATGGAATAATGCCCTCGCCCTCCCCATCGCCAAAAGATCTATCTTGAATGATATAAAATACCCTTCAATGCCCCTTTATGATCACGCCATCCATGCCGGCAATGCCGGGGACTTATGGAAGCATTTCCTGCTCAATGAGGCAGCAGACTGGCTTCTCCAAGGTTCCAGCAGCTTGATCTACGCAGAGAGCCATTGCGGCTATCCCCATTATCTTCTCAGAGCTCCCGGCGAATGGCAGGGGGGAATAGGAAGGATCTGGCCTCATCTGCCCAGGCTCAAGGTTTTTCCATATTTCGAGATTCTTTCAGAGCTGAATCCATCGCCTCATCCTGGCTTGGATGGCCTGCTCTATCCCGGTTCCACCCGCCAGATCTGTGAGCTTGCCACGAGCCGGAGTGCGAACTTGAAAGCCGAGATCTGGGACAATCATCCCGATGTGGCCGCCTCCTGGCAGGACTACCTTTCCATGCATTCATCAATTAGCCGCAGGCTGGCGGAGAGGCTGCCGGAGATCAGATTTTATTGTTCTGACGGCTTTTCCGGCCTGCTCTCCCATATCAACCGGAATGCGTCACCCCCCCATCCTGCTCTGCTTCTCATAGATCCTCCATATATCGATTCAAAGGATGCGATTCTGTCTGAGATGCTGCTGCAAAACGCCAGGGAAAAGGGATGGACTGTCCTCTGGTGGTATATGACCGATCTCATGACCGCTCCCTCATCAATGGATCCATTGATACTGGATTTTTCTTGGGCGGATCTCGATGGTGGACGATGGAGCGGTGCCGGAGTGGCTCTGGCCGCCCCGGAAGACAGTCAATTCTCTCTCCGAGATCACCTGCGCCAGCGAGGTCATGAGCTGATCAGAATGCTTAAATGGTATTGATCTTGAATCAGTGAAGGCTTGGCAACCGAACTGGAGCTGCTCAATTCCATTGTGATTGTGATCTCACTCTCGGTAGTGGTCCTCTTCATCTTCCATCGCCTGAGAGCCCCAACCATTGTGGGATTTCTGCTGACCGGAATCCTGGCCGGGCCCCAGGGCCTGGGCCTGATCAGTGCATCGGAGCAGGTCTCTCTCCTTGCTGATATCGGTGTGGTGCTTCTCCTCTTCACGGTGGGAATTGAGGTCTCTTTAAGGGATATCATCCAGCTAAAAAAGTATGTTCTGGTAGGCGGCTCGCTTCAGGTAGCTCTGACCACACTGGCCGTCTTCCTGGTCATGATGAGCCTGGATCTGCCTGTGGGAACCGCAGTTCTTCTGGGGCTGCTGGTCTCCCTGAGCAGCACGGCTATAGTCCTGCGCATAATTCAGAAAAGGGAAGAGTTCGACAGCCTGCACGGCCGGACCACCCTGGGAATTCTCATCTTTCAGGACATGGCCGTTGTTCCAATGATGCTTTTGATACCGCTTCTTCCTGGCAGCACCCTGGCCCTGGGCAGCTCGCCGCTTGCCGTAGCTCTAAAAGGTCTGTCCATTGTTGCCCTGATAATAATCAGCGCCAAATGGCTGGTCCCCAGGATTCTCTACAGCATAGCCAGGACCAGGGATAGGGAGCTTTTCCTTCTCAGCATAGTGGCCATATGCCTGGCCGTGGCCTGGATCACATCCCTGGCCGGCCTTTCATTGGGGCTGGGCGCTTTTCTGGCCGGATTGATAATATCCGAATCTCCCTACAGCCATCAGGCCTTCGGAAATATCGTCCCCTTGCGAGATGTCTTCACCAGCTTCTTCTTCATATCCATTGGAATGCTCCTTGATGTTGGTGTCCTGATAGCCAATCCCGCCTTCATCGTCCTCCTGGCCCTGGCGGTGATGGCTCTTAAAGCTGCCCTGGCAGGCTTGGCCATATCCCTCATGGGACTGCCATTCCGGATCATAATCCTGGTATCCCTGGCTTTGAGCCAGATTGGAGAGTTCTCTTTCGTCTTATCCAAGGTGGGATTTGAGAGCGGCCTGATATCCAGGGAGTATTATCAGATCTTTTTAGATGTAACCGTCCTGACCCTGGCCGCTACCTCCCTGATAATGGCAGTCTCGCCAAAAGTAGCGGAGGGCATGCTCCGGCTTCCTCTTCCCTCTCGCCTCAAGGCCAGGCCCTATCCCTCCGTATCCAAGGAGCTGGAGGCTCTCGAAGACCATCTCATCATCATCGGCTATGGTGTCAACGGCAGAAATGTGGCCAGATCGGCCAAGAGAGAGAGCATACCCTATCTGATTGTTGATATGGACCCGGAGATTGTTATGCGGGAGGGAAAGAGCGGCGAGCCCATCTATTTCGGAGACGCTGCCTCGGAGGCGGTATTAAACCATGTGGGAATATGCAAGGCCAAAGCCATGGTCATAGCCATATCCGATCCCTCTGCCACCCGCAGAATCACCGAGCTGGCCCGGAGGCTCAATCCTGATATCTTCATCATAGCCCGCACCCGCTATGTCCAGGAGATGAAGCCTCTGCATGACCTTGGTGCCGATGAGGTGATACCGGAGGAGTATGAGACATCGATTGAGATCTTCTCCCGGGTCTTAAGCCGCTATGATGTTCCCAGGGACAAGATAGAGAGCTTCATAGACCAGATCAGATCGGATGGATATGAGATGTTCAGGAGCTACTCCAGAGAGCCTTTTTGCAGCGCCGATCTCAGCCTCATGACTGAGGATATAAGCACGCTCAAGGTTTGCCAGGGCTCCCCGGCATCAGAGAGAACTCTGGGGGAGCTGGAGTTGGAGGCTCTGGATATCAAGCCCCTGGCAGTGCACAGGGGCATGGATACATTGAGCAATCCAGACAGAGGCCTGATGCTATTGACGGATGATGTGGTCATACTGATGGGACGGGAGGAGAATATCCATAAAGTCGCAGATCTCTTCCGATCCGAGACTCCATAAAGGGCAAGGCTCCGCCATCGATTTCCTTCTATTTTAAAGAGTTGATCTTAGCGATCTTGATTCATCTTAGGCTTTGATCTGATTGCCTCATCTTAGCGGCGATGGCTTCAGCATATCTGCCCCTGCATATAGAGGGCAAAGCCTCTGCTGTTCCAGGCCTGGGCAGAGTCTTGATCCAGCCGGACGGCCTGCTCAGAGCTCTTGAGCGCCTGATCATAACTGCGCTGTTCAATGGAAGCAAGGCCTGGGCTATAGCGGGCGCGGGCATAGTCCGGATCGAGCCCTATGGACTCTTCAAAGCAGACGATAGCCTCATCCGGCCTGTCCCGATCATTATAGGACTTCAATTTCAGACCAGATCGAATGATCCGGGATCGATTCATATAAGCCTGTCATCTCTTTTTTATCAGCTATATAAATTACAGAATGATTTTTCGATGAATTCCCGACAGATCTTGTTGTCTAAAATCGAATTTTGGGGAAATATTTATATTTTTTCGCCGCAAAGGCAGCTGATAGAATTGATGTGTAGCAGCGGCAATATGTATGCCCATAGGTGGCCGGTATGATGGACAAAAATCCTGATGGATGGCATTAAAATGGATGAAGGCTCAGCCGGAGGCAGGAGCGCAATCGGCGGGAAGGAGATACAGAAGAGATGGCCGGGCAAGTTTCGAGATCAAGAGAGGTTCATCTTCCGGGAGATCCGTCCCGGGGATCGGATTTTCGTCGGCACCGGCTGCGGTGAGCCTCAATATCTGATAAGCTCTCTCTTTGATTTTGTCAAGCAGCAGCCAAAGTCGTTCTTGGATGCGGAGATCATCAATATCGTCACCCTGGGCGTGGCCCCTTATACCGATGAGAAATTTAAGGACAACGTGCGGCTCAACTCCTTTTTCATAGGCGACAGCACCAGGAGGGCGGTCAACCGTGCCGAGGCCGACTATACCCCGGTCTTCCTCTCTCAACTACCCGGACTGATCCGCTCCGGCAGAATACCCCTGGATGTTGCCCTGATTCAGACCTCTCCTCCCGATGCCGAGGGGAGGATGAACCTGGGCGTCTCCGTGGATATAGTCCGGGCGGCGGTGGAGAGGGCAGGAATAGTCATAGCCCAGCCCAACTCATTTATGCCGGCAGTAGATGGCGACGGCTGGATTGATATGGATGATGTGGATTTCATAATTCCCCACGACGAGCCTCTGCTTGAGTACATCGAGGATCCTCCCGGCAGCATTGCCAGGAGGATAGGAAGCTATGTAGCCCGCATTGTGGAGGACGGCTCAACCATTCAGGTGGGATACGGCAGCATCCCCAATGCCATAGCCTCGTGCCTGGAAAAGAAGAAGCATCTGGGGGTGCATACCGAGCTTCTGGGCGACGGCATAGCCCTTCTGATGGAGGAAGGAGTGATTGACAATAGCTATAAGAGCCTGCACCCAGGCCAGAGCATTGCCACCTTCTGCATGGGCTGCAGAAAGACATTCGATTTTTTGAGGGATAATCCTTCCGTCCGGTTCAAGGGCATAGACTACACCAACAATCCTCTGATCATAGCCCAGAACAAGAAGATGACCGCCATCAACAGCGCCCTGGAGGTCGATCTCACCGGCCAGGCCACGGCGGAGTCCCTGGGGCACAGCTTCTACAGCGGAATCGGGGGCCAGGCGGATTTCATGCGGGGCGCAGTCTTGTCCCCAGGCGGGACCACCATCCTGGCCCTGCCTTCAACTGCCCAGAGCACCGCAAAAAATGAGGCAGACGGTGCTGCCCGAGGTCAGCTGGTATCCCGCATTGTGCCTTTCCTGAAGGAGGGTGCAGGGGTCACACTCACCCGGGGCGATATTCATTATGTGGTTACCGAATACGGCATAGCCTATCTGCACGGAAAAAGCATCAGAGAGCGGGCTATGGACCTGATATCCATTGCTCATCCCGGTTTCAGGCATTATCTTATCGAGGAGGCGAGGAGGCTACATCTGATCTATTCCGATCAGGCCTTTATTCCAGGCATAAAGGGCGAGTATCCCGAGGATCTGGAGGTGAGGAAGACCACACGGGCCGGCCTCGAGCTGCTGCTCCGGCCGATCAAGATCAGCGATGAGCCCCTTCTCAAGGAGTTCTTCTACTCCCTGTCCGACGAGAGCATGTACCAGAGGTTCATCTCCGCCCGAAGAGACATCCCCCATGAGCTGCTTCAGGATCTGGTGGCGGTGGACTACTTCACCAAGATGGTTCTGGTTGCGGTTGCGGAGGTCGAGGGCAGGGAATTGATATGCGGCCTGGGCCAGTACGGCATGAACCGGGATATGTACACCGCCGATGTGGCGCTGGTGGTCAGAGACGACTTCCAGAAGAAGGGGGTGGCAGGAGAGATGCTGGCCTACTTAACCTTCCTGGCCAAGAGGCAGGGGATCTTAGGCTTTACCGCCGAGGTCCTGGTCGGAAATGAGCCGGTGTTCAGGCTCTTCCGGAAGATGGGCTTTGACGTGAGCAAGAGAAATGAGGAAGGCGTTTACGAGATGAAGGCCATGTTCAGATAGGGTCCCTTTTCTGTCATTTAGGGCAGCAGAGTGGGCTCTTCTGAGATAGCCTCGATAATTTTAGAGGAGGCTCTTTTCTCTTCCGGCATCCGGCGGATGCAGCAAAAGCTTTTTCCTTTTCCCATTCATCTTCAATGAAGTGATGCAGAGGGGATCATAGCTTTGCCGGCACCGCAGGAGATTGTCGAGCTGGTGGACCAGTTCAGCCGCAGGATAAACGAGTATCGCAGCAGCCTCTACAATGAGACGGAGCTAAGAAATGAGTTTGTCAATCCCTTCTTTGCAGCTCTCGGCTGGGATATGGACAACCGACAGGGTTTATCCAGCGATCTCAAGGAGGTCAAGGTGGAAGAGTCCATCCGGGTGGAGGAGAGCGTCAAGAATCCGGATTACAGCTTTCGGCTGGGAAGGAATCGCAAGTTTTTTGTGGAGACCAAGAAGCCCTCCATCAACATCGAGGCAGGGGTGTATCCCGCCTTTCAGCTTCGCCGCTATGCCTGGTCGGCGAGCCTGAGCCTCTCCATTCTCACCGACTTCGAGGAGTTTGCGGTCTATGACTGTCGGGAGGAGCCCAATAAGGCCAACAAGCCGGGCAAGGGCAGGCTCCTCTATCTGCAATACGATCAATATGTGGAGCGGTGGGATGAGATTGCTTCTCTCTTCTCCAAGCAGGCGGTGCAGGCCGGATCTCTGGAGAGGTTTATAGAGGCCATACCGGAGAAGCGGGGAACCAAACGGGTGGACGCAGCCCTGCTGGACGAGATCTCCGGCTGGAGGGAGGCCCTGGCGGCAAGCCTGGCCCGGCGCAATCCGGATCTCAGCCAGGGCGATCTGAACTTCGCTGTTCAGAGGACCATCGACAGGCTGCTGTTTTTGCGCATCTGCGAGGACCGGGCTATTGAGGAGTACGGAAGGCTCAAGGCCCTGCTCGGCATGGATGGGGTTTACTCCCGGCTGATGGATTTATTCAGGGAGGCGGATCAGCGCTACAACTCGGGAATTTTTCACTTTCAGGAGGAGCGGGGCCGGTCGGAGCAGCCGGACGGCCTGACAGGCAGGCTTGCCGTGGACGATGCCACCCTCAAAGATATCATCGGGGACCTCTACTACCCGGACAGCCCCTATGTATTCTCCGAGATACCGGCGGAGATCCTGGGCCAGGTTTATGAGCAATTTTTAGGCAAGGTCATCCGGCTGGAAGAGGGGCACAGGGCGGTGGTGGAGGACAAGCCCGAGGTGCGAAAGGCGGGAGGAGTCTACTACACTCCCTCCTACATTGTGGAGTACATAGTCAAGAACACAGTGGGAAGGCTGCTGGAAGGCAAGAGCGCATCAGAGGCGACTGAGATTCGCATTCTGGACCCCGCCTGCGGCTCGGGCTCGTTTCTGATAGGAGCCTACCAATATCTGCTGGACTGGCATCTGGATTGGTACAAGGCCAACCTGGCCCCGATGCTGGATAAGAGCGGCGGCCTGGCATCGGAACAGGTTCTGCGCCTCCTGCCCGCCGCCCCAGAAAAGCGGGCAGACCGGCGGGCCAGGAGGATTGCCGTCCGGGCGGCCCAGGCGGCGCTGCCCATCTTCAAGGACGGCAGCGGAGAATGGCTTCTCACCACATCGGAGAGAAAGCGCATTTTGCAGAGCAGCATCTACGGGGTAGACATCGACAGCCAGGCGGTGGAGGTGACCAAGCTCTCCCTGCTGCTCAAGGTTTTGGAGGGCGAGAGCCAGGAGAGCATCAGCAGCCTTCTGCGCTATTTCAAGGAGCGGGCTCTGCCGGACCTGGGAGAGAACATCAAGTGCGGCAACTCTCTCATCGGCTACGACTATTATGACGATCATCCGAATATGAGCGATGAGGAGGTCAGGCGGATCAATGCTTTCGAATGGGAACTGGGCTTTCCGGAAGTTTTCCAGCGGGGTGGATTTGATGCGGTGATCGGCAATCCTCCCTATGTCCGCCAGGAGGGACTGGGAGAGCTGAAGGATTACTTCTCCCGACACTATCGGGTCTACCACGGCGTGGCAGACCTTTATGCCTACTTCCTTGAGCGGGGAGTCTCGCTCCTGCGCCCGGCGGGCCTCTTCTCCTACATAGTGGCCAACAAGTGGATGAGGGCCAACTATGGCGCTCCTCTGCGCCGCTGGCTCAGGGAGCAGCATATCGAGGAGATAGTGGACTTCGGAGATCTGCCCGTCTTCAGCAAGGCCACCACCTATCCCTGCATCCTGAGGATCGCAAAGGAGAAGCCCGAAGAGAGCTTTTCTGCCTGTCAGGTAAAGACGCTCCGCTTTTCCAGCCTGGAGGAACACGTCAGAGAGCACAGCTATGCTGTACGCCAGCCGGAGCTGGATGAGTCCGGCTGGTCCCTGGCGGATGAGAGAACCCAGAGGCTTCTGGAGAAGTTGAAAGCGACCGGCGTCCCCCTGGGAGAGTACGTGGGCGGGAAGATCTATTATGGCATCAAGACCGGGCTGAATGAGGCTTTTGTCATAGACGAGGCCACTCGGGCCAGACTGATCGCCGAGGATGCCAGGAGTGCAGAGCTGATCAAACCCTTCCTGGCAGGAAGGGACATCAAGCGGTACGAGCAGCCTAGAAGTGACAAGTACCTGATTTTCACCAGGCATGGATTGAATATCGATGATTATCCTGCAATTAAGCAATACCTGATTCCGTTCAGAGAAAGGCTCACTCCGAAGCCAGAGAATTGGGCAGGCAAAGAATGGAAAGGAAGGAAGCATGGGGCTTACACGTGGTATGAAATTCAAGATGCTATAGATTACTATGAAGAATTTGATAAACCAAAGATAATGCTTCCAGATATTTCTATTAGGGGCAACTTTGCGATTGATGAAAAAGGCGGCGCTTATTCTGCAAATACAACTTACATCATATCTTCTTCGGATAAATATCTATTAGGACTGCTTAATTCGTCATTGATGGATTTTTATTATCGTAATTTAGCAGCAGTGTTTAGAGGTGGTTATTTGCGTTTCTTTATCCAGTACCTAATCCTGCTTCCCATCCGCACCATCAACTTCTCCGATCCCGCCGACGTCGCCCGCCACGATCGGATGGTGGAGCTAGTGCAGACCATGCTCGATCTGCATCGGCAGCTTTCCTCCCCCGGCCCGGAGCACGAGAGAACGCTGATCTCCCGCAGGATAGAGGCCACGGACAGGCAGATCGACCGGCTGGTCTATGAGCTGTACGGCCTGACGGAGGAGGAGATCGGGATTGTGGAGGCGGCGAGCCGGTAGAAACCTTTGGCAAAGGTCTTTAAAGGATCGATACCATATCCAGATCAGGCGAATGGAGATGAAAGCGAAAATATCCAAGGCTCCCTCCAAGAAAACGGTGCCTCTTGAAGAAGATGAGCGCATTGTTGCCGGGACTTTGAAGGGCGCCCGGGAATGCAAGATGGGATTGGCGAAGCGTTTCGACAAAGTGGAGGACGCAATAGCATATCTACGTGATCTATGATCTATCATCTTGATTTTGCTCCGCAGTTTCAAAGAAATTTTAAACGCTTAACAAAAAAGAACACGCCACTAAGAGAAAGAATTCTAAAAAGAGTCGAAGATATTGCTGCAAACCCCGAAATAGGAGAACATTTAAGCGGTAACCTGGCGGGGAAACAGAGCGCACATGTGGCCAAGCATTGGGTTATCATCTATCAAGTCATAGATGATGAGGGTCGGATAGAGTTTCAAAACTTCGATCATCATGATCAAGCTTATGATATGTGAAACAAAGCAAAATTTTTTGAATACTGCCATCGATTTCTCCGATCCCGTCGACGTCGCCCGCCACGACCGCATGGTGGAGCTGGTGCAGACCATGCTCGATCTGCATCGGCAGCTTTCCTCCCCCGGCCCGGAGCACAAGAGGACTCTGCTCGCTCGCAGGATAGAGGCCACGGACAGGCAGATCGACCGGCTGGTCTATGAGCTGTACGGACTGACGGAGGAGGAGATCGGGCTGGTGGAGGCGAGTAGGAAATAATAGTCCGACGAAAAACTATTTCTTTTCCTAAAGCAAGCACCAATGGAGGAAAGAAATGACTGAAGAGGTAGTCGGCCAAAGATACGATCCGGAGAAAAATCAGCTTCCCTATGGCGGCGCTGTGGATATCAACGGCAATATAGTTTGGGTAGTAACCAAAGAGGAAGCTCTTGCAACCAGGGAAAGAATCAAGAACGCTTTCCATAAGAAATGAAACATGTAGCAGTTGACTCAGATATCTTCTTCTTTTCTGTCGGCCAGGATAAAAGAGATAGAAACGTGCGTCTTGCCTCCAGCCTCTTGGAGCACATCGATAATCATCCTGATATTGAACTTTGTGTCCCGTTCTCCGTTCTGGCTGAAACAGTCTTTAAAACCATAACCACCGAGAAGGAAAGCAAGGATCCCCTGAAGCTGGAGCGGATCTCGGCTCTGATAGAGCTGTGGAGAAAACTGGAGATCCGTTTTCTTCTGCCTAGCGATGAAACGGCTGAAATTTGCTGGAATCTGGTTGAAGAATGCCAGGGTCGAATGCAGCCGACAGATCGAACCCATCTTGGATACTCGTTAGCTTATGGCATGGACTTTCTCATTACCACCGACAAAATTCTTCGGCACTATCAGGTTCCAGATGGCTTTAGGCTCAAAATTGTCTCGCTCAGAGAAGCTCGGGAAACAATAGGTCTTTGAAAGAACTGATCCGGCTTGAGATCAATTGTTGATTCTGCAGCCGACAAAATGCCTATTGTCATGATCGCATGGTGGAGTTGGTGCAGTCCATGCCCGATCTTCACCGGCAACTCTCCTCCGCCGGCCCGGAGCACGAGAGGACGCTGCTCGCTCGCAGGATAGAGGCCACGGACAGGCAGATCGACCGGCTGGTCTATGAGCTGTACGGACTGACGGAGGAGGAGATCGGGCTGGTGGAGGCGGCAAAATAAGTATTTGTACCTGTAAATCGATTATAGTTTGGCTTGTGGTTGAAATGGATGTCCAGTATGTTTATGATGAAGATGGAAGGCAGACTGCAGTTATCGTTCCCATCCATCTCTGGAGTAAGATGAGCCGTCTGGCGAAAGAAGGCCATAAGGATAAATCAGATTGGGATCCATCGAAATATAGGGGGATGTACAAGGATCTCAAGATCGATGTGAAGAAAGAGAGTGCTGCGTTGCGGGATGAATGGACAAGAGCATGAGAAAATATCTGCTGGATACCAATATCCTGATCTATTATTGGAAAAATGATATCCCTGAGGCAGAGCGCGATAAAATAGAGGAAATATTGAAGCACTCGTTCATCATTTCTATAATCACAAAGATAGAACTGCTGGGATGGAGAATGCACACTCCGGATGGATTTGAGAAGGCAAAAGAGTTCTTGGAGCAGGCTGAAGTCTTGCCGATAGATGATGAATTGGCTGAACTGACCATAGCACTAAAACGAAATAATAATATTAAGCTGGCAGATGCGCTAATTGCGGCAACTGCTCTCTCAAATAACTTGGTCCTGGTCACAAGAAATTATAGCGACTTCTCAACTCTGGCCGAACTAGAAATTTACAATCCATTTGATTAGAATTCGTTATCCTTTGTTCCTGTCT
>JAGOLL010000113.1 GCA_017994055.1 Methanothrix sp.
TGACACGTTCTGCTATCTTCTTCCTCTTGCCCATAATACGCCTCGCGAAGTTTAAGATAAATATTACAAGTTCCTGGTTAGGACTGAGAGACGTCGGACTCAATCTATTTAAGCTTTCGGCCTCTTCAGGGCGGTTTGCCAGTTGGCATTGGCCGTCTGGCCCTGCCTTTAATCGCTTCGATCCCGCGTGTTTGTTGAAGAGATTATTATGGATAAAGCTTAAATCGAGGGGGGCAGAGCAGAGCAAGGTTTTTGCGATGGCGCGCTTGATAATGAAATTTGGCGGTGTTTCCGTGGCTGACGGAAGCAGACTGCGACATGTGGGAGATCTGGTCCTTCATTTCTGCCCTGACAATGAGATCGTATTGGTGACCTCTGCTCTGCAAGGGGTTACCGATGAGCTGCTGGCCTGTGCCAGAAGGGCGGCCCAAGAGGGAAATGTCTCCGATGTCATCGAGTTCATGGAGAGGATCACCGATAGGCACTATCAGGCCATAGAAGATGCAATAAGAGATCCGGAGATTGCGAAGGAGATCAAGGAGACCATATCCGGGAAGCTGTCCGAGCTGGAGAAGGCCTATATCGGCATCTGCTACCTGGGCGAGCTTACGGCAAGGTCCCTCGACTATATCTCCAGCTACGGCGAGCAGCTGGCGGCACCCATCTTATCCGGCGTTCTCAGGGACATGGGCATCCCCTCCCGGCACTTCACCGGCTCGGAGGCGGGGATAGTCACAGACAGCAATTATGGCGACAGCAGGCCGCTGGAGAAGACCTACAGCCAGATACCCCAGAGGCTGCTGCCCTTGAACGGCGTTCCTGTGGTCACCGGTTTCATTGCCAAGGATGAGAAGGGCACGGTCACCACTTTAGGTAGAGGCGGCTCGGATCTGTCCGCTTCGCTGATCGGAGCGGCGATTGATGCCGATGAGATATGGTTCTGGAAGGAGACCTCGGGAATAATGACCACCGATCCCAAGATAGAGCCGGAGGCCAAGTCCATTCCCGCCATATCCTACCTGGAGGCCATGGAGCTCTCCAACTTCGGGGCCAAGGTTCTGCATCCCCGGGCCATTGAGCCGGCTATCAGAAAGGGAATACCGGTGCGGGTCAAGTGCACCTTTGATCCCGATATTCCCGGCACTCAGATTGTGCATGACGATGTGCCCAAGGCGGATGTGATCAAAGCTGTAACTTTGCACAAGAATGTGGCTCTGCTCAATATCTCCGGGGCGGGGATGATTGGAACTTTAGGCGTTGCTGCCAGGGCTTTTACCGCTCTGGCCCGGGCGGGCATAAATATTGTCATGATCAGCCAGGGCTCCTCCGAGGCCAATATCTCCATGGTCATTGAGGAGCGGCAGGTGGAGAAGGCGGAGGATGCCCTGAGGGCGGAGTTTCCGAGAGACCTGGTCAAGGAGATATCCCATGATCATGATGTCTGCGCCGTGGCCGTGGTTGGGGCGGGGATGGCCGGAACACCAGGCGTGGCCGCCCGGGTATTCAAGGCCATGGGAGCGGCCAGTATCAATGTGGTCATGATCAGCCAGGCCTCCGGCCAGCACAATATATCCTTCGTGGTGGCATCCAAGGATGCGGAGCGGGCGGTCCGGGAGCTGCATCGCGAGTTCGGGCTGGGTGCAGAGGCATGAAGAAGCTCACCTACGCAGATTCAGGCGTTGACATTCACCAGGAGAACCGCTCCATAGAGGCCATGAAGGCGGTGCTGAAGACCCGGCGCAAGGGCTTCGGAGCGCCCATGACTGAGATCGGCCACTATGCCGGGCTGTTGGACATGGGCAGCTTCGCCCTGGCCATGACCACGGATGGTGTTGGCTCCAAGGTGCTCATAGCCAATGCCATTTCTAAATGGGACACGGTCGGGATAGACTGCATCGCCATGAATGTCAACGACCTCTATGCCATAGGAGCCGAGCCCATCGCCTTCGTTGATTACCTGGCGGTGGAGAAGGTCGATCCGGAGAGGGCGGCGCAGATCGCAGTAGGGCTGGCCCGGGGCGCGGAGATCTCCAATATGACCATTGTGGGAGGGGAGACCGCCTCCCTGCCGGAGATCATCCGGGGCTTCGACCTGGCCGGCACGGCCATTGGTGTGGTGGACAAGGATAAGGTGGTCACAGGCGAGAAGATCCGGGAGGGGGATGTGCTGGTAGGGGTGCCCAGCTCAGGGCTGCACAGCAACGGCTATACCCTGGCCCGGCGGATCATCGCCGAATCAAAATATACTTACTTCGATGCCATTCCCGGCGGCGACAAAAGCATAGGCGAGGAGCTGCTCACGCCCACCAGAATCTATCCCGAGATCGTGGAGCTGGTTAAAAAGTGCGATGTGCACGGGTTAGCTCATATAACTGGATCGGGGCTGCTCAAGCTTCGCCGCATCAGCGGCCTGGGCTTTGAGATAACCGATCCTCTGGAGCCCCAGCCCGTCTTCCGATTCTTGCAGGAGCAGGGCAATGTGGATGATGAAGAGATGTACCGCACCTTCAACATGGGAATGGGCTTCTTGATAGCCCTGGACGAGTCCGAGGCCAAAGAGGCCTGCCGGATCATGGGGCCGGGCACCCGGATCGTGGGATCTATAGTAAAAGAGGGATTAAAAGCAGGCAGCTTGACCTTTTAAGCCTGCTTTTCTTATCTTCTCTTTTCTTTGGTTTGATCGCTCTTCTTTGCGTTTTTCGGCTCAGCCCTTATTCTCCCCGAACAGCTCCACCAATTTGGCCTTGATGGCCCTGATGGAATCCACCGCCGGGCAGTCGACATCTATGGGCGGCTTTCCCGCCAGGTCTGCTTCCACCAGGCATTTGTCGAAGGGAATGGTGCCCAGCACGGGTATGCCCATGGCGGCGAGCTTGTCTGCCACCGGGCCGGGATTGTCGGCCTTGTTTATGACCGCAAAGTACCTCTCGATGCCGATTCCCTTGCCCAGCTGCATAATCCTCTCCACGGTATCTATGGACCTCATGCCCGGCTCCACCACGGCGATCATGGCGTCGACGCCCCTGGCGGTGGCCCGGCCCAGGTGCTCTATGCCTGCCTCCATGTCCAGTATGACCAGGTCCTTCTCCCGGACGATGACATGCCTGATCAGGGCCTTGACGAAGGAATTGGCCGGACACATGCAGCCCGAGCCTCCCGAGTCGATGGTGCCCATGACCACCAGCTTGACGTTGTCCGGCCCGGTGCAGCCGCACATGGAGACCACATCGTCCACCTTGGGATTCATCTTGAACATGCCGCCGGGCATTCCCGCCCGCTCCTCCACCAGGTCTTTATGTTCGGTGACCGGTTTGGGCAGCTTTTTTATGCCCAGGGCGGAGCCCAGGTTCATGCTGGGGTCTACATCTATGGCCAGGACGTTGTAACCGTCGCGGGCGAAGAGCCGGGCCAGGGTGCCGGCCAGGGTAGTCTTGCCCACGCCTCCTTTTCCTGAAATGGCAATCTTCATCTTAGTTAGCCTCACTTGATGTATGGGATGGTATCGGTAGGCCTTTGCCAACCGGCTCATCTTATCCTGCTATGTATCCTCAGGTCATATGGAACATGTAGGTTTAAATCGATTCTGGATGATCTATGAGGTGGGACGGAAGAAAGATGAATGAGCCACAGGCCGGAGCAGGGCTGGAACTATCCGCCAATGCCATGGAGGTTTTGGAGAAGCGGTATCTTCGCCGGGATGAGTT
>JAGOLL010000056.1 GCA_017994055.1 Methanothrix sp.
AGATGCCTGAATGAGACATTGAAAAGGCCCGCCTCTTCGAAGACATTGCAGATCCTCTCCGGTTTGGATTGGCTGAAGAGTGGGAGCTCCTTTTTTATCGATTGGTAGTGGTCTAGGAATTTGGATTTAAGAGATGGGGCCTTCCTCGAGCAGATTTTAGCAGCAGCACTGGATATGCCCCTGCGGATCTGGGCATTTAGAGAGGGATCAAACCAGGCCCCGTCGATGGCCAGGATGCGGCCCCCGTCCTTCAGAACCCGAGACCATTCTCTCACCGCCGCCAGGGGATGGGGAAGGGTCCAGAGCAGGTGCCTGTTCACCAGGAGGTCGAAGCTCTCACTATCGAAAGAAAGCTGCTCGCCATCTGCATGGCGAAAGTCCACCTGCAAGCCCATCGATTGGGCGTTCTGCCTCGCTTTTTCTATCATCCCGGAGGAGATGTCGACACCGGTCACATCAAGCCCCATCTCCGCCAGTATCAAGGCCATAAATCCGGGACCGGTCCCCACATCCAGGACTCTCTTGTATCTCCCCCCCTGGAGGAATGGCTCTAACTCCATCTTCCAGACGGCCTTCTCCTCCTCTTCAAATCCATGACTGCCGTTGGTATAGCTCCGGCTTCTCCAATCCCAGTATTGCGAAATGCTCTCCTTTGCATCCATAATCGTCTCTTAACCTCCTTTACCCCGATCGGAAACCATCTCAATCACTGACTAGCAGGTCTGATGCCATTAGATGACACTTTATAATATTAAATAGCTCAGTTTTATTGATAGATCATACATACATCTATGCTATTGGGATTCGGTTAATAAATCCTTTGCCCAATTCACATTAGGTCTGAAAATGATAAGTTGGCTAATGAGATTGAAAGATATTATGAAAAATTAGCTTTTTTATTAATAATTGCATTTTGGATCAGAAGCTCCCCCTGCAGGGCTAGTCGATGAATCCCTGCGCTTCGAAGAGGAGGTTTCCTTTATCATCCACCTCTCGGAAGACTGCCCAGGTGGCTTTATCCCTGGAGACAGGATTGAGTTCGTCGTCGAAGTACCTTATCTCTGAGCGGACTGATCTGCTTGATCCGATATTTTCATTACTTTTTAGCATGATATAATATTATACCTTACTAGTATAAGATATTTTCTAAAGTAATGATAGATTTGGTAGAATTATAGAGGAGTGTGGTTGCTATTTGCATGCTGATGGATTTGCTCAGATTTTGAATTTTCAGAGAATTATCAGAAAATGTACTTTTCAACAACATCAAGAACAATTAATAATACATTTATATCTAATGGAGCCATTAAGTATCACAAACACAGGATGGATATTATGGAAGCAAAAAAGCATTCGATCTCAAATCTATCGCTCATCTTTTGCCTATTGCTATCGGGATTGCCCATGGTTCAGGGCGAGGAGCGATCGGACAACTACGCCATAGAGAAGCTTGTCATTGGCACCACCAATCAGGTGGAGGATATCAACGTAAATGTTCGTCTACCGCCGGGGCTCATGATCTGCGCCAGCGTGCTTGGATTTGTAATGATATCGATGGAGCCGGAGAGATCTCAAAAGGCGTTGGAGCTGTAGATGAGATCGAAGACGTTGCTCGAGGATGTTGCTCGAATACCCTGAAAATGTTGAACGAGGTTAGGAGATCAACATGCCTTATCATCAATCGCCTCCTGCAGTTGGTGCAAGCTTATCGGCTTAGAGATAAAGCCATCTCCTCCCTCGCTGATGCATTCATCTCTGCGGCTGGTGCAGCCAGTGACAAAGATGATCCTGGGGCCCTCTGGCCAGCGTTTCCGGATGATTCTAGCCGCCTGCAATCCATCCATCTCTGGCATCTGAATGTCCATGAGCACCAGATTGTAGGGGCGGCTTTCCATGGCAATCAAAGCTTCGAGGCCATTGTCTACTGTATCGGCATTATACCCCAGCGTCTTTAGCATCCGCAAGGCGACCAGCTGATTTGCCGGGTCATCCTCGGCAATGAGAATGCTTAAAGCTCTATTGGGGTGCTTTTCAAAGGCCAAATCAGATCCTTTTTCAAATGTCATCCCACTCACCATTTTCCCAAGAAAGCAATTCTCTCTATGGTTGGAGAATTAATAGTAATTTGTATTATTAAGTAATAAGCATTTCGATTGTAGTAATATCAAAGCTTTTGTCGTCTTGTACTCCAATAAAATCCAGAAAAAAGAAAAATGAGCCTGCCGGCCTAGAGCACGATCTGCTTATTGTGGTTTAGAACCTCTGCCATCGTGTCTGCACCCTCAACCGATCCAGGGAAGTTGGTGAAGATCACTCGCTCTGCATCGATTCCCTTATCCTTCAAGGACTCTTCAATTCCCTTGGCCAGCTCCCCGGACTGCATATTCTCTATGATATATTTCACATTCTGGTATTTCTCAGGATTGGCATTGATGTCGTCCACCACTCTGGCCGCGGTCTTGGTTCCATTCAGAGCGAACTCGGGCGCAAAGAAGTTGACCACATTCATGCCCAGCCAGTTTTGCACGGGATCTTTTTGCCAGAGCATGACTATGACCTGCGTCTGGTTTAGCTGCTTCTTCTCCGACTCTGTAGGCTCGATGGCGTCAAAGCTTTTTGCATAATCATTGTAGCGCTGCTCGTAGTAGGTTTTGTTGGCCGGGTCTTTATTTGCGAGCCACCCTTCTACCTCGGCAGCCAGCAGCTTGGAGTTGGTCGGGGTGTTCCATCCGCGGGAAGGGTTGGATATCGTCATCCATTCAGCTGTCCCATAGTTATTGGCCGTCATGAAATCGTTGATTGCCGGCATGTTATACCTTTGGTCGTTGCTGTCGTTGTACGCCATAAACATGTTAGCATCTTTGATGAAATCCATGTTGAGCTGAATGCGATTTGGAATGATGTCTGTTTGCAGGTGAGGGCACAGGGTAGGGTCAGCGATGGAAATGGCCTCCACCCTATCTCCGCCGATATAGGTTGCCGGATCCATCAATACACTGGTGGTGCAGACGATCTTGAGAGTTGACGGTGCCGTTTCTGCACCAGCAGGAACGATCAAAAAGATCGCCAGCATCAGTATGGCTAAGTTGGATGATTGAATTCTCATAATTGGAATTAGTAATACTAAATATTTAAGTTTTACTACTATTGACTTGATTATCTTTGTAAGTTCGTATTAAATATAACGAATCAAGAGACATTATCTATTTTAGCCAAAAACGACCTCACTACATCATTGGCCATCTTCCGGGCGATCTCTGCCGGGATTCCCATGGCCAGGCAGTTTTCGGGCAGCCAACCCCTGGCGGAAGGATCGTTGGACCGATGGATATCTGAGACAGAGAAGCATTTTCCGCCATGCCCGCAGGATAGGTAACCAGGGTAGCGCAAGCCGGGCCCCAGGGAACCGATATTAAATTAAAAACGTTATGGCTGCCGAAATGAGCCAGTGCACATAAATCCCTGATCTGCTCGCCGCTGGCAAAACATACTATGCATTTTACGCCAGGGTCCTCCTGGAAATCATCGCAGCGCCTCATCACCACATACCTGCCCAGGGTTTTGATCTCACCTACTGCCTTGTAGGTCTCGCATGCGATATTTTCGTTCTCTTTCAGATGCTTTCCATCCTGTTTTGCAGGCAAGGCAATCGCTGAACGAAGAGGACCGGACAGCATTTTCCGGTACCTGATCCGAGCCGTACACGCATACCGGACTGGTCTTCATATTCACGGCATTTGCCAGGAGGGATCCTATTTGCCTGATTGACAATCTTTCCTTGACTATTACCACCGCCGAGAGCTTTAATCATCAATGTATTTTGGTATTTATCCTTCTCTTAAAAGACAGCATTACGGATATTGCAAATACGCCTGTGAGCAGCAGGGCCACCAGAGGAGCGACGGGCAGCGTAAACTCAAAACCCGCCCAGACGCCAAAGGCGCTCACCAAGAGAGCTACCAGCGGCGCAACTATGAACATGCTCTTTACATTAAAGCAGAACTGGCCAGCTATGGATGCAGGCGTCACCAGCAATACGAATATCAAGAGGCCGCCCACAATGTTGAGGCTGAGCGCCACGGATAGGGCAATAATGAATAATAGTACGTAATATATGAGCTTAACCCGGACCCCGGCTGACTCGGCTATCTTCATGTTGAACATGATGGCCGAGATCTCTTTGTAGAACGCTAAAACGAATAGGATGGAAAGGCAGCAGATGGCAGCCAGGGCATAAATCTCCTCCCGGTATAAAGATATGACATCCCCAAATAGAAGGCTGCTCGCGGAGAGCCCTTTGCCCATATATTCCATGTAAGAGATCAAGAAGATGGCCACAGCCATGGACAGGGAGAATAGGACGCCTAATGTGGCATCAGCCGCCATCTTGGCCTTCTCGCTAACCGGACCGATGAGAGCTGCCACCCCCATGCTGAAGGCGATGGCCATCACCTGAGCATTCGCTCCCAGGAACATGCCCAGAGCCGCACCGGCAAAGGCAGCATGGGACATGGTAAAGCCAATTGAGGAGAGGCTCATCCTGGAGATGATCACCCCCAGGATGCTGCAGGCGACGGAGGCAAAGATCATCGCCTCCAGGGCATGGCAGACCACATTGTTCTCTATCAGCCACTCGAGCATCTTTCCTTGACCTCGCACTCCTTTCTGATTATCTCCTCCACCTCCCCCGCCTGGCAGCTCAGGTCGCCGGTGATCCTGCCCCGGTTCATGACAACTAGATGAATGGGAATGTCGGGGAGTCCATCGAATGCATGAGCCACCATGAGGATGGGGACCCCCTGCTGCACCATCCCCTTGAACACATCCTGCAGGAACTCTCTGGCCCGAAAATCGAGATTGCTGAATGGCTCATCCAGCATGAAGAGATCCGGCTCCTTGGCGATGTTATGGGCGATCATCACCTTCTGCTGCTGGCCGCCGCTGAGGGTGCCTATGGTTTTGTGTGCCAGGTCCTCGATACCTACTGTTTTTATCGCCCTCTGCACGGCATCATAGTCGGACTCCTTCGGGCGGCTCAACAGTCCCTGACGGCCAAAGCGTCCCATCATCACCACCTCCTGGGCGGTGAAAGGGGTGAATGGATCGAAATAGAAGTTCTGAATGACATAGCCCACCCTCCTTCTCACCTCAAAGCCACGTCGGCGAACATCCAGGCCGCAGACACAGGCCCTACCATGGGTGATCTTGACCAGGCCGTTGATCGACTCCAGCAGGGTGGTCTTTCCCGCGCTGTTCGGGCCGCCGATGACCACATACTCCCCCCGATCAACCTCCAGGGAAAGATCCTTGATAACCGGCTCTGAGCCGCCCTCATATGCGGTGTAGATGCTCTCAAGAACTATAGCTCTCAAAAGACGCTCACCCATGGTCCCAATCCGGACGCAGATCCGCAGTGAAGAGATCAGTATCGGCCATGCGGTACATCTTCTCAGCCAGCTGCTCGATGAGCAGGTCATGCTCTTTTCCGCTCTCTGAGGTAAAGGCAATCGGCCTGGGAATGATGACCAGCTCCCTCTCCCCGGCAGCGAAATGACAGCGGATCTCGTTGCTGGGGACGATCCGGATGTTTCGCTTGCCCAGGGTGCAGCCACTGCCGATCTGCACTCCGTCGGCGAGGCAGGATTGAGGAGGCTTATCCTGGCAGAAGACCTCTGCCTTCATCTGGAAGGGATCGGAGCAGAGGTTCTTGCGGGCATATCTGCCGATCATATAGCCCAGGACGATGTAAGGCCCGAGATGGCCATGAAATGCCGCCAAGTCCTCGATGGTATACTCTTTATCCATGCCAGTGTATCTGCATTTGCCCTCTTGGTGGTCCATAATCAGACTGCCTCCACATGATATGCCTTTATTCTGAATTTAAGTGCTACATATTAAATGTTTGTACGCAAATGTTGTTACTAAATCTCTGTCATCCACTTCTGGATCTGCCCCATTTCTTCTTGTATTCGTTCCTCTCGATGAGGTTTATCAATTCCTCTTCGATAAAGGCAATCCTGACGAGGCTGCACGCGGATTAGAGAAATAGAAATAGCAGAAATAATATCATAATATTAGCCACTTCGATTAACGAGTATTCCATAGCGGTAATCCTAAGCCCTAACGATCCCTGGAAATAAGAGATATTAGTGGGGACGCCAATTCTGAAGCATCCTATGCCCAGGTGCAAAAACCTGGCTATAAACAGCAGTAGAAGACAGCTGACGATGGAAAGAGAGCCCTCACGAAGCAATGTGCCTGAAGCCACCAGTGCAGCGCTCTGGCTGACCAGGCTGGCCATGAGAACTATCAGGCTGGATGATGAGAATCCAAGGGGCTCGACCAAGCTGTTGTATCTCTCCACAATGGGCAGTACCAGCACATATTCAATGGCCAATTGGGCTAGAAAGATGGTGGGGACCAGCACCTTGATGATGTTGATGGACGAGGATAGGCACTCCTTAAGACCGGTTTTTAGTATCGCCACCCATCCATACCATTGTTCTGGATCTTCTTCGCACTCCAATGTCAGCGCCTTGGCTGAGAGCAATCGTCTCGCGGCAAGGATGCCGATGCCAGCCACAAAGAAGTTGGCGAGTAGATCCAGGCATACGTAAAGGCCGCCGGTTTGAGGGCCCAGAACGGAGAGGGCCACTGGCAGCGAGAAGATGAGCATGCTATTCAATCCCTTGGGAATAAATCCCACTAAAACGGCCACAATCAGTTCACAATCGGTGATCTGCCTCTTCCTGTCATGGTCAGATAGCGAAAATAGGGTGAGCGGCGAATGACATTGGCCAGGAAAAATCCAATCACGATCGGTGGGATCATGACCTGAGATATCTCCACAGTGGCTATGAGAGCGGTATAAAGGGTCATATCGATATATAATATAGTGATATATTTATATTATTATCCTGCGATCTCGTGTGCCTCCACTAAGATTGTGCCTCCACTAAGATTGCGCCTCCACCAGCCGGGCATATCTCCCTTTCCGGGCGATGAGATCCTCATGCCTTCCCTGCTCTACTACCCGTCCCCCATTTATGACGAAGATCCAGTCAGCATCCACCACAGTGCTCAGCCGATGAGCGATCATGATGGTGGTGCGACCCTCTCTCCTTTCCATCAGAGCCTCTTTGATTGCCCTCTCGTTCTCTGCATCCAAGCTGGAGGTGGCCTCATCCAGGACAAGTATGGGCGCTCCCTTAAGAAGAGCTCTGGCGATGGCGATCCTCTGTCGCTCTCCGCCGCTGAGACGAACTCCCCTCTCTCCCACCAGGGTATCATACCCCTGGGGCAGGGTGATTATAAAATCATGAATGCGGGCCCTGCTAGCGACCTCTTCCACCTCGGCATCGCTAGCTTCTGGCCGGCCTAACCGGATGTTCTCTCTGATGCTATCGCTGAAGAGGAAGACATCCTGAGAAACCACAGAAAACAAACGGCGTAGCTGCATCATGGGATAGCGGCGCAGATCACTTCCACCGAGCAATATCCTTCCCGCTTCCGGATCCCAAAAACGGAGCATCAGATTGATCACTGTGCTCTTTCCTGCTCCGCTCGTCCCCACCAGTGCCACTGTTGAGCCTGCGGGAATCTCCAGGCTGATGGAGCTTAAGATTAAAGGCTCATCCGGAGCATAGCGGAAGCTGACATCCTGCAGAGAAATGGATGGCTCTATGGATTCGATCGGAACTGCCGGATCCAGACCGGACTCGTCCCTTACCGCTGGCTGCTCATCCAATAGAAGAAAGAGTCTGCGAGCAGCAGCGCGGGTCAAAGAGAGCTGCTTGGAGATCTCGACCACTGAGGTTATGGAGAGAAAGACGCTTGAGGCCAGGATCATGGTGATGGGAAGAAAGCCTGGCGCAAGGGAATTCTGCCTGACCAGGATGCTGGCACATAGGAGCACGGCAAGAATCCCTGCAGAGACGATGCTGATCTTCGCTGCGCTTTGCAGCCCGATGTTTCTTGCCTGCCTGGCCTGCAATGCCAGCAGTGCGGCAGAATTTTCAGATAGCTCCTCTATTCTTTGTCTGCTGTAGCCGAAAGACAGGATCGCCTTCATTCCCTGAATAGTATCCAGCTCCTGGGAGTTGAGAAGTGCCTGCTGCCCCCTCAACCTCTCCCCTAGAGTTGTGCCCAGCCAGAAAGCCAGCCTGGGCATGAGGATCAGCAGGATGAGAAAAATGAGCAATGCCTCTGCCAAAAGCAGGTTGATGGTTGCCAGAGCGGTGAGAGCGATGATGGGGACGATAAAAGCCACTACCGCTGGTCCTGCTGTATGGGCGAAGAAGAGCTCCAGCAATTCTATGTCTGATACTGCTGTGCTGACCAGATCGCCCGTGCGCCTTCTGGCAAGCTTTGCCGGAGCGAGGGGCTCTATGGCCCAGAAGAACTCGTCCCTCAAGTCGACCAGGATGCGGAATGCCGCCACATGAGATAGATAAGGGCCTAAATAGCCAAAGGTCCCTCTGGCCAGGCCGAGGATGATCATGGCGGCAGCATAGGGATAAAGCTCCTCGATGGCCGTGCCGGCCACCGCCCGGGCGAAGAGAGCTGCACCAAGAACGGCAACGCCGATTCCCGAGACCTGTCTTAAGATCTCGGATATGACGGCCAGGCTCATCAGTCCCAGATGAGGGCGAATAGGATAGATCAGCCGGCGCCAAACCGATCTGGAATCGAGAAAGCCTCTTATCATGGCCCTCCTCCCGCCACAGCGGCGAGATGGCTGCCAACTTTCATGGGGAGAGCATTCTCGTCATCCCTGCATTCTGGCATATCCAGGGACTGAGCCGCCACCAGGTGGGCATAGATGCCTCCTTTAGCCAGCAGCTCCTCATGGCCGCCGGACTCGGCGATTCTCCCCATTTCCATGACTAAAATGCAGTCCGCCTTTCTGACTGTGCTCAGCCGGTGGGCGATGATCATAACAGTGCGCTGGGCCTGCAGACGGCCGAGGGCCTTCTGGATGTCCTCTTCGTTCTCGGCATCGATGCTGGAGGTCGGCTCATCCAGGAGGAGAATCGGTGCCCCCTTGAGAAGGGCGCGGGCAATGGCGATTCTCTGCCGTTCTCCTCCGGAGAGAAGCACTCCCCTCTCGCCTATGATCGTCTGGTAGCCTTCAGGCAGCGCAGCAATGAACTCATGAGCATTAGCTGCTTTTGCTGCCCAGACGAGCTCCTCATGGCTGGCCTTGGGCTTTCCCAAGCGCAGGTTATTCTCCACGGTATCATAGAACAGGTAGGACTCCTGAGCAACCAGAGCCATTTGGCTGCGCAGGAAATTGAGGGGCAAGCTGCGAATATCATGGCCCCCCAGGAGCACTCTGCCCTCTTGGGGATCGTGGAAGCGGAAGAGAAGATCGATGACTGTGCTCTTGCCAGTTCCTGTCGCCCCAACCAAAGCCACAGTGCTGCCTGGCTTCACCTCAAACGAGATGTTATGCAAAACCGGCCTATCGCCGTGATAAGCGAAGTGAACCCCCTCAAACCTGATCTCCGGCTCAATAGCAGAAGGTGCTGTATCTTGGCCATCCCGGACCTCAGGCATCTGATCTAATAGCTCGAATATGGCGTTCGCGGTTCTTTTTCCCAGCAGGCTGTAGTGATGATATAAAAGCAGATGGCTGACGTGCTCGTAGAAGAGCGAGCCCAGCAAAAGGACCATGACCAGTTTGTCCATCGATAGGCTACCCTGGCTGAGGCGGAATGATGAGACGATCATGGTCAGGGAGTAGCCCAGAACTGGGACCACCTCGGAGACGAAACTGGCTCCGAAATAGAGCTGCAGGCTCTGCACCAATGCCTTCTCCAGGTTCCTGGATCTTCTATGAAGCTCTTGCCCCCGGCGTTCTGCCTGGCTGAAGAGCTTGAGGGTGGTCAGTCCCTGCAGGCTCTCGGCAAAGTAAGCAGACAGCTCCCGGTATGTCTCCCATGCTCTTCTACCCACCTTCCACTCCTCCAGATTGGTGAATATCAGCAGGGAAAGGGGGACCAGGGGGACAAAAGCCATAAGCATCAGGGCGGAGATCAGGTCTACATAGATGGCAAAGCCCAAAAAGAGGAGAACGGGCATAACCAGACAGAGAGCCATATAAGGAACATAAAGCCCCACGTAGGCCTCAAGCGCCTCCACTCCATCCAAGACCGTGGTGGCCAGGGCGCTTGTGTTGCGCATCTCGACGAAAGAGGGACCCAGATCGAGAAGATGCTGATTGATCCTCTTTCGGACGCTGCTCTTGACCATGGCGGCGGAACGCTGGGCGGTGATATCTATGGAGGCCTCGGCAATGGCTCGCAGGCCTATGGCCGCCAGCATGCCTGAGAACAGATCCAGCATGGAGAGGAGAGTGCGACCATCATATATTCCCACGATGATCCTTCCCGCCAGGAAGAGGAGGGCGATGTTGGCAATAGATCCCATCAGGCCAGACAAGAAGGTGAGGGCGATCCAGCGCCTTGCACCAGGGGCGAACTTCAGAATCCGTTTGTCGATTAAGCCTTCCATGTTCTCCTTCTTTTGCCGCAGCCCTTCTCCTGCGCCGTAAAATTAAATCCTGTCGTGTTACACTCGTTAATAAATCTGTCGTAGGAGATATTATAAATTCATATTATTATCTTGCTTTGGAGGGTAAATGAAAATAAATTGGCTTCTGCTCGCTAGAGTTGGTAAGAGGGTATTCGTTTCCCATGGATTTTATCCATTCAGACGCTGATCGAATACCCCCATATTCTCCATCCGCCTGCATTGGATGGCTCACGACATACGCTTTAAATAGCACTTTGTGCAGAAAAGTTAATATTATATCATCACTTCATCGATTCCTGTGTAGGTGGTATATTTTGAAAGAAAAGAGGAATTTCGCCCTCCGAGATGCTTCGGGCAATGAGGTTGGCATCTATACGGGAATGGCACCCAGGCAAGCAGCCCTCAAAGTGGCGAGCAGAGGAGTCAAGGATATAAGGCTGAGGGAAAGGGGCACAAAAAAGGTCCATATCTATCAGGGCAACAGAAGAAAGGTCAAGAAGCCAAAGAACGCTCCTGCCTGGATGCCCGATAAGATCTGGAAGCCGACGGTAAAGAAGATTGGGATAGAGAAGCTGGAGAAGATCTGAACTCATCGTTACTCTGTCGGGGGCAGCGGCCAGCACATCTCCCGTGTTGGCCTTTTTATCTGCCTGAGTCCTCATCCTGTGCAGTAACAATTTTCTTATTTTGATTATGATTAAATTCTAATACAGGTTTGATTGATATGCCTACATGCGACCGCTATCTTCTCCTGCTTGCCGGATGGATCGCTTCGGCTGCAGGATGGAGGGCGGGGCAGAGGAAAGATGGTGATGATACCCTTAAAAGCACTAATGCTGGCCTTTGCATTATTGATGCTCTCTGCATCGGGCAATGGCTATGTACTGCATATATTCGGCAATGCCAATCTCGACGATGATATCAATGACCAGGATTTAGCATATCTAGAGAGGATAATAGAGGGAACCGAAGAGCCGACATGGCTCTCTGATGCGGACAATAATGGAGAGATCGACGAATCAGACATCTCACTAGTGCAGAGCATCATCAACGGAACCCCTAGCGAGATCACAATCGTTGATTCAGACAATAAGACAGTGACTGTAAAGCAGCCCCTGGAGAGGCTGGTGGTCTATACCCATCAGTGCGCTGAGATCCTCCAGCTCCTGGGGGCAGAGGAGAAGGTGGTGGGGGTCAGGGACACATTCGCTGAGCAGCCCAACAGGTTCCCGCGGTTGAGCAAGTACCAGAGCATAGGCAGTGGTGGAGAGCCCGATGTGGAGGCGGTCTTAAAGACCAATCCCGATGCCATCCTCGCTTATACCTGGTACCCATCTGAAGAGTCGCTGGACGATAAACTTCCCCCAGAGGTTGAGGTCCTGCGATTCGATTGTGAGTGCAGCGGCCAGGGCCCCGACGACATGAGAGAGAGGGTCCGGTTGCTGGGAATCCTGATGGGTGCAAGGGATAGGGCAGAGGAGTATCTGCAGTGGCACGACGCCATCCTCGACCAGGTGGAGGATGAGGTCCGGAAGATCCCCCAGAATGAACGGGTGCGGGTATACCTGGAGAGCACGCCCGAGGGCGACCGGCCCATGAGTTCCCGAACGGCTATTGGCACCGGCCATGCAGCCCACAAGCTGGTGGAGATGGCAGGAGGTGTTAACATCGCTGCCGGCCGCCTTCCTGGATATGAGGATACAGCCTTCGAGTATGGCGAGATAGAGACTGAGTGGGTCCTCTCCCAGAATCCGGAGGTCATCGTAGGCCGGGCCATGGGCCCAGGGATCAGGCCTTATGAAAATGTCAATGACAGCCTCCTTGAAAGCTACGCCCAGGATATCAGGAGCCTGCCGGGATTCGATGAGGTCCGGGCCGTGAAGAACGATGGGATATACATCATAACCAATGACTATGCAATAACGCCCAACTACCCCTCTGCCGTCCTCCTTCTGGCCAGATGGTTCTATCCGGATCGATTCGCAGATATCGACCCCCAGGCGGCTCACCAGGAGTATGTGAATATGATGGGCTTGGACTACGATGTCCGAGAGAAGGGCGCGTTCTTCTTCTCTGAAGAGCAAGCAGAGGATCTATGACATTTTTCAGCTGAGATTGATGAATTCGACAACTACCAAAAGAAAGGAGATGCTATAATTGAGTGCAGATAAAATCTTTGTATTGGCACTGGTTCTCCTCGCCAATATCATTCCCCTGTCATCGGGGTCAGGCTATGTGCTCCATGTTTTTGGCAATGCCAATATGGACGGCAAAATCGACCAGGAGGATATAGCCACCCTCAGAGAGATCATCAGCAATAATATGAGTCCCACAGGCCTGGCCGATGCCAACCTCGATGGCGAGGTTGATTTGCGGGATATAGCCCAGGTGGAGATGATCATCAATGGAACGGAGAAGGAGCTGAGCCTTCTGGACGGGAACGATTTGCCCATCACCATCAATAAGCCAGTGGAGAGAATCGTGGTCGAATACCTGGACAATGCCGATCTGATGCAGATTCTCAAGAAGACGGATAAGGTAGTGGGGGTGGACCTGGCAGTGGCCAAATCCCCGGCGGAGTTTCCAGAGATGTCCAACCGGACGTGCGTGGGAGCCATGCACAAGGAACCGGACTATGAGAAGGTATTGAGTCTTGATCCCGATCTTCTCCTGGTATTCTCCAATGTCACCCAGGAGAAGGATAAGAACCTGCCTGGAGTGCCAGTGCTCTTTGCCGGCCTGTACTATCCCGACCTGCTCAAACCTGAGACATCTGCTTTCACCGATGCAGTGCGCAAGCTGGGCTATGTTCTTGACGCGCAACAGGATGCAGAAGAGTATATCCAATGGCATATGAATTCGCTCAATAGACTGGTTGAGAGCACAGGAAGTATTCCTGATAGCGAGAGGCCGACGGTCCTGGTGGCCGCCTATCCCGAAGCTGATGAGAAGACCATCTTCACCTTTGCCCAGATAGACACCCTTACCAGCATGGTGGATCTGGCCGGCGGGAGAACGGTGGCGTCTGATCTGCCTGATTTTATGAAGTCCACCTATAGAATCGAGGTGGACCCGGAGTGGGTCTTGCAAGAAGATCCGGATTATATCGTTTTGCTGGTTGTTGCCACCACTTACAGCGGATTGGTGTTGGATCCGCCCAGCGGCTATGATGCCGATGATCCCACTGGAATGAAGGAGGCTCTGGAGGCCTTTATGAGCCGTCCGGAATATGCCAACCTCAAAGCGGTGCAGAACGGCGATGTCTACATATTGAGCGGCAACCTCAGAAACGATGCCAGCAAAGGCCTTATTGGCGCAGCCTACCTGGCGCGGATATTCCATCCAGATGAGGCGGAGATGGATCCCGAGGAGCTGCATCAGGAGTACTTGCAGAGGTTCCTGGGGCTGGACTACGATTTGGATGAGCACGGAGTATTCATCTATCCGCCCCTGATCAAGGGCTCCGGAGAGCTGGAGGGGGTGCCGGATGGTTATTATGCTGCTGTATCCTATGAAGGGGCTGCCAAAGCCTGAGAAGAAAGAGTCGACAGGGCACAAGCCCTGTCCAAATTTTTATCAATGCGGGCCAATTTTAGTAATATTTTTCTTTTGATAGTTATGATTAAATAGTAAAATATGCTGATAAGTATCATTGTGATAGAAAAAGGCTGCTTTTGATCGACCGATATGGTCTGCTCTGGCATGATCGAGCGGCCTGACATAAGGAGACTGGAAATGAAGAGATGCTTAATAGCAGTGATTATGCTCTGCGGCCTTTTGGCGCAGGCATCGGCGGGAGACTATATCCTTCATATCTATGGCAACGCCAATATGGACGGGACCATAGATATGAAGGACATAGAATATCTCCAGGAGATAATAGCAGGATCGGTTAATGCTTCTCCCCTGGCAGATGCCAATTTCGACGGTAAGGTTGATGAAAATGACATATCCCAGGTGGAGATGATCATCAATGATTCTCAAGAGAATATCACCATACTTGACGGAAATGGAAAGCCGGTGACGGTAAGGCTGCCCGTGGAAAGGGCCATCGTCGAGCACCTGGACAATTCAGAGATGATGATGATCTTGAAACGGACGGATAAGGTGGCGGGTGTGGATCTGGCCATGTCCAAATCAGAGAAGGAGTTTCCCGATCTGGTCAAAAAGACAAGCGTATCCGGCTTCTCTCCAGCCACAGATCCCGACTACGAGCAGGCTTTGAGTTTGAGCCCCGACCTCCTCCTCACCTTCTCCAACAAGACCGCAGAGAAGGAAGAGAAGATGCCAGAAGTGCCTGTTGTCTTTGCCGGACTATACTATCCTAACCTGATCAATCCAGAGAATTCCTCCTTTACCGATGCCGTGCATAAGCTGGGGTATATCATGCAGGCGAGAGAGCAAGCAGAGGAGTACATCGATTGGCATATCAGCAAGATCGATGAGATCAAGTCATACACCGAGAATCTAGCCGAGGAAAAGAGGCCTAAAGTGCTCATAGCCACCCTGCCAAAAGAGGGAGATAATTCGATATTCACCTATGCAAAGATCGATACCTTAAGCCAGATGGTTACTTTAGCCGGAGGCAGAAGCATCGCCGAAGATCTGCCCGCCTACCTGGAATCAAGCTACAGAATCGAGGTGGACCCCGAATGGGTCATTAAGAGCGATCCCGATTATATGATATTCATCACCATTGTTCTCACTCCGCCAATAGGATACGACTCTGATGACATCTCAGGCATTTCTCAAGCACTTTTATCATTCAAGAGTCGCCCGGAGTATGCCAATCTCACAGCTGTCAAGAACAACCAGGTCTACATCATCAACGGTAACCTGAGAAACGATGCCAGCAAAGGGCTTATCGGGGCTGCCTATCTGGCGCGGATCTTTCATTCTGACAATGTAGATCTGGATCCCGAGGATCTGCATCAGGAGTACTTGCAGAGGTTCCTGGGGCTGGACTACGATTTGGATGAGCACGGAGTATTCATCTATCCACCCCTGATCAATGGCCCCGGAAAGCTGGAGGGGGTGCCGGATAGCTTCTATCAAAGCTATGCAAATGATTCTGAGGCAAGAGCTCAATGAGGCTCCAGGCAATTCTGCGCCATTGTGCTCAAATTTTTTATAATTTTGAAAAACCCGGGGACCGGTCAAGGGAATTTCAGGCTTGATCGATGGCTGATTTGCACTTGCATGCCATTGCCGAATTCTTCGCCTCCAAAGCCCGTCTCTGAGCTATATTGCTACTAATAGCAAAAGTTTTATTAACTAGTAATATCTCTATAGGGAATACAGCGACAGAAAGCTGGTTGACCTCCTTTACCGTCGTCCGCCTGTCGTCGGTCTCCGGCCTCTGCCAGGGCCGGACTCCTCTTCTGAAAACATCGGGAGTTCATAGCGATTGAGGCTAATATGCCATGACCTTGCTTATGATCACAGACATAAGAAAAAGCATCTATGACAGTGGATCGGATATAGTCACTGCGGTATTTATGAATGGAGAGGTCCGTGGTGGCGACAAAATCAGGTTCCCGGATGAGAATATTCTTTTAGCACTGGAGAGCGCCACCGCACAAAAGGATATCCCGGCAATTGGGGTGCATTGCGGTGACCAGTATATCCGCATGCGGGCCAATCCCGGCCACGGTCTGGCTGTCGGAGAAAGGATAAGACTGGAGAGCATATAGAGCAAAGCCTAAAGCCTAATTCCAAACTCCGGCAGCCTCTCTCGCGCCTCTTCGCGGGCCTGCTGGTGCTCGTCAAGGAACCTCTTTATCCTCTCGGCCACATCCTTCTTGCAATTGCCGCACATCCTCCTGCCGCTGCGGCATTCAGCGTCAAGCTCTAAAAGCTCCTTGTCATCCTCAGATAGATGGAATAGAAGGAACTCATATATGGTGCACTTATCCGGCTCTCCTCCCAGCTTCTTCTGCTCTGCCAGGCTCTGCCTGCCGCCAGTGATGGCCCGCATGATCTTTCCTGCCGCCTCTTTGGGATCCTCAGTCAGAGCGATGTAGCTCTCCGGCTTGGAGGAGGACATCTTCCCCCCAGTAAGGCCGGTCATGAAGCGGTGGTAGATGGAGGCAGGGGGTATGAAGCCATACTCTCCGTGCTCCGTCTCCAGCCTTATGATTAACTCCTCTATCTCCTGCTGGGCCTCATCGATCCTCTGGCCCTCTCTCAGCTGGAGGTCTGTAATGTCGATATGCTCCTCATACCTCTTGACCTGTCCCAGCCCCGTCCCCCGCAGAGCCGATTCAGCCGCTTGCATCAACTCCTGGCTAGCGGCCTTGCCCCGGACGCTGATGTAGTCTCCTCTCCTCTCGACTAGAAACCTCCTCATTCGATAGGCGAGGTCGCGGGTGAGCTTGATATGGGGATCCTGATCTGCGCCAACCGGTATCACCACCGGCTTTGGCCCGCCGTACTCCTCGAGCTGTGGGTGGAGGATATCGGCGCTCTGGGCCATCACGCTCTCCATATGAGAGATGCAGGTCTCTCCGCTGAATCCATAGATGGCGC
>JAGOLL010000002.1 GCA_017994055.1 Methanothrix sp.
ATGACTGAACATCCAAATCCATGCTACTTCCCTTCGGAAAATAGGTAGTAGCTATTTATTTAAAAATATTTTGGATATTTAACGGCGGAAAATTAAGAACCGCGAGTCAAAAGTGCGGAATGTGGGTTGTATCGGTGGAGAGGTATCTGGGATCGAAAAATGGATTACCAAATGCGGAAGAGAATGGGACAGACTACCTGAGCCCCATCAAGAATGCTGCCATTTGGAGTGCGCAATCGACAAAGCAGATATTTGGAAGTTGTATGCAATGGCAACGGTCTTTTTTGGATCGATTACAGTTATTTCTTTTTATATTATAAATAGTGGGCCAAATGTGATTATTTCATTTCCTTTTGCTGTCTTAGCGATTATTCTTTTAGTTTTAGCTCTTGAAGAAAAGAAATGCTGGAATGAGCTGAATGAATTCAAGAATAAAGAAACAATCAAAGGCATTAAAGCCTGGCAAATCTCTGAAAATCCAGAGCTTGCTAAATGCTCTGGCTGGCTGGCAGTCCAAAAATGAAGGAGGATCAATAATGGTGGTTCGCTTGCAGACGGCAGAGGGTCGAATCAAGAAATACCAGACGACGCGAGTGCTATTTGAATCATATGTTGAAGGCTTTCCCATCGATAAATACGTCACAAAGTGCGGAAGAGAATGGAAACCAGGGACTGAGAACCAGGAATGCGATCACCTGGAATGTGCAATATGCTTAGCAGAACAGCTTAAGGAAGATCTAACTGGGGCATCAATTTTTTTGATGGTATTGGCCTTTGCCATAATTATTATAGTTGGAATTAAATGGCCACAACGGTTTGATTCTGCCCTTGTATACTCGGGGCTTCTGATTCTATCGGCATTCTATTTCGCATTCTTGAGATTCAGGTCAGCAAAAAGTTTCAAAGAGCTAACCGAGTATAAATATAAGGGCACAATCAATGGTATTAGGGCTTGGCAAATCTCCGGATGTCCACACACTGGCTAAATGCATTAGCTTCTCGGGAGTCCGGGATTATGAAAAGAGCAATGATTGCGATTTGCTCGAAGACAGCAGAGGGTAGAATCAGGCAAGAACGATGAGGCTTATTTCGATCGAATGGTCTCCCTGTTGGACCAGATGCCCTCCTTTCAGGAGGCCGCCCCCCATGCCTGCACGCCGCACGAGCAGACGGCTCTGGAGCGGCAGATCGAGGCCACCGACCGGCAGATAGACGCGCTGGTCTATGAGCCGATGTCAATGGATGGCTGATGATGCAAAGGGAATTGAGGACGTATCTAATCCGACCGATAGAAAGAAAGATAGTGCAAAGAGATGCCAAGATCGCGACTTTGCATGATTCAAGCCGGTTGGTTCTTAAGTATTATTGTTTTTAATTTTTTTATGATTTTAAATTGCAGAGGCCATTTATTTATTTTTTTAAGCATATAGTTTTTAAAAATTCTTTTTTAGATATGTTAAAGATAGATCGATATGTATTTATTTTTTTAACATCTTTTAAAAAACTTTAAATATGACAGGACATACATAATTTATTAATAACATTTAGTTGAACTAAATTAAAATAGGAGGTGAAGCGATATGTACCTGAAGTTTAAGCTGATTGGCTTGTTGTTGACGGCCATGGCCTTATTGACATCTACAGGACTGGCAATTGTAGTTGTTAAGAGATAGATTGTCTCCCATTTTCGAGCCGCGATAATCAACACTCTATTGCCCTTTTTTATAGCCAAATCGCCCTTGCCAGATGTAAATGGATCCGAATATCCCCGAGTGTAATCGGTAGCAGCTTCTGCCGCAAATGACCTAGATGACTAGAGATACTCATCCTGCATAAACAGCTCCCCCAGGCCGGCACGCCGCACGGGCAAACGGCACCTGTGGTGGATCGAAGCCGCCGACCGGCAGATAGACGCCCGGATCTGCGAGCTAAACGCTCTACGGATTAGTAGATAGGGATTGTAGATGTGCGGATGAGGAGATCAACGGCTGGCATTTCGCTCGGTTTCTCTGCTTCAACAGATAAGCTATAATTAAATAGCGGCAAATAGGAGGTGCAGAGCATAGAGTGACGACCATCCCTGCGGTGACATGATATGGCAAGCGTTAGAGATCGCATTTCTATCCTGTTTCTGGTGATCGCTGCCGTAGCCGTGCTGTGGTTTGTTTTATCTCGTCTGCGTTTTGTTGTGTTCATCAGTAGCTCATGGACGGAGGTGATTCTCATCGTTGTCGGCAGCATAATTATTCTTTTTCTCCTGTTTGATCACTTCTTCAACCGCTCACGATAGCAATGGCGAGGCATGAAAGGGGTGTGGAGGCCCGCATGCCTCAAAAGCAGACAGCCAGGGCGCATCGCATCGCTGCCAGAGGCGAGCAGATAGCGCTCAGATCGGCGAGCTATTGGCCTGCTGAGGAAGATGCTGGGATTGTGAATACATAATGACGCTAATGATAGCAGTCATGGCAAGCAGCGCACTCAACCGTCTGGCCTGCTATCATTTAAGTCCAATCAAGAGAATGATCAAGATAAAGCCTGGCGAGAGATCTGGAGTTGATGGGATCTTGGCGACAATCAGTCTTAATTCGTATGCCTGCAAAAATGAAAGAGGATTTGGCCCTTCATAGCCAGTATAGTGTCATTGTCTACCTTACGCCAGAGCGGCTATCTGACCATTTGTTCAAACCCCAAGGCAATAGGACGACCATTCCTCCAAAGATGATTATAGCATATATTTGGGACATAATATCCATCAATTATCACCTCCGTTTGAATTCCTGATCCTGCTCCAAGGCAATCCTGGCCTATAAATGCTTTGGCTAAATGTTGAATATAATGACAAATTGAGCTTTTAATGTAAAATTAATTAACCAATAAGAGCAAATAAACATAATAACAAAAAATAGATAAAAACAAAAAGCAAAATAGGTAAATAAACAAAAAGGCCGATTTGGAGATGCAATATGGTCCGTAAGCTGTACCGCCTGACGGAGGAGGTCGGTAATTGATAGAGAGGGGAATGAAGGAATGAGTAGCAGTTATGTGGATGAGTTGGAAAAGAGCATCATCCGGCTGTCATCAAAAGCTGAAAGATTAAGTGGCAAAAAATGGAGGCAATTTTAAAAATAATTTAACTTTTACTCCTCACAAGGTCACCAATACCCCCAGTAATAGTCATAGTATGTGCCTGGATACCAATAATAACTCCAATAGGTGCTCGGATAGTAGTACCTGGATGGGTAATAGTAGTAGCTTGGATAATAATAGTAGCTATACGGATAATAATAGGCCGGATACCAACTGTAGTAGCTTGGATACCCGTGCCAGTACGCATAGGTATAGCTCGGAGACAGCCAATCGTAACCCGGTGAAACATTGCCGGGTGGTTTTGCAATAGCAGCCATAGAGAGCAGTACCAGCATTAACAAAAGCAGTATGGCAAAGGCTCTAATTTCCATCACCAGAATATAGTAATGATAAATAATTCTATTAAAGCTTTCCTCAATTTCCCCCCATTTAATGGGGAGATCGCCCGGACATTCCGGTTCAGCGGTGGCGAGAGGCCATCCGCCGAAACCGGTTATCATCTGGCCGGGCTTTCTGACGCGCGATATGAAGCCATGAAGCTCTGAAGGCCTCCCCTACGATCCGGGCAGTTCGAAGCGGTCTAGGTTCATGACCTTGTTCCATGCGGCGATAAAGTCATGCAGGAACTTGTCCTGGGAGTCGGCACTTGCATAGACCTCGGCCAAAGCCCGCAGCTGGGAGTTGGAGCCGAAGATCAGATCGACGCGGGTGGCGGTCCACTTCGGCTCGCCGGTCTTTCGATCGCGCCCCTCAAACAGGTCCCTGCCCTCCGATACCGCCCTCCACTTCGTAGCCATATCCAGAAGGTTGACGAAGAAGTCATTGGTCAGAGCCTCCGGTCGATTGGTGAAGACGCCGTGCCGGGTCTGCCCGAAGTTGGTGTTCAGGACCCGCATGCCACCAACCAGAACGGTCATCTCCGGCGCAGTCAATGTCAGCAGCTGGGCCCGATCTACCAGAAGCTCCTCTGCCGATACCGAGAACTTGCCTTTGAGGTAGTTTCTGAATCCATCCGCCACCGGCTCGAGAACGGCAAAGGACTGGACATCCGTCTTCTCCTCCAAGGCGTCCATCCTTCCCGGAGTGAAGGGAACCGTCACACTATAGCCGGCATTCCTCGCCGCCTGCTCTATGCCGGCCGATCCGCCTAGAACGATCAGGTCTGCCAGTGAGACTTTCTTTCCGCCGGACTGACTGCTGTTGAAGGCCCTCTGGATCTCCTCCAGGTTCTTGAGGACCCGCGCCAGCTGAGCCGGCTCGTTGACCGCCCAATTTTTCTGAGGTGCGAGGCGAATTCTTGCCCCATTGGCTCCGCCGCGCTTGTCCGAGCCGCGGAAGGTGGAGGCAGCCGCCCAGGCGGTCGAGACAAGCTGCGATACCGACAGCCCTGAAGCCAGGATCTTGGCCTTAAGGGAGACGATGTCCGTCTCGTCGATCAGCTTATGATCGACGGCAGGGATGGGGTCCTGCCAGATCAGCTCCTCAGCAGGAACCTCCGGGCCGAGATAGCGTGAGCGCGGGCCCATGTCCCGGTGCGTCAGCTTGAACCAGGCTCTGGCGAAGGCGTCTGCAAACTGATCAGGATTCTCATAAAAACGCCGGGAGATCTTTTCGTAGACCGGATCAAAGCGCAGGGAGAGGTCGGTGGTCAGCATTCCCGGCGGGTGACGCTTCGACGGGTCGTGGGCATCGGGAACCGTGCCAGTGGCTGCGCCGCCCTTTGGCGTCCACTGATATGCACCGGCCGGGCTCTTGGTCAGCTCCCACTCGTTGTTGAACAGTATGCGGAAGAAGTTATTGCTCCATTTGGTCGGCGTGTTGGTCCAGATGCCCTCCAGACCGCTGCCGATGGCGTCCCCCCCTTTCCCTGTGCCGAAGCTGCTCTTCCAGCCCAGGCCCTGATCCTCGATGCCCGCCGCCTCCGGCTCAGGCCCCACATGGGTGGCAGGGCCAGCGCCATGGGTCTTGCCGAAGGTGTGGCCACCAGCAATGAGGGCCACAGTCTCCTCGTCATTCATGGCCATGCGAGCGAAGACCTCCCGGATATCCTGGGCCGCAGCGACCGGATCCGGGTTGCCGTTGGGGCCTTCCGGATTGACATAGATCAGGCCCATCTGCACGGCAGCCAGGGGATTTTCCAGATCCCGCTCCCCGGAATAGCGCTTCTCACCGCCCAGCCACTTGTCTTCAGCCCCCCAATAGACATCCATGTCCGGCTCCCAGACGTCCTCCCTGCCCCCGGCGAAGCCGAAGGTCTTGAATCCCATGGACTCCAGAGCCACGTTTCCCGCCAGGATCATCAGGTCGGCCCAGGAGATCTTCCGGCCGTACTTCTGCTTGATGGGCCAGAGCAGGCGACGGGCCTTGTCCAGGTTGACGTTGTCCGGCCAGCTGCTGAGCGGCGGGAAGCGCTGCTGTCCCCTGCCGCCGCCGCCCCGGCCGTCGCCGGTGCGATAGGTACCGGCGCTGTGCCAGGCCATGCGAATGAACAGAGGGCCATAGTGACCGAAGTCTGCCGGCCACCAGTCCTGCGAGTCGGTCATCAGCGCTTCCAGATCTCTTTTCACCGCCGCCAGATCCAGGCTATTGAACTCTCTGGCGTAGCTATAGTCCTCGCCCATGGGATTGGACTTGGAGGAATGCTGGTGCAGGATCTCCAGGCGCAACTGGTTCGGCCACCAGTCCCGGTTTGATGTTCCTCTGCCGGTCATGCTTTCTTTATCCATCAGTGTTCACTCCTTTCTTAGCTCAATTATCGAATGCGCTGTTAGAATATGCAGTTTTCTCTGACTAATGGCCCCGCCTGGCAATAGAGGTCAAAGGAGGCCCGGAGGCCAGGGCCGCATTCATAGCTGCCTCGCCCAATGAGATCGAGGGGGCGCGAAACATGCCCCTGGCCGGAGAGGACAGGAGCGTCTTCAAAAAGGCATACCTGGATGCCAGCCGGACTGAAGGAGGAGGAGACGGCCTTTCTCTACCTCGTGTCCAGGGTTTTGAAGCGAGCGCCTAGGGGGGAGATTGAGGCCTGGAGGCCCTGGCTCATGAGGCAGCTGCAAGAGATCAATCCGTAGATGGTGGTGGCTCCGGGAAAGCAGGCTGGCGAGGCACTTGGGGAGCTGGCCGACCTGATCATGCCCCATCCCTATGCCGTCCTGAAGCGGAGATAAAGGCGAGGTCTTCCGGAAAGCCTCGAGGCTCAGAGATGCCCTTTCTGCCAGGGGAGAGAGTGTGGATGCGACAGGGGATTGCTCGGAGAGAAGATACGCTGCCCCATTCTTAAGGCCGATGTGAAGAGGAGATTGGTTTACAGCGTGATTGCGGAGCCCGACACCGTAGATGCCCAGGGTGATGTGATGAGCGCCGAAACCATCGAAGAGATGGCCCACAATTTCCTGCTCCGCTCCCGCAAGTTCGACAACAGGCACGACTGGAGGACGGGAGATGCTGCGCCGGTCGAGTCCTGGATTAAGAGGGAGGCTACAGTGCTCCTGGAGAGAGGATCAAGGCCAAATCGTGGGTGGTCGGGGTGAAGGTCTTTGCAGACCAAATTTGGGAGAAGGTTCTGTCAAAGGAGTATCAGTCCTTCAGCATCGGCGGGAGAGGGGTAAGGGTGGCGGGAGTGCGATTTGGGTGATGATGAGTACCTGAAAGACTCGATATATGAACCGTACTCAGATCTTAACGATGGTATTCGCTAACGATTAAATATTATGAGATTACTTATTGTCATTAGGAGGAAATTACTGTGGAAGCAAAATTATACCTGCCCAGTTTGTATCAAGATATTATTGATGAAGTGCCAATGGCCAAATGGCCTAGATGGCTTAGGACGTGGTGTTGCGATCGTTTTTGTTGTGTACTTGACTTCAGTTCAGAAATTCTGAATTTGGTCTTGCAGGAAAAAAACTGGATGAGGTGGTACATCCGCAAGGAAGATTTTGGTGCACTTCTTTGGAATCCCGCCACTAATCGAGTTTACGAACTCGACGACGAAGCATGTACGGTTTTGATGGCACTCCAAGAGGGCAGAGACTTTGAGAAAGTTTCTGAAGAATATGGAGTGCAGGCAAGTGGTCTTCTCATGTTACTTGCTGAGATCTCCAAAACTACAGAACCACCAGTTAAAAAATATAATACTAAACGAGGTGACTCGTGCAATGCCTTCAAAAAGACCAGGTAGTCCTCTGTGGGCTACCGTGAATATCACAGGTATCTGCAACCTTGAGTGCAAATACTGCTTCTTTCAGCCAAGAAAACATGAACATATGAAGATGACCAACTTCAGGAAGGTTGTCAAAATCCTCAAGGCACAGAAGTCGTTTTCTTTTACTATCAGCGGAGGTGAGCCATTCCTGCATCCACAAATAAATGACATCCTAGAGTACGCCCACAATGAATTTGAACATATATCCGTACTTAGCAACGGCACCAGCATACGAAGAGAGAACGTGGACTGTATGAAGAGGATCATCAAGAAAAAAGGCTTCTTCTGTATGCAGGTTTCACTCGACTCCATCGATCCTGACATCAACGACCGGACGCGTGGGATGACGCTCCGAGTTATGAAGAACCTAGAAATCCTGAGGGATGCAGGCATTTCTCTAACAATCGCAATTGTAGTATCATCACAGAACATTGAACAAGTCGTTAAGACTATTATTGCGTCAAAATACTTGACAAGATATTTCCATGTCATTCCATTTAAATCAGTGCCTTTCCTCGATCAAGGAGGCCAATACCTGCACGCTGAAGAAGAGTATATGCAAAAAATTTGGGAGGAACTAGAGGATATACGAGATATACACGATCTCCACATCACACTCCCGACCGACGAGTGCAACTTTGGCACATACAGTGCTTCTGGAGCCCCTTGTGCAGCAGGCTTTACACAAATCGTCATTGATCCAAATATGGATGTGAGAGCCTGTAGTCGATGTACCCATGCAATTGTGGGTAATCTTAGAGACGAGAGCATGGATAGCATCTGGAATGGACCCAAGGTTGCCCATATTTATAAGCGTGACATACCATATTGCCATGTACCGTCCGAATGGGAAGCTGCGATGAAGAATCCTGAATTCATGTGCGAGAAACTTGGTGCAAAAAGCTTCTAAGACCTGGGTGAGCTGTAGCAAGCTCGGGAACTTTCAATCTTTCCTTTTAAGCAAAAATGGCTCATTGATATTATTTTCCTGCAAAAATACTTAGCTATGGCAGGAGTTCTAGGGCAGCTATTCAGGCCGCAAAGGTGTCGGTGCAGGACAGGAATGCAATGGAGCTACAGGCCACCAGGGAGATCCTGGCAGAGGTCTTCGGGGTCAAGTTCCCGGATGTGGATGAAATAATCGAGAACCGTTCCCAGGCCAGAGATAGGGGATCGCAGTGGCCTCTGGAGCTTTGGGTAGGTGGATAAGTCTAGCCGGATAAGGCATTGGTCCTCATTATAGCATCCATTCGGGAAAGAATGGAAAATTCGTGATCTTCCGCACTCCCTATGTATTAATATAATACGACATCGCTTACTGCTTCGGTCACCTTAGAATTTTCTTCATTAGACAAATGACATAGATTACTCCCTGGAACACCAAGGGAGACCATCCTCGATAGCCAGTTGCTGAACGAACGTCGCGGAAATCATAGCTTCGAAGACCAGACCTCTGCACAGATGTTAAATAATTAAAAATGCAACAAGGGCCTGCATAGAAAACATCCGCTGTTCGATTTTCAAGGCCGATGAGTAAAGGCGCTTGGTTTACAGCGTGATCGCAGATACAGATACCAGCAGATTCTCAGGGCGACACAATGAGAGCCAGGGCCACGATTCTATTCGCTAGTCTCGGGCCGGATATCATCAGTCCTTCAGCTTCTGAGAGCGCGGTTTGCGTGTCCCAAGAGTTCGATTTGGGTGAGGTGGAGATCGATTTCATCTCGTTCGTTCCGCGTGGGGCGAACCGAAAGAAGTACTTCCTGGTGAAGGAGGACAGAGCATTGAAAGATGACATTCTCAAGTCGATCCTGGAGACCGATGAGGGCGACATCTCCAGGGTCCTGAAAGAGGCCAAGCTGGAGGGCGAGGCAGCCGGGATTCTGGAGGCAGCAGCCAAGCTGCTCAAGGCCTATAACGACGAGCTGCCGGATGGTGCTTTACAGATCCTGGCCAAGGCCGGAGGGCTGCCCGAGCCCCAGCCGGCGACAAAGGGCCACACCAAAGAGGAAGGAGCGGGGGCGGGAAAGAAAAAGGAGGGCGCTCCTGGGACGGTCCTCTCCAAAGAAGCCCTGGAGAAGATGGACCCTGCCACCCAGGCCATTGTCAAGCAGCTCCAAAAGGAGAATACTGCCACAAAAGCAGAGGCCAGGGGGGCCAGGGAGATGGCCACAGAGCTGAAAGAAGGCGGATGAGGGGCCAGAGGAGATGGCGACCAGGGAGGAGGGAGAGCGAAGGGAGGATTAAAAAGACATGGTAGGAGGGAACATTCCTTCGCTCCATTAATAATCATCATCCATTATTAATCATCTTTTCGGGTGGATTATGGCCTGCCCACCGGATGCCGCCGCAAAAGAGGCCGGTGGGGACAATGGGGGCTCATCCCTCCACCCAGAGCTCCTGTGGCCAGAGCCCATCCTCTTCGGACTTCCGCCTGCCATTGCCTCCCGCTTGAAAGCGGCTGCTGATCATCTCATCCACCTCCGAGAGCCCAATCCCGAAGACCTCGGCCAGGATCTCCCTGGCCGCCTCCAGCTCCATGGCCTTCCGATCAAACACCGCCGCCTTTTTCGGCCTGAATAGCGGCTCATAGACTCCTGCCATGATATCTGCTACTATGTATAAGGATAAGAACCTTTGCCGGAAAACAATATCAATAAACCATTTTTACATAATAGAATGAATGAATAAGATACAATTCGAGAAATGATGCTCCAGAGGGCGGCATCGCCGTTTCGATGCACAGGCAGTAAATCCTGAAAAAGGGGAAAAAGGGAGGGTGGGGAAAGTCGTGAAGAAAAGGGTATGTAGGAGGGGATGTAGTAGGGAATTGCAACGACTTTCGCCGATCACTATATAGTTAATTGCCGAGATATATAGTTTTCGCTAAATAGGGCTATATTTTAAGGCAACCGAGATCCTGTCCCTTCTGCCCGGAGGGCCCGGCCGGCCAGGCTGATGATGCTATGATGCCGGCTGGCTCGGTATTGCAGATACTGCCCTCCGGCAAAAAAACCTTGGATCAAGAAAAGATGAATTTCCAGAATATAGGGGCGGGCAGATATGCCCAGCCTATTCATCTCTCAGCCTGATCTCCAGGGACATCAGATCCTCTGCCACAGTGCTCTTCTCAAATATGGATCTGGCCTCTCTCAATAGGGTTGAGCTATCCTCTGAATAGCGGGAGCTGATGTGGGTCAAGACCAAAGCGCCCACCCCGGCTCGCCTGGCCGTCTCCGCTGCCTCCGCTGCGGTGCTGTGCTTGGTCTCCCTGGCCCAATCCGCCATATCGCTGGCCAGGGCACAGTCATGGATCAGCAGATCTGCCCCCCGGCTGGCTTCCTCCACCGAGGCGCAGGGCCTGGTATCCCCGGTGTAGACCACCTTTCTGCCCGGCCGGGCCGGACCCATTACCTGATGAGGCTCTATCCGCTGGCCATCGATCTCTATGCACTGGCCGCGCTGCAGCCTTCCGAAGAGCGGGCCGGGCGGAACGCCCAGAGATACAGCCGCCTCGCGGTTGAAGCGCCCCGGCCGCGGCTCCTCCTCCAGAGAGTAGCCCAAACTGGGCACGCTGTGCTGGGTGGCGAAAGCTGCCACTCGAAATCCCTTCATCTCCACCGCCTCACCCGGCTCAAGCTCCATTGCCCGGACGGGAAAGTGGCGGGAGAAGTAGCAGACGGACTTGAAGCAGTCCAGCATGCGGGAGGTGTGAATGGGTCCGGCGATGGTGAGGGGCTCCTCTCTTCCCTGAAAGGCCATGGTTTCCAGCAGTCCGGGTATGCCCAGGATATGGTCGGCGTGAAGATGGGTCAGGAAGATGTGGGTCAGGCGCATCATTCCCGTCCTGGCCCTCATCATCTGTCTCTGGGTTCCCTCGCCGCAATCAAAGAGGATCATATCTCCCTCCCGGTTTACAAGCACGGCAGAGGGATTTCTCTCCGGGGTGGGAAGCGATCCGGCGGTTCCTAGGAAGGTCACATTGAGCATTGCAGGCCTCTTTCAAATTTGCGGAGCGGAAGACAAGCCTACATCCATATCATCTTTTCCTCTCGCCCTCGCCGTCGTGGCTGGCGAGCGCTCTCTCCACCAGCCCCCAGCCCCGGTCTTTGGCGTAGCCTTGCACAACCTCCTGCACCATGGCCATGAACTGCTCCTGGCTGAAGTCAAGCTGGGATGCCAGCCTCTCCACCAATGGCTCCACATTCTTGACCTCATTGCTCTTGATGCTGCGCAGCACCACGGCAGCCGTGGCCATGAGCCTCAGTCCCTCAGCCATGTGTTCCTGCTGCACGGCAAGGGCTCCCAGCTGGAAGAAGGAGCCCGCTTCTGCCGCTCTATCCCCCAGCTCCTGGTTGATGGACAGAGCCTCCTGGAAGCTTTTCGCTGCCAGCTCCTTCTCCCCACCCTGGACCTGGATCAGACCCTGGCTGTGCCGTATGGCGGACACTGCCGCCCTGTCCTCCATCTCCATGAAAAGCGGCAGAGCCCTGGCGTACTCCTCTGCCGCGCTCTGGAAGTCGCCCTTCTCCAGGTCCAGGCTGGCCAGGTTGAAGAGGGCAAAGGCTGCGCCCCGGGGGTCACCTGATGACTCTAGCAGCTCCAGGGACCTCTGCAGTCTCTGCCGGGCGGAATCAAAATTGGAGGTCATCATCTCCAGGCGAGCCGTCTCCTGCAGTGCCTGCGCCTCCCCCTGCAGGTCTCCGAGCTGCCTCATGATCTCGGCTATCTTCTCCATCTTCTTTAGAGCAGCCTCTATCTCTCCCTTCTTCATCTCTATGGCCGCATGGCTGCTCAGGGATGCCGCCTGGCCGGAGAGATCATTCGCCTCGCAATAGGCATCATAAGCCCTCTGCAGGCTTTCCTTTGCCGGATCATACCTCTCCTGATGCATGAGTGAGAGGCCAAGCCCCTGATAATAGGCCGGATCGGGGGATATCTGTAGGGCCCGTTCGTACCACTTCTCCGCCTTTCTGAAGTCCTCCTGATCCAGAAAGGCCTGGCCGAGCCATGCCGCTGCTCCGGCCATATAGGAGGTGGATATCTTCAGGTCTAAAATCTCCCGGTTCAGTCTTATGATCTCCGCATAATGGCCCCGCCTTTGCAGGTATCCGCTTATGCGGCTGGTCGTGGCTGCAGCCTCCTCCCAGTCTCCGGCCGCCATGTAGTGCCCCCTGCTCTCCAGCAGCACATCCAGCCGGGAGAGCCCTATCTCCTGAGAGCGGCCTGCCTGGGCCAGGCTCTGGAGATAGCCGGCTGCTGCTCTATGGGCGGACTCCATCTCCTCCCTTGCCGGGATGGCCTGGAGGGATGGGCGAATGCTGGAGGGGACAGTCCAGAGCCCCCCGGAGTTTTGGGCCAGGGAGAGGGCCTGCCAGCTACTGGCATGGCAGTCCACCTGCTCTTCGGCCAGGCCGCAGACAGCAGCTATGCCCGCCTGGCTGACGGCTATATCATATACTGAAGCCCGGCAGAGTGCAGTCAGGCTGCCCTGATTCAGGCGGGAGGTGAGGGCGGACAGGGCATCCTCTCCGGCTGTCATATCTGCCAGGGCCAATGCACTGGCGGTCTGGTCCAGGCGAAGGGGAAGGCCGGCCGCGGCCCGGTGATGATCGGCCAGAGCGGCAAAGGAGATCCTGCCCTTGCGGTATCGATCCGCAATCGCCGGCATGTAAAGCAGACGCCTCACGAATTGGCTTTGAGAGAGCCCTTCTGCCTTCCACTGCCAGGCCCGGGCCGGCAGGGTCAGGCCCTCTGCCGGCAGGCTGCGGCAGGTGATTATAGCCCGGCCTGCTCCCAGGCCCCGGATCATCATCCGATAGAACTGAGAGAGATCCGGATCGGGTATCCTGCCGCTCTGATCCAGCTCCAGGCCGTCCCAGAGCAGGAGCAATCTGCTGCCTCTCAGCACATTGATCAGGCCATCCATCCTCTCCTTTATTGCCTTTGATCTGATGAGATCTCTTGCCTCGGCCTCCCGGCCTATGGCCTTGAGCTGAGATGCCACCGATTCCAGCAGCCTGGCCCAGGTTATGGGATTTTTGGGAGAGCTGTAAAGTGGAAGGATCGAATATCCGGCAGGGGCCAGCAGCCAGCAGAGGTGGACTGCCAGAGCGCTCTTGCCGGAGCCGGCCGGGCCGGTTACAACCAGAGTATGAACGCCTCCCTCCCGCAGGGCTGGCAGCAGACGGGCTGTTTCGGCTCTCCGGCCTACAAAACACTCTGCTGCCCCTTCTGCCAGGCCAGGCAGGGCCGGGACTCTGAGGCAGGCTCGAAAATGCGATGCCGCTTGTTTCTCTTTGGAGGCGATCATCGGGCCCATGGCAACGGCCTCGGAATAGAAGAAGGGATACGGCAAGAGGGCATCCGCCACGGACTGCTCTGATCCTCTTCTTGAGAGGAAAAGAAGGGCATCCTCGGGGCTCGCGCCATCCGCCAGGGGCTGATAGAAGCTTCGGAGATGAGCAGCCGGCCCATGCCAGGCCAGGGCCAGGGGCATCTTATCCGAGAGCCTCTGGCAGAAGAGATGAAGTCCCTGGGCCGATCCCATTCCTCCGCTGCTGAGAATGATTCCATAGACGGTACCGTTGAGCTCACCGGCAAGATCCTCTGCCGATATCTCCTTCTTCTCGCCGGAGAGTACCGGCAGGGAGATGGCTGTGCCTCCCGACAGAGCACTGGCCGGGGCCGCCAGATGGATCAGATGAGGCCGGAACTGCTCCGCTGCCTCTATCAGCTCCTGGCCGGTCCCGCTCTCGCATACTACAACCTCCATCTCCAGGCCTTCTGCCAGCTCTATAACCGCCTTCTCCTCATCTTCCCAGGCACCATTGTTAGAGGAAAGCAATAGCAGGCGCAGAGGCCCGGCAGAAGGCTCCGGCCAGGAAGGGGAGGTGCCCCTCGCAGATACAGGGCGGCGGATAACCCGGAGCCCCACCATTCCGGATGGTGAAGGGCTCAGCAGCTCCCAGGGAAGCTGCAAGACCTCCGGTATGCTGGAAGATACCACCAGCCTTGCATCAAGCCCGATGCTCTCTCTCCAGTCCTGCTCACCGCTCTTTACAAAGAGGCCCACCAGCGCATCCCTGAGCAGGGACAGATAGCTCGTGGCCTGTCCCTGGCCCTTCTCCTCCAAGAGGGAGAAGTACTGTGAGCCGATCTCGTGCACCTGCTGAGACTGCACTGGGGTCAGGGATCCCTGGGCTATGACTCGGCCATCCGCAAAAATCTCATAGGCAAAGGTGCGGGCAGCGGCTATCCCGGCCTCTGATATCTTAATCATTATGTCTTGCATCTTGGGGCTCTCCTAATGATCCTCTTTTATCCGAGGGCTTGGTTTATGATCCATGCTATGATGGGGTTTATCGCTGTCACAGTGATCCCTGGGCTCCAGATGCACCACCACATCCCTCACCGCCGGTATACTGCTCTTTATGGCTCTCTCCACATCCTCGCCCACATTGTGGGCCATATCCATGGAGAGCGAAGCATCGACCCCTATGTGCAGGTCCACATAGATCTCCTCAGCCATGCCCCTGGTGCGCACGGCATGGCAGGTGCATACGCCCTTTACCGATCTGGCCAGATCGACTATAACCTGCTCATCGATCGCTGCCCGGTCCAGAAGAGCAGTGGAGCTCTCCCGGACTATCTCCAGGCCGGTATGAACGATCAAGGCGCATATGAACAGGGCGATAAGCGGATCGGCCAGAGGATAGCCCATCCTCACTGCTAAAAGGCCCAGTATCACTCCCAGGGAGGCAAAGACATCGCTCCTGGTGTGAAGAGAGTCCGCCACCAGGATGCTGCTTTTGAGCCTGCGGCCCAGGATGTACTCATAGCTGGAGACGCCGACATTGATGATCAATGTCAATGCCATTACGGCAAAGGACAGCCCGGTGACATTCGGCGACCCTCCGCTTTGCAGGCGACCTATGGCCGATACGATCAACTGAAGGCAGCCGGCGAAGAGAAGTATGGCTATGCCCATGGCGGCAAAGCTCTCGTACTTGGCATGACCGTAAGGGTGATCCCTGTCCGGAGGACGGGCGGCCAGGCTTATCCCCACCAGGCCGATGATATTGGCGGTGCTGTCGAAGAAGGAATGCAGGCCGTCTGCGCTCATAGATAGGGTGTCGGTGTGAAGGCCGTAGATCCCCTTGGCCAGAGCAGTAAATATGTTGAGGAGGAATATGATCATCAAGATGCGACGCACTGCATCATAGTAGGCCATGCCGTTTTATATGGGTGGGAAGCAATAAATAATTATGGAGCTTTCTTGGATCGGATATTATGATTTCCACTGCCATACTGGACTTTGCAACCAAAGAGGGCGAGGTCAAGGATATCAGCCACAATGTTCAGGAGGCCCTGCAGCAGACCTCTCTCCAATCGGGACTTGTCACCGTCTTCTCTCCCGGCTCTACGGGGAGCGTGACCACAATCGAATTCGAGCCGGGATTGGTGGAGGACATGGAGGGGGCCCTGCAGAGGCTGGCACCGGATGATATCGACTATGCCCACAACCTCCGCTGGCATGATGGCAACGGCCACTCTCACATCCGGGCCTCTCTGATCGGACCGAGCATAAGCATTCCCTTCTCCCAGGGAAAGCTTATGCTGGGTGTCTGGCAACAGATAGTCTTCCTGGAGCTGGATGCCAGGCCGAGGCAGAGAAGGCTGATTGTTCAGATCATGGGTGAATAGACCGGTTGCGGCATCAGACCACGGAAATGGTAGTAGGCAGGCCGAGGCTCTGGAGCTCTTCCTTGGAGAGGATTTTCCTGTTGCCTTCCCCGTCCACCAGGGTCAGCTTCTCCAGATGCCACTCGCCGCTTATATTTCCCGGCAGAAGAATCTGAGCCGAGTAAAAGCCATCCCGGGCCGTTCCTGAGGATCGGTTTAGGGATGAGAAGAGAGCGGTGATGCTCTCACCATCCGGCCCGGAGAGATCCGCCTCCGCCGCCCAGATGGCCTGATCGTCGATGAGATGAGCGGTGAGGTTGACCGGCTGGGGTGCGGCCAGAGATATCTGCGGGGGATCCAGGAAAAGCCCGGAGATGCCCGGAGCCTGGTCATCGGATAAGGGGCCCGCCTGGTCGGTCCGGGGCGGCGCCAGGGGATCGGAAGACTCCTGGGAGGAGAAGCATTGGCTGCTGCCTCCTATCTTGACCTCTTTGCTGATGGAGAAGACTCCCACCAGGTCCTCCACGCTCCTTCCGTAGCCTGAGGCGGGAGATGGCGCGGCCAGCAGAAGGCATATGGCCAGCATCACCATTCGGGAAATCAATTCCGAATTCACTTATGAGAAAAGGATAAGCGTGAACAAATATCTTTCCCCAAATACTCGCCTCAATCAGCATACAATTCCCTCTGGCCTAGAAAAGCCCACGGCCAAATTGCCGTCTTTTCGGAGATCACTCCAGGGAGAAAGTAGATATTCTAGTAGGAGATGGGAATGCGGTCATGAGCGAAGCTAGAGACAGGAAGATGAAGCGCAAACGCAAACTCGATGAACTGAAGGCCGAAAAAGTCCTGAGGGCATGCCGCAGCAGGAGGGCCATAGCCAACCAGCTCTGAATTCTGGCCCCATCTCCGGGCAGTCTCGCCTCGAGTCAATGAGATCTCGCCCATTCATTTTTTTTTTGAGCCGCCTAATTCACGTCATCTTCTTCTACCTGGAGAGCATCCCTACTCTCGAGGTCTTCAATTGTTCCCCATAGTCAGGCGCAAGGAGATGGCAGGCGGGGAGATCATTCTCAATGAGATTGCCGCCCCCAATATCGCTCGCGTCGCCCAGCCAGGGCAGTTTGTGATCCTCATGGCCGGCGAGAAGGGCGAGCGCATTCCCATGACCATCTCGGACATAGATCCGGCCAAGGGGACCATAACCATCATCTATCATGTGGTGGGCCGCTCCACTGCCGCCTTCAAGAGGCTGCAGATGGGAGAGGGCTACAGCAGCCTAGCCGGTCCTTTGGGCCGGCCTACTGAGGCGGAGGGAGTCGGCTTAGCCGTGTGCGTTGGGGGAGGTACGGGTCTTGCGGTACTCTATCCCATAGCCAAGAAGCTTAAAAGCCAGGGCAGCAGGGTGATCAGCATCATTGGAGCGCGGACGGCAGAGCTGGTCATATTAAGAGAAGAGATGGCAGCGGTCTCCGATGAGCTGCTGATCTGCACCGACGACGGATCTCTAGGAAAGAAGGCTTTGGTGACCGAGCCTCTCAAAGAGATCCTGGACAAGGAGAGGCCCGATCTGGTGGTGGCCATAGGGCCGGTGATGATGATGAAGCTGGCGAGCGAGATCACCCTTCCTCAGAGGATCAAGACCGTTGTCAGCTTAAACCCCATTATGATCGACGGCACAGGCATGTGCGGAAGCTGCCGGGTGGAGGTGGGTGGAGAGACAAAGCTGGCCTGTGTGGACGGGCCGGAGTTCGACGGCCATCTGGTCAACTATGATCTCTTAACCCAGCGACTTCAATCCTTCCGGGAGGAGGAGCATGAGGCGATGATGCTGCATGAGAAGGAGGAGATGGCCCGCTGCCCCATGAAAAAGGAGATGGAGATGGAGCAGGGGTAAGGCCGGCTTCAGGCCTGGAGATAATCCGCCCTCTTCAAGAATTCGATCACATCCTTCTCAAGCGGCAGATCGGTGCTTGCTCCGGGAGTCATGATATTTAATGCTGCTACTGCTCCGGCAAACTTCACCGCATCCCGGGTGGAATAGCCTTTGAACCTGGCATGGACAAAACCCGCCGTGTAGCTGTCGCCCCCTCCGGTTGTGTCCACGACATCTACCTTGTAGGCCGGCAGGCTGAAGATCTCTTCTCCATCCGCAACCAGTGATCCCTTTACATCCAGGGTGACAATCACAGTCTCCGCTCCCAGCTTCTGCAGCTCTTTTATGGCTGAGTGCACATCATCTTCCCCGGTTATCAGGCGCGCCTCCTTGCCGTTCATGATTATGGCATTGCTGTTTTTCATGGCATATTTCAGATCCTCAGGCCGGCGGGTGACCATGCTCATGCTGGGATTGGTCAATATGAATAGATCTCGGCTCCTCGCTTCCTGGACCGCTCTTCTCATGAGCTGGATGTTACTCGGGCTGTTGAGGCTGGTCAGAATCAATGCATCGATCTTGTCGAAGACCTCGGAATTGAGGTCATCTTCTCCCAGCAGATCGTTCGCCCCCCGGCTAGTCAGGACCGTCTTCTCTCCATTGACCAGAAAGACCAGGGACATTCCGGTGGAGCCCTCCTTGAGGGTCACATATTTTATGTTCACCCCATGCACCCTCAGATTTCGTAGGGCCTCCTCGCCGTAATCGCCTCGGCCCACAGATCCAAGAATATATGTGTTTGTGCCCAAGGTGGCCAGGTTAGCGGCCAGGTTATGGGCCGAGCCGCCAATATCCTGCTTGAGATCCTTCAATGTGATCTTGGTGTCAAAAGGAAAGCAGATATTGCCATCTATAACCCGGAACTCATCCGAGGAGGCAATCAGATCGATGATGATGCCGCCGACAACCAGCGCTCCCTTGAAATTGCTGTGTCTTTCTGGGTACATAATTAGATGCAGGTTTGCGGATAAATATAGCTTTCTTAGACTGGGAAAACATATAGCAGCTTTATCTATGATTTTATTATAATCAAATTCCTCTAACTGTGGCGAGATTTTATCTATTACCAAAGATCAGCAATCATTCTACAAGATGCCTGAAACCCAGGACTCCCGTCTCAAGCTATATCGACAGATATATATTCTTTCAAAAGATTTATTACTATTATGAGATTCATTCTTATCATTTTATCGTTAATTCTCACATCGGCATTGCCGGTTCAATGTCAGGAAACGGCACAAGATCTTCTCGACCAAGGAGAGGCTCTCAGGAAGCAGGGAAGATATGATCAGGCGCTGCTGGCTCTGGACGAGGCAATTGCAATGGATCCCGGCAATCCCTTCGCCTGGAACAGCAAATGCTCCGCCCTCGATATATTGGGCCGCTATGACCAAGCCATGCAGGCTTGTGATGAAGCGATAAGGCTTGATCCAGGTTATGATCAGGCTTGGTGCAGCAAAGGACTGGTTCTCATCAACCTGAGCCGCTATAAAGAGGCGGAAATGGCCTTCGATGAGGCCCTACGGCTCAATCCAGAAAGCGGCCTGGCCTGGGCCGGAAAGAGCCTCTCTCTGGCCTATCAGGGAAAGGTCTTCGGATCCATAGAGGCGCTTTATGATGCCGCTATAAGCACGGATCAAGACAATGCCGGTGCATGGTTGGGCAAGGCGGATCTCCTCTTCGAGATCGGAAAGTATCAAGAGAGCCTCGGGGCCTATGATGAGGCCATCCGGAAAAAGCCAGATTATGCCGAGGCCTGGAACGGCAAAGGAATGGCACTGGATATGATGGGAAGATTCGAAGAGGGCATATCTGCCTATGATCGGGCCATCAGCATTAATTCCAGTTATGTCGAAGCCTGGACCAATAAAGGCGTAGCACTAGCGTATCTGGGCCGAATGGATGAGGCCATAGAGTGTTATGAAGAGGCTATTCGGCTGGACAATGATTATGCTCTGGCCTGGCACAACAAAGGCAATGCCCTCTATCTATTGGGCAGCTATGCTGAATCCGCGGCTGGCTATGATGAAGCTATCCGAAAAAAGCCCGATTACGCCGAGGCCTGGAGCGGCAAAGCCTCTGCTCTGCTGGCCCTGGGCAGATATGAGGAGGCCATAAACGCCTGCGATGAGGCCATCCTCTTCAATCCGAGCATAGCCCAGGCCTGGAACAACAAGGGGAGCGCCCTCGGCGAGCTGGGCCGGCTGGAGGAGGCTCTTGCTTGCTTTAATCAGGCCATTCAACTGGACCGGGGATACGTCAAAGCCTGGATCAATAAAGGAATTCTGCTGCAAGCCCAGGGAAAGACAGCCGAATCGGAATCTGCCTTTGCCAGGGCAGCCGAGCTGGCAGGCAGCCAAACGCAGTAGCTATGGACGGTCTTGCATTCTTCAAGCAGCTGGCTGCTGCTGGCTGACGCAGTGCACTGCCCCCAGGCCAGCCACCATCTCCCGGCAGCTTATCCCTACCACTGCTCTCTCCGGAAAGGCCTCCTGGATTATCTGCAGTGCTCTGCCGTCGTTTTTGTCCCCGAAGACAGGGACCAGGACGGCATCGTTGCCGATATAGAAGTTGGCATAGCTGGCCGGCAGGCGGCGCTCCACACCCAACCTGGCGGGCATGGGCAGCTTGATCACCTTGAGAGGGCGGTCGTCTTGGTCCGTCTCCTGGCAGAGAAGCTCATAGTTATGTTTTAGCGGCAGGTAATTCTCGTCCTCTGGGTCGTCCTCATAGGCGCAGAGAACGGTTACAGGATCGACAAAGCGGGCTATGTCGTCCACATGACCGTCTGTATCGTCCCCGGCTATGCCATCCTTGAGCCAGATGATCTTGCTGACGCCCAGGTATTCACGGAGATAGCCCTCAATCTCCTCCCGTCTCAAATATGGATTCCTATTTTCATGGAGCAGGCACTGCTCTGTGGTCAGGAGGGTTCCGCAGCCGTTGACATCGATGGAGCCGCCCTCCAGGACTATCCCAGGCCTGAAAAGCCTGATATTCAGGTCCTGGTTGATCAGATCGGGTATGGCCACATCTGCCATCAGCTCAGGATACTTCTCACCCCAGGCATTGAAGATCCAGGATACCGCTGCCATCCGGCCCTCTCTGGATCGGCGATCCCGGTCGACCACAAATATGGGGCCATAATCCCTGAACCATACATCGGCATAGCTGATAATATGAAAGTGAATCCTTCCCAGATCGACCTTCTCCCTTTTGAGTCGGTCTATCACCTGATCCTGCATTATCTCGTTTCTGACCAGCAGATTGACGATCTCGCTCTTATGGATGGCCCTGATCATTGCGGCATAGGCATCTTCCACCGCCTCTATCTCCGGGAAGCTGTCCAGATCGTAGGGCCAGGCCAGCCAGATGGCCTCATGCTTCTCCCACTCCCCCGGCATATGATAGCCTAAGGAGCGGGGGGTCTCCTCCCATCCCTCTGCCCCTCCCGCCGCCTCCCTCTCCCGTACCATCTCTATAAGGGGCCAGTAGAGGTCGGGGCGGCGGCAGCGGAAGAAGCCCCAGCTCTCCCGAACCGCCCTATTTTTGCATAGGTCCAGCGGCACCACCAGCACCTCTTCCTCGCTGGAGCTGGCGCGAGCGAGAATTTTGCCGAAGCAGTCGCAGACAAAAGAGCCGCCCCAGAAGATCAGCTCCTCCTCCCGACCCACCCGGTTCACTGCTGCCATACAGACGCTATTGGCTATGGCATGGCCTCTTTGCACCGTCTCCCAGGCGTCATGCCAGTCGCCCTCCTCCGGCTCTTCCTGGCCTCTGATCCAGCCTATGGCCGTGGGATAGAATATGATCTCTGCGCCGGCCAGGGCTGCCAGGCGCGCCGCCTCCGGAAACCACTGGTCAAAGCATATAAGACCGGCTATCCGGCCATAGCGGGTGTCGTAAATCCGGATCTCATCTCCGGGAGAAAAGTAGCTCTTCTCATAGAACAGAGGATCGTGGGGAATGTGCACCTTTCGATAGACCGGAAGAAGGCTGCCGTCAGCGTCGATCACCGCCAGGGAGTTGTAGTAGACGGCCTCGTCTTTCTCGAATATGGGAACTATTATGACCAGGGAAAGCTCACGGGCAAGGCTGGAAAAGGCTTCAGTGGAAGGGCCAGGGATGCTCTCGGCCAGGTCCTGGACATTTATATGATCCCATTGGGGAAAGTAGTGGGTTCGGTACAGCTCGGGCAGACATACTATCTGTGCTCCCTTCTTTGCGGCTGCCCTTAACTTTTCCATAGCCAGCTTCAGGTTCAGATCCGGATCCCTGGAGGGGGAGGTCTGAACCAATCCCACGGTCACTATTCTCTCCGCCATGCAAGTCCCTGAAAAGACTGCATCCGTTTGGTTGATAAATTTTCTCTAAAACCGCTTTAGCTCATGCAAGATTTACACGCATATCAATTGCTACAGACGGCGAAGCCTTTATGGGTTGCTGGCTTTATCTCTAGCCAAATTGATATTGATCTCAGATCAAAAAGCCCTTTTATGCATTAGTATAGGTCTATTCGCCGAATATGCAATGCAGGCTGGCGGATTGATGCCTCATGCGCGATCTGTCCTTCCTCGGTAAAAGCGATCGGCAGTTGATCAAATCCCACTATAGCCGTCATCTGATGATAGGCAGAAAAATGGCAGACATCAGATCGCAGATGCAATGGCCGGGAATATGTCATACTCGGTTTAAAAACATCTTACTTTTTATTCTAGGGTTGATAGATGAGGAAATGTTTTATGCAGCTGAAACGACCACATTGCTACAATAATTGCCTCTATTTCTTAGAAAAATCTGCCATTGAGTTCTGAAATTCTCCTCACAAAAGAATATATAGCTAAATCGGTAGAGAAGACTAGGTAAAGGAGGTGAAAGCCTATGTGTTGCCATACCGGAGACAAGCATACCCATTCTCATGATCATAACGGGAAAGTGCACGAGCACGAGCACATCCACGATGCAGAGCATCACAGCCACCCTCATAAATGCTGCCACGAGCACTAAGACTTTAGGACATTCGCCTATGTAAAAAGATTTGTGATCTTTTTTTGCCTAATTCCATCAACTCCGCCAAGATGAGTTCTCTCCTGTGGCAGTTAAAACTATTTTTTGGAGTCATAATCTGCTCCTATGGTGCCTATCGGATCGCCAAAGGCAGGCCGTCTCCCTTCGACTTTCTAGGAAAGTATATCGGGGAGTAGAAGGGAAATGGGGATGAGGCTGAACCACTGCCCTCAAGTCTCTTTCTCTTTCTTGTAGTCCTCTCTGATGGCCCGGGCCATCTCCTCGTCCGCCTCCACGATCAATGCCCCCAGGTAGTCGCAATTCTTGCAGCGGTAGATCTTGCCGGTATAGCCGCCTGCTTCCAGGTATAGCTCGGAGCTGCCGCAAACCGGGCAGACCACCCGGATGTTCTCTGGCTTCATGATGGTGTCTTGAGGGTTTAAAGAAGTTGAATCCTTTGCTTGTTTTGATGCAGACAAATATCTTTATGAGTCGCCAGAATCATTGTCGCTCGGGAGAATATACTGCCCAGGATAAAATTTCGGCTTAAGGGTGGGAGGAGATATGACGCGAACAAGCTTAAAGGGAAGATGCAGCTATTGTGATGGGAGCTATTCTAAATCAGCTGTTTCCAGGCACTTGCAGGCCTGTCCGGCCAGAAAGGCGGAGAACGAGGTGCCTATGAAGAAAGGCTCAAGCAAAGAGCAGGCCAAAACCATCTTTCACTTGCAGGTGGAGGGGCTCTATCTGCCCATGTACTGGCTGCATATCGAAATTGCCGCCAAAGCCACATTGGAGGATCTGGACCATTTTCTAAGAGCCGTCTGGCTGGAGTGCTGCGGCCACCTGAGCAGCTTTGAGATTGCAGGCAATACCTTCTTCTCCGAGAAGATGGAGCCGGGGGATCGAAGCATGAGGATTGCCCTGGAAAAAGTGATAGCTCCGGGAATGAAGTTCGAGCATATCTACGACTTTGGAACCTCAACTGAGCTACTCATAAAGGTGATATCGGCAAGAGAAGGCCAGGCGCAGGGCAAGAGCGCAGTTATCATAGCCCGAAATGATCCGCCTGATATCCGGTGCTATGTCTGCGGCAAGCCGGCCACATGGATTTGCTGCCAGTGCAGCGACGAGGCCTCCGGATATGTCTGCGATGATTGTGCTAAAAAGCATGAGTGCGGTGAAGATATGCTTCTGCCCATGGTCAACTCTCCCCGAACTGGAATGTGCGGCTATACCGGTGAATGTCATGATTAGAAGAGCCCCATCAGCTCCTCAGCTATGATTTTGTAGCCGGCCTCATTGGGATGGTCCAGTCCCGGCAGGATCATGCTGGAGAGTGGCGTGCCCTGCTCTACCCGCCGCATCCAGGCTCCATGAACATCCACGAATCCCGCCTCCATCTCCATTGCCACCCTCTCTATAGCCTGATAGTAGTCCATAACCAGCCGGTCATAGGGCGGCGTCTCCAGGGGCTGGGAAGAGAGGAGCAGCACTTCCGATCCGGGTCCGGCCCGGATGCGCTGCACCATCTCCACCAGGTTCATCTCGAACTCCTCCAGACCCAGGCCCAGAACGCAGTCATTGATGGAGAAGTTGATAGTCACCAGGTCCGGCTCGTAGGAGAGGACCGCCCAGTCCAGGCGGGAGAGGCCATCCAAAGTGGTGTCGCCGGATATGCCGGAGTTGATCATCTCCAATCCTGCCTCGGGATATTTTTCCTCGAGCATCTGCTTCCAGAAGGAGGGAAAGCCCTGGCGCACGGCAAATCCGGCGGTGATGGAGTCGCCATAGGCGACGATTGTCACATCGCCCCCTGCCTCAAGATCGCCCCTGGTCCGGGAGACGAATCTCCTCTGCTCTTGGTCCATGATCAGTTGAGTCCTTTTTCCGGCTATTGGAGCCTTGCCCTTCCTGCTGCCTTTACCGCCTTTTTCATCTCTCTGACCAGGGTCATCAGCTTCTTCTCCTCTCCCCGGGCAATGAGGTCGACACAGACCGATCCCACAATGGCTGCATCAGCTCCGGCGGCAATCACCTCCGCCGCCTGGGCCGGTGTAGAGATGCCAAAGCCCACCGCCCTGGGCTTGCTGCCTGCAGCCCGGGCGACGAGATCTCTGGTGCTCTGCAATACATCGCTCTTGGCTCCCGTGACTCCTGTCCTGGCCACGAGGTAGAGAAAGCCGGATGTCTCTCTCTCAATCATCTTTAGCCGCTCTGGCGGAGTGTTGGGGGCGACGAGGAAGATCAGGTCCACGCCCTGAGCGGCGCAGGCTGCCTTGAGCGGCCCCGCCTCCTCCGGGGGCAGGTCAGGGACAATCAAGCCGCTTATGCCGGAGCTGGCGCAGTCCCCGGCAAAGCGCTCCAGGCCCCGGGCATAGATCATATTGTAGTAGCCCATGAATACCTTGGGAACAGGAACATCCGCCGCGGCTGCTACGCCGAAGTAGACATCGGTGTTCATCCCTGCCGCTATGGCCCTCTGGGCGGCGGCTTGAATAGTGGGGCCGTCGGCTATGGGATCGGAGTGGGGCAGGCCCAGCTCAATTATATCTGCGCCAGCAGCAACAAGGCGGCGCACCAGATCCGGCGTAGCCTCTGGGCTGGGGTCCCCGGCGCAGATGTAAACGATGAGCAGGGGCGCTTTTTGGAATGCTTCAGAGATTCTCATATTCCATCACCGTTGATAGATCCTTGTCTCCCCGACCGGATACGTTGATCACCGCCAGTTCTCCCAGCTCCGCCTCATGCTCTAGGCAGTAGCCCAGGGCATGGGCCGACTCCAGAGCGGGTATGATCCCCTCTAATTTAGATAGCGCATGAAAGCCCCGCATGGCCGTCCGGTCATCGGCGATTCTTGCGGTCACCCGCCCTCTCTCCGCCAGGTACGCCAGTTCCGGCCCCACACCGGGATAATCCAGGCCGGCAGCCACGGAGTAGGACTCCAGGATCTGGCCGTAGGGGTCCTGGAGGATTTTTGTCAGGGCGCCGTGCAGCACGCCGTCGCTCCCCAGGCCCAGGCTGGCTCCGTGATCTGCGGTCCGATCCGTGCATCCTGGCCCCCGGCCTCCGGCCTCCACGGCTATCAGCCGGACCGCCTCATCGGCCAGGAAGGGAGCGAAGATGCCCATGGCATTGCTGCCCCCGCCCACGCAGGCCACTATGCTGTCGGGCAGACGGCCCTCTGCCTCCAGGATCTGCTCTTTCGCCTCCTCCCCTATCACGCTCTGGAAGTCCCGCACCATGCTGGGAAATGGATGGGCTCCCGCTGCCGTTCCCAGCAGATAATGGGTATGATCAAAGGAAGAAGCCCAGTCCCTCATGGCCTCGTTTATGGCGTCCTTGAGGGTCCGGGAGCCGTACCGGACCGGTATGACCTCTGCTCCCATGAGGCGCATGCGGTAGACGTTCATCTTCTGCCGCTCTATGTCCACCTCGCCCATATAGATCTGGGTCTGGAAGCCCAGATTGGCTCCCACGATGGCCGTGGCCACCCCGTGCTGGCCCGCTCCCGTCTCGGCGATAAGACGGCTCTTGCCCATTCTCTTAGCTACCAGAGCCTGGCCCAGGGTGTTGTTGAGCTTATGCGCCCCGCCGTGCACCAGGTCCTCCCTCTTAAGGTAGACCTTGCATCCCAGCTTGCGGCTGAGGTTCTTGGCCTGGTAGAGAGCGGTTGGCCTCCCGGCAAAATTCCGGAGCAAGAGGCCCAGCTCCTCCCGGAAGCCTTTATCCTTCATCAGTCTCAAATAGGAATCTGAAAGCTCTTTTAGAGGCTCTACCAGGGTTTCGGGCACAAATAGGCCGCCGTAGCGGCCGAACTTGACCGCAGCATTGGGAAATATAACCGCACTCAAATTATCACCGGCTGGTTTTTAATGTACTAATCATTACTATGATGTATGAAAACGTACATCTTTGGATATATTTAACCTTATTGCCAGCTCCGGATCTCCAGGCGGAGAGATTTCGCTTTTGCCTGTTCCTTTGGCTCAGGACAGATCAGTGGGCAGCTCTCCGGTGAGGCACTCGATCCGCTTCTCAGCGCTCTGCAACCTGCTCTGGCAGAGGCAGACCAGCTTCATTCCCTTCTCATAAAGCTCCAGGCTCTCTTCCAGGCTCATCTTGCCCTCCTCCAGTACCTCTACGATCTGCTCCAGATCGTCCAATGCCTCTTCCAGGCTTGTCTCTTCTTGCTTCAGAGCATTGCCCCCTCATCTTCCCTGCATTCCAGAATCCGGCAGAGCAGCCGCCCCTGGGAGAGGATCAGTTCTATATCCTCACCCGGCCGGACATCTGCCGCCTTGACTATCAAGCCCTTTCCAGATCTGGCGATGGCATAGCCGCGCTGAAGCGTCTCCTGCGGGCCCACCGCTCCCAGCCGCCCTGCCATCAGCTCCAGCCGGCTCCTATGGCGGTTAAGCCGGCCAGCTTCTGCCCCCTCCAGCCTCTGGCTGAGATAGTCCAGCCGCTGGCGGCAGTCCCTGGTCAGGGAGTACATCCGCCGGGCGGATAGGGCATGCTGCAGATGACCCAGCCGATCCTCGGCTCTCTCCAGGCTGCTCCAGAGGGCTCGCATCATCCGCACCTTCGTATATTTCAGGGCCTCTTGTACCTCTTCCAGGTCAGGAACAGCCATCTTTGCCGCTGCTGTGGGGGTCGCCGCCCTGGCATCGGCCACATGATCTGCCACGGTCACGTCCGTTTCATGGCCTACAGCGGAGATCACCGGCGCGTCGCAGGCGAATATGGCCCGGGCCACCATCTCTGAGTTAAAGCACCACAGATCCTCGGTCGAGCCCCCTCCCCGGCAGACTATGATCAGATCAGAGCGGCCCCGCAAGGCCAGAAGGGCGGCGGCAATGCTCTTCTCTGCCTCCTCCCCCTGCACCTGAGCGGGAGAGAGTATGATTCTGGCGGGATAATTTCCCAGCGTGCGCAGCACATCCCTCAGAGCCGCCCCCTGGGGAGAGGTGACTATTCCTATCCTCTGTGGATAGCGAGGGAGGGGACGCTTTCTCTCCGGGGCGAATAAGCCTTCTCTAGCCAGCTTCTCTTTGAGGGCTTCAAGCTGCAGGTGCCGAAATCCCAGGCCTTCATCCTGCTTGATGCCGCGGGCGACGAGCTGCACCCTGCCCTGGGGGCGGTAGACAGTCACATCACCGTAGACCAGAACGTTCTTGCCGTCATTCATCTCGAAGTCCAGAGAGCCGCCGTTACTTCGGAAGAGGACGCAGGAGATCTGGGATTCCCTGTCCTTGAGAGTGAAGTATCTGTGCCCGGAGCGGTGGTGGACGTAATTGGAGACCTCGCCCCTGGCCCAGAGGTCGTGCAGGCGCAGGTCGCCCTCCAGGCGGTCGGAGATCCTTGAATTTAGCTCAGTGACGGTGAATATTTGGGTCAAGGCAGAGTAAATGGGCTGGGAGGCTATTTAAGAGCTGTTCATGGGCAGGGTGAAAATGATAATTAAACTTATTTGGTCATAACACAAGAAAACTTTATATGCCAGGATGTCGCTGCAGAATAAGGTGACATAATGCATATTATGGAGGGATTTCTCCCCCATCCCTGGTGGGAGATCTGGTTTGCTCTATCGCTGCCCGTGCTTGCCTACGGTGTTTATAAGATGAACCGGATGATCAAGGAGAGCCGCGAGACCCTGCCCCTGCTGGCCGTGGCCGGAGCCTTCGTCTTCGTCCTCTCCTCCCTGAAGCTGCCCTCCGTCACCGGCAGCTGCTCCCATCCCACCGGCACGGGCATGGGAGCCATCATCTTCGGGCCGGCGATCACCTCTGTCCTGGCGGTGATCGTTCTGGTCTACCAGGCCGTCTTCCTGGCCCACGGGGGCCTGACCACCCTGGGAGCAAATGTCTTTTCCATGGGCATAGCCGGACCGGCTGTGGGCTACCTGATCTACAGGACAGCCATGCGCTCCGGCCTGCACCTTTACCTCTCCGTCTTCCTGGCGGCGACGCTGGCCGACTGGGCCACCTATCTGGTGACTGCGGCCCAGCTGGCCCTGGCCTTTCCCGCCGCCTCCGGCGGAGTCTACGCCTCATTCGAGGCCTTTGCCGCCGTATTTGCCATCACCCAGGTGCCCCTGGCCGCAGTGGAAGGAGCGGTGACTGCATTGATGTTCAAGTACATAGTACAGCTCCGCAGCGACGTTCTGGTGAGGATGAATGTTGTCTCGGAAAAAGCAGTGGCCCGGCTCCGGGAGGTCGCAGCATGAAAATCGGATCAGGGATGAGCCTGGAGGCCATTGTGCTGGGCCTGGTGCTGCTCTTCATCGCTGCCTTCGCCTATACTGCCTCCACCGGGATTCACGAGTGGAGCGGGGCGGACAGCCAGGCGGAGGGAGTAATATCCGACCTGACCGGCGGCGCTTACGAGCCCTGGTACAGCTCCATTTATAAGCCGCAGAGCGGGGAGATAGAAAGCCTCCTCTTCGCCCTGCAAGCCGCCGTGGGCAGCCTGATCATAGGCTACTTCCTGGGCTACTACCGGGGTCGGGCCAAGGCCGCCTCAGCGGCGGCGGAGAGGGACGGAAATAAGGATGCATAATCTCTTAGACGACTACGCCCTCGACAATGGCCTGCGTGATGCCAGCCCCCGCCTCAAGCTTTTTCTGGGCCTGGCCTCCATGCTCATCTCTGTCTCCTCCCCATCCCCCCTAGCTCCTCTTTTTGTGGCCTTGACTATGAGCCTGGCCACAGTGCTTCTGGCCAAAATTCCCGGCCGCATCTACTCTCATCTTCTCCTGGCCCCCCTCTCTTTTGCACTGCTCAGCGCCGCCGTGGTGGCCTTCATCCAGGGGGAGGGAAACGCGCTCATAGAGCTACCCCTCTTCGGCCTGGATCTGGCGGTAAGGGAAGAGGGCGCCGAACTGGCCCTCCTTCTCCTGGCCAGGACTTTTGGAGGCACATGCTCCCTTTATTTCATTGCTCTGACCACGCCCATGATCGAGATCTTCGCCACCCTGAGGTCGCTGCGCATACCTTCATCGATCATTGAGCTTTCCATGATGATATACCGCTACATTTTCGTATTCCTGGATCAGGCCGCTCGAATCCACAGCGCCCAGGTAATGCGGCTGGGGGACTCCGGAACCAGAAAATCTCTCGACTCCTTTGCCATGCTCGCATCGGTCCTGTTTCTTCGATCCTGGGAGCAGGGAGAGAGGCTGATCCTGGCCATGGACTGTCGCTGCTATGACGGCAAGCTGGAGATCATGGAACAGACCGGAAAGGCGACGGGCCGGCAGATGCTGGCTGCTGCGGCTTATTTGGCCCTGGCCTCGACCATCGCTGTTTTAAGCAGAGATGCCTCTCTGCTGTGACGGCAATGACCAATATCATCGAGATCCGGGATCTCAGCTTCTCCTATGGAGACGGCACCCTGGCTCTGAAGGACATAAACATCAGCCTGGAGGAGGGATCCAAGGTGGCACTGGTGGGGCCCAATGGAGCAGGCAAGTCCACCCTCATGCTGATGATCAACGGCATCCTCCGTCCCAGCTCCGGAGAGGTTCTTTTTGCCGGCCGGCCATTGCAGTACGATGCGGCAAGCCTGAGGGCCGTGCGCCGAGCGGTGGGCATGGTCTTCCAGAACTCCGATGATCAGCTCTTTGCCCCTACGGTTTACCAGGACATCGCCTTCGGGCCGACCAACCTGGGATATCCATCCGAGAAGGTCAAGAGGTATGTGGGCTTTGCCCTGCAATATGTAGGCCTCTCCGGATACGAGCGCCGTCCGCCCCATCACCTCAGCGGCGGGGAGAAGAAGAGGGTGGCCATAGCCGGAATCCTGGCCATGGAGCCCCAGGTGATGATCCTGGATGAGCCCACCTCCAATCTCGACCCGGCCAGCTCGGAGGAGATCATGGAGATGCTCGATGAGCTGAACCAGGGTGGCAAGACATTGATAATCTCCACCCATGATGTGGATCTGGCTTATCGCTGGGCTGATGAGATCATACTGATGAAGGACGGCGGGATGGTGCGCCGGGGCAGCGGTCCGGATGTTTTCATGGACTGCGATCTGGTTCGGGACGCCCGGCTCAAGCCGCCCCTGGTTGTGGACATCTATCAGGAGCTGGCCAGCCGGGGAATAGTATCCCGCGGCAGGCCGCCCAGAAATATTCTTGATCTGTGCGATCTTCTCCAGCCGGCTGGCCGGGATCGGGACGGCTTCTTGGGCAGGATCTACCTCTGCGATGCAGATGGCACAGACGAGATGGCTGTCCGGGCTGTGATCGATCAAATCGGTGACTGCTACAAGGGAGCTATGGGCAGCAGCGCCAAGCTCATGGCCGAGAGGTGCAGCATTCCTCTGGATTTTACATATGGGGTGATAGACAAGTGCATCCTCAAGGCGCTTATAGGCAAAAACACCCTGATCATGACCTCAGGGGGGATGGTGGAGCACACCATGAAGAGGATCGATGACTACTGCCGGGAATCGGGTGCGGCGATCAAAGCCATCAGGCTGCAGCCGCCATGAGCGGATCATGAATCCGGCTCGCTATCGCGGGCCGAAATCCTTAAGTAAAATTATATTGCTTAAAGAAAAGTGTATTGGAATGAGCTACTCCATTCCATGCGTCCATTTTGTCACCGGTGCGAGGGGTCTGTCGGCTGGCGGCCGGCTCCTCGCCCTGGATCTCCCAGTTCATTGTATTGCCTTTTCAATCAGCTCTCTAGATGATGCTCTAGGACTGCATATGGTAAGGCATATTTATCATAGTAATTTCCGTCAAAATCCGCAATTTGTTAACCTATATAAAGCCTAATTTTATAAAAGCAAATCTGAAAATCATACAGAGCGGGTAGGGGAGTGGGGGTTAGTAAAAATAAGTGTACCCGCTCTGACCCTGAAAGCAAACGATAGTATAAATACTTTTCTTGAAACTTCCTACAATGTCGGGTTTCAAGCTGATCTCTTCAAGAGTGGCTGGCGCAGAGGCAAGGATAGCTAATATAATTATTATTCGTTAAAGATTGGCATAGAAGACAATACTTTCTCTCTGCTTGGCCTGGTGATATATCCAGGTATGCCGGTACATCTAGGGAGATCATGCTTCAAGGAAGAAAATATAATTAACTAAAAATTTAGTTTAAGTTCGGAGCGAAACTCCCATAAACCTTGCCTTAAATAAAATGTCCTGTTTAGAATTGAGGGTATTAATCATGCTTTGCAGAGGGGATGGGCTTTGAGCAGCAGGATAGTGCAACAGACGCTGGAGGGGCTGGCGGTATCAGCTATGCCTAGGGTCAGGACCACAGACGGGCATCTGCTGGACTGGGACAGGGGGGCAATAGCCAAGCAATTATTGAAGGAGACCAAGCTCTCCGAGCAGTTTTATAAAAGTCCGGGCATAACCGCAGAAGAGGCGGAGGACATAGCCAAAGAGGTGGAGCGGCGGGTGCGCTGGATGAGCGTCCAGTACCTGAGCGGCCCCCTGGTGCGGGAGATAATGAACGTAGTTCTTTTGGAGAGGCATCATGCCGAGTGGCGCAACATCTGCACCAGGGTGGGCACACCTGTATTCGACGCCCACCTCATAGATATCGGCACGGGCTTTGAGTCCAAGGAGAACGCCAACCTGCAGGAGAATGCCGAGACCAGCCATAAGAAGAAGGCGGACAAGATCAGCAAGGAGCAGTACCTCCTTCTCCTGCCTCCATACCTCGCCGACCGCCACCTGGCCGGGGATCTGCACATCCACGACCTGGAGTACTTCGGAACCAGGCCATTCTGCCAGGACTGGGACCTGCGCTACTTCCTCTACTACGGGCTCATGCCCGATGGCCTGGGCACCAAGGCCAGCGTGGCCGGGCCGGCAAAGAAGGCGGAGGTGGCCATACTTCACGCCGTCAAGGCCCTGGGAAGCGCCCAGACCAACTTCGCCGGCGGCCAGGGCTTCTATAACTTCCTCACCTTTATCGCCCCCTATTTCGAGGGCAAGAGCTACGGAGAGATACTTCAGCTGATGCAGATGTTCGTCTACGAGATGACCCAGATGATGGTGGCAAGGGGCGGCCAACTGGTATTCTCCAGCGTTCAGCTCACTCCGGGCGTTCCCAAGCTCTGGCGGGACAAGCCTGCCGTCTACGCCGGCCGGGTCTGGGATGGCTCATCTCCTGATGCGCCGCTCAAGACCTACGGCAGCTTCGAGCGCGAGGTGCGCCTGGCCTTCAAGGCCTTGATGGAGGTCATGCTGGCCGGGGATTACTGGGGCAAGCCCTTCAACTTCCCCAAGCCCGAGATCAGCATCGAGCCGGACTTCATGAAGGAGGACGAGGCCTATAACGCGGCCCATCCCGATCTGCCCAGCTACAGGGATCTGTATCTTCTGACCTTCAAGCTGGCAGCAGAGTACGGCACGCCCTACTTCGACAACCAGCTTCCTGCCTACCGGGGAGCGGGGGAGGGGATCTCCTGCTACCAGTGCTGCGCCTATCAGTTCGCTGCCACGGCTGACAGCGACAGCCAGTTCGAAGACAAGCTGCTCTTCAAGGACGGCAAGCACTTCTCCATGGGCTCATGGCAGGTGGTATCACTTAACTGCCCGCGAGCGGCATATCTGGCCAGGGGCGACGATGAGCTTCTTTTTGAGTACCTGAGGGAGCTGATGGATACATCGGTGGAGATATTCAAGGTCAAGCGGGAGTGGATGAACCAGATCATCAAGAATCACCGCATGCCTTTCGCCACCCAGCAGCCGCGCGATCCCATCACCGGAGAGAAGGGGTCTGTGGCAGTGGGCCTGGAGGGGCTGGTATATACCATCGGCGTGGTGGGAGTCAATGAGATGGTGCAGTTTCATACTGGGAAACAGATGCATGAGTCCAGAGACGCCTGGAAGCTGGCGGTTCGGGCCATGACCGAGATGGAGATCTACTCCAAGAAGCTCTCCCAGATGCACGGCATGACCATTGCCCTGGCCCGAACGCCGGCTGAGACCACCGCTCAGCGCTTTGCCGTCTCAGACCTGATCCATGAGGAGTTCAGGGAATATGCGGAGAAGGTGGTGAAGGGCGACCTGGATGCAGTGAAGAAGAAGCTTCATAAGACCCGTGACCTGCCCGTCTATTACACCAATGGCACTCACCTGCCGCCCTCCGCCGATGTGACAATCTTTGAGAGGGCCAAGCATGAGCATGTCTTCTTCCCCATAGTCGACGGCGGCAACATCTTCCACATCTTCTTAGGAGAAGCAGCTCCCGATCCACAGGGATTGATGGACTTCGGGATGCGACTGTCCCGTGAGACCCAGATCGGCTATTTCACCTTCAGCAAGGACATAACCGTCTGTCTGGGATGCTCCATGGTATCCGGCGGCCTGAAGGATAGCTGCCCCAACTGCGGCTCAGAGGACGTAGACCATATAAGCCGCATCACCGGCTATCTCCAGGCAGTGAGCGGATGGAACAGTGCCAAGCGTCAGGAGCTGAAGGATCGAAAGAGGTACAACCAGCTGGCCTAAAACCAGCTGGCTTAAATGCCGGTTGAGCTGCACCGGCTAACGAAAGGTATATATCAGATATACTAACAGGAAGGTTTGCCGTGTGAGGCAAATTTGGAGGATTTAATAATGCCTGCAGTTGTCAACCGAGATGAGTGCGTAAGCTGTGGAACCTGTGTCGAGGAGTGCCCGGAAGAAGCCATCACCATGGGCGACGATGAAATCGCAGTAGTAAACAAGGAAAAGTGCACTGAGTGCAAGACATGCGTTGAGGCTTGCCCATCCGAAGCCATCAGCATGGAATAAATTGCACCACTCAGCTTTTTTTTTAGGGCTTTTATTTTCATATCGCAAAGGCACTATCTATTAGCCTGCTCCCTTCCATAAGTTTTACTCCTTTATAGCCTCGTAAAACTGCTCCCAATCGAGGTCAGTAGACACGCAGCCTGCCCTTAGAAGAGGAACGCCTCTGGCCGGTATGCCGTAGCGGTGGCAGAGATCCAGCCCCTCTTTTATTTCCATGTGACAGCCAACGCCAACAATGGCCTGCGGCTGATATTTCTTTATCATCCTCTTGATGAAGCTCGATCCGGGCACAACAAATAGCCGGTAGCCCAAGCCCTCAGCATATTTTTTTGCTTCACCCACCCGGCAGCGCCCGCAATCGATGCATTTTATGCCCTCGGGAGTCAGCTTGGCTGGACACTCTGTGCTGCGAACGCATTGGGGCATGAAGATGAAGCGCTCTTCATAAGGGACTCTTGAGAATTTTCTGTTGTTTATGTAATTGCGCAGCCTCACACCCACATCGTCTACGATGCTGTCATCTATTCTGAGGAGCCAGAATATGGCTTTTACCACATTCTCCAGAAGGATTATGCCTATGAGCATATAGCGGGCGGCAAAGAAGTTCCCGGTCTTGAAGGAGTAAAGGACGAGCAGAGCCACGATTATGGACAAAATGAGCACCGCGAAGGCCAGCAGCACTACTGCCTCTCCCACGAGATAAAAGAGCCGGTTTATATACTCGGGAAACATAACATGGCCCTGGAAAACCTCCCGCCTATAAATCAATTGCCTAGATGGCGGCGCAAGTTTTTTATCCCACCTGGCAGGGAGAGTTACACCTTCGCCTTTATGAAATTTGATGAGGACTGTAAAGATGGCTAAGATGCATAGCAGAAAAAAGGGCTCCTCCCGATCCCGACCTCCTGTGGGCGCCAAGGCACCTGCCTGGTCTGATATATCCAAAGAGGAGCTGGAAAAGACTATCATGAAGCTGCATGAGAGCGGAGCGGCCCCCAGCAAGATCGGCCTGACCCTGAGGGATCAGTACGGGGTTCCCAGCACCAAGCTGGCATTGGGCAAGAGCATAACCGGCCTCTTAAAGGAGAATAAGGCCCTGCCCGATATCCCTGAGGACCTGGCTAATCTCATGAGAAAGGCCCTGCATGTCAGGAAGCATATCAATGCCAATAAAAAGGATGATCACAACAAAAGAGCTCTGCAACTGACTGAGAACAAGGTAAGACGGCTGGTTAAATACTACCATGACTCCGGACGGCTGGCGCCGGAATGGACTTATTCGCCGGAGACGGCTGAGATTCTCATCTCATGAAGCGGCTGGATAAAGCTGCTGAGGCCATTGCCAGGTCGATACTGCATTGCGAGAGCATGCGGGTGATCTCCCACGACGATGCCGACGGGATCACCTCCGCTGCCCTGATCTGCACTGCGCTGCGGCGTGCCGGAATACCTTTTCAGGCTACACTGCTCAATAGACTGGACGAGACTGTACTTGCCGGCCTGGACCGGCCGGTGGTCTTCTGCGATATGGGCAGCGGCAAGCCGGAGACTATATCCCGGATCAAAGAGGACTGTTTTGTTCTGGACCACCACCGGCCGGTGGGAAGTATAGATTGCATGCACTTAAATCCCCATCTCTTCGGAATTGATGGGGCCTTTGAGCTGTCTGCAGCGGGTACGGTCTACTCCGTGGTCCGGCATATGGGTGATAACTCCGATCTGGCCGGCCTGGCCCTGGTAGGGGCTATGGGCGACCGGCAGGCCATGATCGGGGCCAACCGGAGCATCCTGGATGAGGCGGTATCCTCCGGAGCGGTGGAGGTCCGGCCAGGCCTGAAGATGGCCCAGGACGGACCTGTGGAGGAGGTCTTCGCCAGCTGTATAGAGCCGCTCCTGCAATATGTGGGGGACAGATATGCGGCGACACAGTTCTTGCAGGAGCTGAAGATCTCCGGCCATGTGGAGAGCCTGGAGAAGGATGATCTGGCCCGACTGAGCTCAGCCATCGCTCTCAAACTGCTGATGCAGGGCTCCTTTGCCGCCGACTCCATTGTGGGGGAGGTTATCCGGCTGCGGCATGAGGTGGTGGAGAACTCCCTGGAGATGGTGCAGCTATTAAACGCCTGCGGCAACCGTGACGTGCCAGGGCTGGGCCTGCAGATATGCCTGCGCGATGAGAGCGCCCTGCCTGAGGCCCGCAAGATGGCGGCGGAGTACAAGGATCATATCCTGCGGGAGATAGCCCTTTTGCGAGAGGAGAGCCGGGCATTGAAGAATATTCGCTATCTGAAGATGGAGAATGGCGAGGCGGGGGCGATTGTATCCGGCCTGGGGATACGCTATCTTTATACTGATCTGCCTTTGATTACCCTCAACCACAAGGAAGGAATAGTCAAGATCTCGGCGCGTGGGAACAGGCCGCTGATCTCCCGGGGGCTGGACCTCTCTGTGGCTATGCGACGGGCGACTGGAGCGGTGGGCGGAGTGGGCGGCGGGCACACCATCGCCAGCGGGGGCTCCATTCCCCCTGGATCTGAGGATCGGTTCCTCACTATTTTGGATGAGATTGTGGGAGAGCAGCTTCATTCCCCCGAAAAGGAGCCGGCTCTCCCGACGGAGAGCGGGAGCGGATTATGATCCGGGCCCGCCTTGTTTTCCGGGGGCGGGAGGCTGAGGCTGCGGCCAAGGCAGTGGAGCCGGACAACCTGCCCAATATGGCCCTGGATGTGGAGGCGGACCGTCTCACATTGCAGTTCTCCACGGAGAAGATTGGGACTCTGCTCTCCACAGTAGACGATCTGCTGATGAACATTAAAATAGCGGAAGAGACAGTGAAGATCACGGAGGAGAGATGAAATTTCATTTGGAGGCCAGCCTGCGGCTGAGCGGCGACGCGGCCAGCGCCGAGGCGGCTCTCTCAGAATTCTTTGCCAGCGCCTGCCCCATATTGCAGAAGGGAGCGCCGGAGGGGCAGGGAGCCCATTTGACCGCCTGGAAGCTCTATGGAAATAAGATCGATCTGGTCATAGACAGCGACAGATTTGTGCGGGCCCATGATGCCCTGCTGAGGCTGCGCCGGCCGCTATCTGAGCTGTTAGGCAAGCAATTCCGGATCGGAGTGCGGGGCCTGGATGTGAGCAGGTTCGATATCGAGGTGGAATCGGACCGGGCCATCACCCACAAGATCCCCTATGTCCGGGAGATCAGGCATGAAGGCGGACGGCTTTTCCTGTCTTTGGATGTGGGCCCGGAGGGAACTCTAGGCCAGTCGGAGATAGAAAACCGCATCCCTGACCGGATCATCAGCCTGCTGGAAGAGAAGCTGCAGACCTATGGCGGCAAGACCGAGCACTGGGAGCTACTATGGGAGAGCGCAGCCCGGGAGCCCAAGTTCAACCGGGATCCCACCGAGGAGATGCAGAAGGTGGGCTGGATCAAGCACGGCTCCAGCCGGGGGCAGTGGATCTACGGGCCTCAGGCCACCGCCGTCTTCCGGGCCTTCGAGAGGATTGTGCTGGAGGAGATCCTGAAGCCGCTGGCCTATCGGGAGATGATCTTTCCCAAGCTGGATACATGGGACGTCTGGAAGAAGAGCGGCCATGCGCAAGGGGTTTACCCCGAGATCTACTTCGTCTGCCCCCCCAAGACCCGGGACCCGGCCTTCTGGGAGGAGGTCATGGACTACTACAAGATCACCCATGAGGTCCCCCTGGAGCTGGTCAAGGAGAAGATAGATGTTCCCATCGGAGGGATGTGCTATGCCCAGTGTCCCACCTTCTGGGGATTTCTGCAGGGGATGACTCTCCCCAATGAGGAGCTGCCCATATGCGTATTCGACCGATCGGGCACCAGCCACCGCTATGAGTCCGGCGGAATTCACGGCATAGAGAGGGTGGATGAGTTTCACCGGATTGAGATCGTCTGGCTGGGGACAAAGGAGCAGGTTTTGGCGGAGAAGGAGAAGCTGACCGCCTGCTACAAGCACATCTTCGAGGATATACTGGAGCTGCGCTGGCGCACGGCCTGGGTCACCCCATGGTTCATGGCCCAGGAGGGCAAGACCGGTCTCTCTGAGATGACCGGGGCGGGAACTGTGGACTATGAGGCGGTGCTGCCCTACAATGGAAACTGGATTGAGTTTCAGAACCTATCCGTGAACGGGGAGAAGTACCCCAAGGGCTTCACAGTGAAGGCCCAGAGCGGCGAGGCTCTCTGGTCCGGATGCAGCGGTGTGGGCCTGGAGAGGTGGGCTTCGGCCTTCCTCAGCCAGAAGGGCCTGGAGCCGGAGAACTGGCCGGAGGCGTTCCGGAAGTACTTTGGGGAGATGCCCAAAGGGATCAGATTCCTCTGATCCCTGAGGGGTTTTTCTTGAGATCTATCGTGGCTGGTTGTGCATAAATTAGGCGGCGAATAGCATTATAGATAAATTGGCTAAAAAAAACGCTTGTAGCATAGGACCCAGAATTATCCCAGCGGGCATCTGTTCGGGATGGATCAGAAATATCTTTATAAGCTCCTCGGGGTATTCGCTTTTGGTGCGAGTCATTGGTGCTCCAAATAGATATCGATGAGATGGTATCTTCCTCAGATTCAGATCTGAGGAAGAAAGCAGCAATGCTTCTTGAAATGAATTTTAAGCGCATTGATGACAAAGAGAGCGCATGGAAGAATCTTATTGTTCTAGTTAATGATGACGATAGCGGAGTGCGTGAAAAGGCATCTCATGCATTAAGATCTGTCTTAAAAAGAGTTCCAAACAAAGACATGGTATGGAAAGACCTGATCTTGTTGACCAACCACCCAGACAGAAAAGTACGAGAGGGAGTTATAAATGGACTTAATATAGTTTTTATAGGATTAAATGAGAAATTTTCAGCGATAGAGGATCTGCATCGATTGACCGATGACCAGAGAAGCGAAGTGAGAGCCGGAGCTGCTGATACATTAAAAATTGCCTTCCAATATGTTCAGGATAAAAATAGAGCATGGGATGATCTACATAGACTAACCAGTGATGAAAGCAGCAAAGTGAGAGCTGAAGCTACTAATGCGTTGAAATCCGCGTTCAAATATATTCCTGATAAAAATAGAGCATGGGATGATCTACATAGACTAACCAGTGATGAAAGCAGCAAAGTGAGAGCTGAAGCTACTAATGCGTTGAAATCCGCGTTCAAATATATTCCCGATAAAAATAGAGCATGGGATGATCTGCACAGACTGACTCGTGACCAAAATAAAAAAGTTCGATTCGAAGCTGCTTCTACATTGTCATCAGCTTTTAGGCATATTCCTGATAAAAATACTGGATGGAGGGATTTAATCAGCTGGATCGATAGCGATAATGGCTATGATCAGATATGGGTAGAATATTTGCTGCGTTCGGCTTACCCTTACGTTCCTGATAAAATCAATGCATGGGAAGACCTACATCGACTAAATAGCGATCCAAATATGGAAGTGAGAGTAGGGGCTATCAATGCACTGGGATCGGTCTATGGTCACATTCCTTACAAAGAAAAACAAATTGCATGGGATGATCTAATTAGGTCGTTTAGAGACCCAGATGGTGAAATAAGGTGGACGGCCGCAAATGCACTGAAATTGGCATTCCCCCAAAATCCTAATAAAAGCAAGGCATGGGCGGATTTAATGGGATTGACAAATGCTACAGATGGCTATGTGCAAATGAAGGCGGCTGATTTGCTGAGATGGGCTTACTCATATATCCCGGATAAAGACAAATGGACAGCATGGCAAGATCTAATCAAGCTGATAAGTCATGAGGATAACGAAGTAAGGTGGATGGCTGCATATTCAATACCATCAGCTTTCCAATGCATTCCGGAAAAAGGCAAAGTATGGACAGATCTAATCAAGCTGATCAACAACCCTGAAGACAATGTGAGAGAACCTGCGGCTGATGCAATTGGAAAAGCTTTCCAATATGTTCCGGATAAAAATAATGCGTGGAAGGACCTGCACAAGCTAGCAAATGATCAAAATAGCTGCATACGAGAGAGAATAGCAGATGCTCTGGGATCTTCATTCAGATATATCCCTGACATAAATGCGACGTTAGATGACTTGCACAAGCTGACACATGATAATGTATCCTTTGTAAGATGTACCGCATATCATTCTCTTGGGAAGATATCTATCCTAAAGGCGACTGAGGATGATAATGAGTTTAGATCTAATTTGGAAGATGCAATAGTTTTTTTTAGAAGGTCATCTGAAGAGGCTGAATATTTCAATCCTGCTGCTTTTTGTCTGCCATTTTACTTATCGCTACACTGTCTTCTATTCGCGGATTTGCCTAAGGAGGATGAAGTGCAAAAATACCTATTTGAGGCAGAAAGGGCGATAGAGTCCTCTGAGAGTAAGGAGGTCCTTTTAGAGGCAGTAATTAACCTATCAAAAGCTCTGCGAGAAGTCAGAGCCTATTCAATTGAGGATATTGCTCTCAGAAAGCGGGATCTGAAGTCTTATACAAAATATTGCCTCCGATCTGCTGAATGCCTGAGAGAGGCAAGGTCTAAAGTCCCTCTGGCATCTAAGATTGTGGACTATACCTTGGTTGAAAAGAGCATCCCTATTGTGGATCAAAAGATCAAATCTCTATTTAGAGATGTCGAAACTACAGCTCGAGAACTCTGCGAAAACACCAGGGGGACTTATCTTGAAACTTTAGGCAGAGATGCTTATAAGAGCACAAAAGGGCTGAACAAGGTAGAATCATGGATAGTAGCCGACAGATACCTGGAAGAGATCGTTCCCCTTCTGAAGGGCCACTGCAATCGGCTTCCAAAAGAAGCTCAAGCTTATCTCAAGATCCTTATTGCCTCACAAGATTCAGCCAGCCTTGAGCAGCGCTTTGATACATTAAAGTCCATCCTACTGGCTTCACTGGTCCAGAGAGAAAATGATAACCGGATAGTGAACGAGCTGAAGGGGCTGCTCGACCTGCATCTCCAGAACATCGAGTTTGCCATCCTGAATCTGAATACCAGCTCCGGCAACGCCAGAAAGGACCTTTATTCCCTCAAGAACCAAATCAATGGGCTGCAAAGGGAGATCGAGTCCAAGGGTCTTGCCAAGAAGCAGCTAGCCGAGGCCTTGGATGAAAGGGATCAGGCCATGATCGAAAGGCTGGAGAAGATGAGGGAGAAGATGCTGCGGGCTGTTAGGGAAACGGCGCAGCTAAATGCCAGCAAGAGGGATGTCGAGACTATCCTAAAGGAGCTTGATGATCAGGATAAGTTAAAGAAAAGAGATGTTCTGGGAATCATTGCAGACCTCTCCTCCTTAGCCGGGATGGCTCTTTCCATCCCGCCGGGAGCCCCCAGAGCAGCCATGAACTTGGCCGCCAGGCTGTTAGAATAACCCACCACAGCCGAGTATATCGATCTGCTCCAGACATCTCGAGAGGTCGTTTTTCATCAAAGAGAATGAGGATCGAGCAACTCACAATCATAGCCACGCTCTTCTCGACCCATAAAACAAAAGGTTGATTGGCAATTGCCGAAATAATAGATGCCAGACAATGACAACAATAGCCATCCCGAGCGATATTCTCAATTCAATGAAGATTCCCCGGAGGGATCTGGAGCATGTATTGAAGCTCGAATTGGCTCTCGCCCTTTACCAGAGGGGCATTCTGGCCATGGGCCCGGCCCGGCGGCTGGCAAATATATCAAAACGGGAGTTTCTCGGAGAGCTGGGAAAGAGAAAGATCGAGCGGCACTACACTGTGGAGGATCTGGAGGAGGACGTGGCCTTTGCCAAAGGTAGTCTGTAACTCCTCTCCGCTTATTCATCTCTCCAAAGCAGGCCGGCTCAGCCTTTTGAGGGACTTTTTCCAGGAGATATTAGTGCCAAGAGAGGTCTTGACGGAATCAGTCGAGAATAGCGGTGGCGCAAAGGATGCCAAAGAGATTAAGGAAGCAGACTGGATTCATCCTTTATCAATTGAGGATACGGACCTGAAAAAGGCATTGAAGATGACTCTCGACGATGGCGAGGCGGCTGCAATCGTATTGGCGCTGGAGCAAAAAGCAGACATTGTTCTCATGGACGATTATGACGGCAGGGCAGTGGCCAAGGGAGTACAATCTCATGGTCACTGGCACAATCGGCATTCTGCTCAAAGCGAAGTTAGAAGGAAAGATTCCATCGCTCAGACATGATCTCGATGTTTTGAGGGAAAGTGGTTTTTGGCTTGGGGAAGAGCTTTACTTGAAAATCCTAGAGCAAGCAACGAAGCCCCATAAAGTCGGATAGGATGGCAAAGGGCCTCACGCCCCAGCCCTCATTGCCTCATCCCATCCGCCAGGCCGGTCCAGCCACTCAGGATCCAGATATCTCACATGGCCCAATTCGGGCTTGCCGGGATGACCGGCGCCGGGACGGTGGACTATGAGTCGGTGCTGCCCTACAACGGAGACTGGACTTCAGTTTCAGAATCTATTTGTGAACGGGGAGAAATACCCCAAGGGCTTCACAGTGAAGGCCCAGAGCGGCGAAGCCCTATGGTCCGGATGCAGCGGTATGGGCCTGGAGAGGTGGGCCTCGGCCTTCCTCAGCCAGAAGGGCCTGGAGCCGGAGAACTGGTCGGAAGCGTTCCGGAAGTACTTCGGGGAGATGCCCAAGGGGATCAGGTTTCTCTGATCCCTTCCTTCAGGAAATAAATGAGAGCATCTCATCGGAAAATGAGTTCTGACCGCGCAAAATGCTCATCATTCCCCCTCCCGATAATAAAAGCCGTTTAGCTCTTCTCCACCTCCGCCTTCACCAATCGGTGCACCTCGCCCGCATCCGCCCTGCCCCTAGTCTTCTTCATCACCTGGCCCACTATGAAGTTGAGCGCCCTCTCGCTTCCCGCTCGGTAGTAGGCCACCGCTGCGCTGCACTCTGCCACCGCTTTGTGGACAGATCCTTGCACCGCGCGTGGACTTCCGTTCGCTTGGCTCATATTAATCCCTCCTGAGGTCTAGTCCGAGGCCAAAAGGAAGCTGCAAGATCTGGGACCCATGGGCGACACTCCGGGCTGCTCTTGTCAAAGGTGGCCCCGGAGTGGGAGGTATTCGAGGAGAGCTTTTTGGAAGAGTCGGAGGGGATGGACGTGAAGAAATGGGCTCAATGGTGAATGTGTCTTAGTCAAGAATATCCGTATTCAATACGGGTTAATTCTGATGTGGAATTTCAATTCCAACCTATAACTGATTGACGACCAAAGTTTTATATTTGACTTAAATCGTACCGAATATAGAATTAAGGAGGATAAATTGACAACCTTTACCATTGATAAGATCAGGCTAGAAAAACTATTAGATAAAATTGTTGCGGGAGGAATACAGCTCCCAGAGTTTCAGCGTGGTTGGATATGGGATGATGATCATATCAAAAATTTGTTAGCTAGTGTCTCTCGAAATTATCCAATTGGAACAATTATGATGCTAGAAACCGGCAATAAAGAGCTGAATTTTGCAGCTCGTCCGATCACTGGAGTCAAAACTGAAAATAAAGATCCTGATGAACTAATTCTTGATGGTCAGCAAAGACTCACGGCACTTTTTCAATCGCTGTATTCAGATCTCCCTGCCAATCCCAAGGAATCAATGTCCACAAAAAGCAGGAAACGAATAAATCGATGGTATTATATGGACATCAAAAAGGCCTTAGCACCTGGAGAGGAGAATATAGAAGAAGCAATAAATGGATCGGCTGATAAATTAGGCTTCGATCAACAATATAATGAGTTATTATTCCCACTTTTCAAAACTTTTGATTTCTCCAATTGGAGAGATGAATGTGATTCTTATTGGCATCATGATGATGAAATTCGAAGATTGCTGCGTCAATTCGAGAGCAGCATTATTCATGAATGTTTTTATTCATATGATATCCCTTATGTAACATTGCTAAAAGAGACACAACCAGAGGCAATATGCCCGATTTTTGAAAGAATAAATTCCACAGGAGTTAATCTTGACGTCTTTGATTTGCTTGTCGCGATATATGCTTCTAAAAATTTTAATTTGAGAAAGGATTGGGAAACGCGAGAAAGACGGTTAACTGAGAAGAATTCAGTTTTAAATGATATAAAAGGCTCAGATTTTGTTAAGACAGTAACCTTACTGGCTACGTATAATAATGGGAATAACTCGTCAAATGTAAGTTGCTCGCGCAAGACTATTTTAAAATTAGAACTCAAAAATTACAAGGAATGGGCAGAGGCCGCTACAACAGGATACGAGAAAACTGTGAAATTTTTGGCTTCTCAAAAAATTTTTGATTCTAAATATCTTCCATATACTACTCAATTAATACCGTTATCCGCCATTTTTGCAGTTTTGGGGGGTAAATCAGAAAATGCAGGAGTTCGAGATAAACTAGTCAGATGGTATTGGTGTGGTGTATTAGGTGAATTATATCGTGGTATCCCCGAAAGTCGTTTTGTCAGAGACTTGAAGGAAGTTTTAAATTGGATCAAAGATGACCGCCTAGAGCCTACCACAATTATTGAATCTAATTTTTCTGCTAAACGCATTCTTGACTTGAAAGACCGAAGAAGTGCTGCTTTCAAAGGAATTTACTCTTTACTTCTGCAAAATGGTGCCAAAGACTTCCTTAGTGATATAACCATCGATATCGAAAATTACTTTAATACTAATATAGATATTCACCACATTTTCCCTAAGAAGTGGTGCGAAAGGAATGTCGATTCATATGATGACAGATGCGATTGCATAGTTAATAAAACACCGCTCTCCAATAAGACCCATACCAAGATTGGAGATAGATCAACAGAAGAATATTTGCGAATTCTTGAGAAAGAAGGAAAAATAAAGCCCAGCAGAATGGATGATATCCTCAAATCGCATTTAATCAAGCCATCTGCTTTGAGGTCGAATAATTTTGAAGAATTCTTCTCTGAAAGAGAGAAAAATTTGCTGAAAATTATTGAGTCGGCAACAGGCAAGCAAATATTGGATTAAAATTGCAGCACAGTTCATTAAATCCGTGCCAGAATAGAGATCATCAGCCCAGGCCATCTTCCCAATAACCTAACTGTGGAGTGGATCCGTTCCGGAATTTCCAATATCCGAAATCCAATCCTCGTTTCATACGCGGCCAAAGGACTTCTGCCTTACAGAGGACTTGGATCAGGCATCAAACGCGCTCTGGCGGAGTGGCCTGAAATAAGTTTTACCGACGACCGAGACGGATCTATGTTCATCGCCACCGTCTACCGCAAGGGACTTGTGGATATGGAATCTACGGAAAAAGGTTCACAGAAAAGTTCCCAGAAAATCATCGAGCTAATGAGAAATGATCCACAGATAATCGTCGCAAACCTTGCCTGCATATAGGCATCACAGAGAGAGCCGTCAAGAAGCATATCGGAAAATTGAAAGCACAAGGTCGTATCCGGCGCATTGGCCCGGATAAAGGCGGCCGCTGGGAGGTAGTAGAGTGAGCAAAACTATTGGATGCAAACGGATGATCGATGAAGAAGAGCAATTCCTGGTGCACAAAGCAGCAGCGATCGAGATGAAGGAACTCAAGACTGGCAAAACCAAGACGCATACCTTTCAGGAAATAAAGGAGAGCATTTCATCGGAAATGCTCATCCTTCCCAATCCCTGATAATAAAAGCCGTTTAGGCTTTGTCCACCTCCGCCTTCACCAACCGGTGCACCTCGCCCGCGTCCGCCTTGCCCCTGGTCTTCTTCATCACCTGGCCCACTATGAAGTTGAGCGCCCTCTCGCTTCCCGCCCGGTAGTCCGCAACAGCCGCGCCGCACTCCGCCACTGCCTCGCGGACGGCCTTCTGCACCGCATCGTCCTCCGCCTTGCCGAGGCCCAGGGACTTCACAATATCGCCGGGAGAGCCGCCTTTCTTATCCAGCAGAGACCTTATGATCTGTACTGCTCCGTCCTCGGTGATCTGGCTCTTCTCCAGCATCCCGACGATCTCGGTCATGTGCTCCTCTTTGAAGCTCTCTATGGAGAGGTCCCTGTAGTTCAGCTCCCCCTTGAGCACATCGGCGATCCACACCGCCGCCAGCCTGGGCGCTGCCCTGGCCGCCACAGCCTCATAGAAGTTGGCCACCTTGATCTCCGAGGTCAAGGATTTGGCATGATCATCGGTCAGTCCGTACTGTTTTACAAAGCGCTCCCTCTTAGCATCGGGCAGCTCCGGCAGAGCAGCCCGGATCTCCGGCACCCAAGAAGCGATGCGAAGCACCGCCAGATCGCATTCCGGGAAGTATCGGTAGTCGTGCGCCCCCACCTTGCTCCGGATGGATACGGTTATGTTCCTGATCTCATCGAAGTGGCGGGTTTCCTGCACCACCTTGATGTTGCGTCGCTGCAGGTTTTTCTGCCGGGTGATCTCATAGGAGAGGGCTTTTTCCACCCCCTTGAAGCCGGAGATGTTCTTGACCTCGGATCGGTCGCCGCCCTTGAGGGATATGTTGGCGTCCACCCTCATCGCTCCTTCCAGGGAGCCGTCGAAGACCTCCAGGTACTCCAGGATGCTCTTGAGCTTATCCAAAAAAGCCCGCGCCTCCTTGGGCGAAGTCAGGTCTGGCTCGGTTACCACCTCCAGCAGGGGCATGCCGCAGCGGTTGTAGTCCACCATGGTATATTTCGCCTTGTCAATGGTCCCGGCGTGCACCAGCCTCCCCGGGTCCTCCTCCATATGGGCCCGGTTGATGCGGATGTTCCTCTCCGCCCCATCGTCGCCCAATATCATGATGTGCCCATTGGTGGCCAGGGGAAAATCATACTGGCTGATCTGAAATCCCTTGGGCAGATCCGGGTAGTAGTAGTTCTTGCGGTAGAATAGCGTCTCCTCCTCTATCTTACAGTTGAGGGCTAGCCCCACCTTGATGCCGTACTCCACCGCCTTGCGGTTGATCACCGGCAATGAGCCGGGCAGCCCCAGGCATATCGGGCAGGTGTGGCTATTGGGAGGAGAGTTGTGGTATGCAGTGGAGCAATTGCAGAACATTTTGGAGGCTAGCCGGTTCAGCTGCACATGGATCTCCAGGCCGATGATTACATTTTCCATCTAAACCACCTCCGGTTTAGCCTCATGGAAGGGCGTGGCCGACTCAAAGGCCTGGGCGGCCTTAAGGACTGCGGCCTCCCCGAAGTGTGGCCCGATGATCTGCAAGCCCACGGGCAGGTGGCGGTCAAAGCCGCAGGGCAGGGATATAGCCGGCACGCCTGCCAGGTTGATGGGCACGGTGAAGACATCGGCCATATAAAGCGACAGCGGATCGTTGATCCGCTCTCCGATCTTGAAAGCAGGTATGGGCATTGTCGGGCTGGCCAGAAGGTCAACCTCCTTGAAGGCCCGCAAAAAGTCCTCTTTGATCAATGTCCTCACCTTCAGCGCCTTAAGGTAGTAGCGGCCGTAGTATCCGGCGGAGAGGGCATATGTCCCCAGCATTATCCTCCTCTTGACCTCCGGCCCGAATCCCTTGGCCCTTATGGCGGAGAAAGTGGTATGCCAGTCCTTGTCCTCTCCCTCCCTCAGGCCGTAGCGCAGTCCGTCGAAGCGGGCCAGATTGGAGGAGGCCTCGCTCATGGCCACCACATAATAGGCTGCCAGAGCATAGCGGGTGTGGGGCAGGCTGACCTCCTGCCAGGATGCCCCCAAAGCCTCCAGGGTATGGATGCCCTCCCAGACCGCTTTTTCCACCGCCGGGGCGACTCCCTCTCCGAAGTACTCCCTGGGAATTCCTATCCTCATTCCCACCACGCCGTCATCCAGCCCCACCAGGTAGCTCTGGGCTGGCCTTGGGGCGGAGGTCGAATCCCTTTTGTCATGCCCGGATATGACCTGCAAGAGCAGAGCGGTGTCCTCCACGGTATGAGTGAGGGGGCCTATCTGCTCCAGGGAGTTGGCATAGGCCACCAGGCCGTAGCGGGAGACCAGGCCGTAGGTGGGCTTGAGCCCCACTATGCCGCAGAAGGAGGCGGGGCAGCGAACCGATCCCCCTGTGTCCGAGCCCAGCGAACATGGCGCTTCGCCGCCGGCTACCACGGCGGCGCTTCCTCCGCTGGAACCGCCGGGCACGGTATCGAGGTCCCAGGGATTCCTGGTGGGCCCAAAGCAGCTGGTCTCCGTGGATGTGCCCATGGCAAACTCGTCCATATTGGTCTTGCCCATGATGATGGCACCCTCCGCTTTCAGCCGTTCGATGACATGGGCATCGTAGGGAGGAATATAGCCGCGCAGGATATTGGAGCTGCAGTTGGTCTCGACTCCTTTGGTGGAGATGCATTCCTTTATGGCTATGGGCAGGCCGGAGAGAAGGCCCTGGCCGGGACTCTTGTCGAACCGCCTCGCCTCTTCCAGTGCGCTCTCTTCGGCCAGGGTGGTAAAGCCGTTGAGCCGGCTCTTCTCGATCCTCTCATACAGCCGTGAGAGGTACTCTTCAGCTGAGCCATCCCTCAGCTGCTCCATTAAATTTCTGAGCATGGTCACACGATCCTGGGGCTCTTGAAGTAGCCGTTTTCCCGGCGAGGGGCATTCTTCAGAGCCTGCTCTATGGAGAGAGACGGAGATGCTGCATCATCTCTAAAGACATTAGCCAGATCAACCACCCGATAGGTGGGCTCTACGCCCTCGGTATCCACCTCATCCAGCTGATGGAAATAATCCAGAATGGAGTTAAAATGCTCCACCAGCTCGTCCTTTTCCCTGTCATCGATCTCAATGCTGGCAAGCCAGCCGATGTGCTCAACATCTTCCCTGGTGATCATGTTATCCCACTCATTCATTCATCGGCATCGGCGCATTCGGGTATATCTTTCCCGATGGTCGAGCCGGTAAAGCCATCTTTATTCCCAACCTGATGCGGAAGGATCAACTTATCTGATATAAAGGCTCTTTTATGCCTTTTTCATAGCCGATCATATCCAGGGCAGGCTTTTTAAACATCGGCCGTTTTCTCTGGCACTCGTCCTTGCTTGTCATCTCCACCTTTTGCCCCACCGGGAAAGAGGTGTGAGATCCGAACGCCAAAAGACTTAAGAATTCTCATGAGAGAATAGCCGAGGCATCCGGGCGAACAAGAAGCTTATAACTGATTTCCGGATGATTGTGATCATATCGGGTGTGTCATGAGCGAGATCGACGCCATTGTAATTGGCTCAGGAATCAGCGGCCTGCTGTCCGCCCTGGCCCTCTCCAGAGAGGGAAAGAGGGTGGCAATCCTGGAGAAGGAGAGCTATATCGGCGGAGTCTGCCGATCCTATGATGTAAACGGCTACAGGGTAGACACCGGACCGCATGCCATCACCAGGCTGGAGAACGGGCCGCTCAGACAATTGATGGATAAATATTTTGATGTGGTTCCTCAATTTATTCCCTTTGGGAAATACTATGTCCGCATAGGTGGAGAGGTCAAGCCCTTTCCCTGGAGCATCAATGCCTGGCTGACCTTCGGACTGATTCCCAAGAAAGATCGGCTTCTCTTGATCAAAGCCCTTTTCAATACCCTTTATCTGGCCAAATCGGGCAAGGACTTCTCCAATATCACCCTATCCGAGGTCCTCCCGGATAGGATCTCCCTGACCACCAGGAGATTCCTGGATTGGCTGTGCTATTTCCTGGTGGGAGCATCCATCGAGAACGCTCCCATCTCCCGGTTCGTCGACAATAAAACCCATAATCCCCGTTCCATTCCATCGGTGGGTAAGATCTATGACCTCTTTATAACTGAGGGCGCTACAGACCAGGGATATCCCAAGGGAGGGCTTCAGGCCATAGTTGACGCCATACTGGCCTCTTTTCCCAGAGGATCGGTGGAGATCAGGACTGATGAACCGGTGGAGAAGATCGAATGCGGTGAAAGCGTTTCTGGCGTTATAACCTCGCAGGACAGCTATGACTGCCGGGCAGTGGTCTATTCGGGATTTTCCTCCGATCTGCCCCGTCTTATCTCTGATCTGCCTGCCTCCTATACCCGGAATCTGGCCACCATAAAGAGGGTCAACTCCATGACCGTCTGGCTTGGGCTGAACAAGAAGATCTTCACCAATCAAGGAGCTGAGATGTGGGTTGATGGCGATCCTTATGCCTGGATGGTTCCCACCTCCAATTATGACCCCGCCCTGGCACCGAGAGGAAATCAATTGGTGGGCTTTGCCTTCACTCCCCTTCCTGAAAACTACAGCTCCTCAGCCATAAAAGAGAAGGCCTTGGGGACAATAGTTGAAAATATTCCCGAGATCGAAAAGCATATCGATATGATCCATTATCAGGAGCTGATACCGGAGAAGGCCTCATGGGGCATAAACTATGGCTTTGGCGATGTGAGGACCCCCTTTAAAAACCTCTACTGCGTAGGCACGGATACGACCAAGAGAAGCGCTGGCGTCAACCGGGCGGCATATTCGGTATTGAACCTGCTGGATGTAATGAGGTCGGACGGGTATCTGTAAGGGGAGGTTGCAGCGGAAATCCGCCCCTTGTTTTTCTGGAGCTTGAGATTAGCGGCGTTGTTTTTTGCGGGGGAAGACATGCCGCCAGGCGGCGGCTTAATCCAGGCGGCAGCTCTTGGAATCGAATAGGAGAAAGGTGAGAGCCGATCTGACTAAGTTACAGAAAGGTAGGAGGGAAGATGGCACTCTATCGACTCTCGCCAACTCTCTTATAGACCGGGATTGAAATAAACAGATTTGCATTATGTGAGGGCTACATAACTCTTTGGAGAGATGCAGTCCGCCTTCCGGCTCATGTAAAAGCGGGAGGGCTTGCCGCTTGCATATCTGCAATCTTCCTTCTATTGCCCCCGGTGCATCCTGTATTGCTTAGGATTAGTCCAGCAGAAGAAAAACGCAATTGATCCCAATAAAATCGCATTTAGAACCATTATAAAGCTCATAAGCCGGAAAGGAACTTTAATAGAGGTATAGAGCAGCTCCGCCTCTCCGGCCCGGAGAGGTTCGTTCGGCTTGCTCTTTAAATATCGTTCCGTTAAGCCCTTCCACCTGGTTATCGGCAAATGACTTAAATCCAATCAAGGAATGCATGATCAAGGCCGTCAGCCGGTGCAGAGAGCGGAAGGTATGGGATTGTATATGATCCGGAGCAGCAAGGACTTGAAGCAACTGGAAGAGAATGCAATCACTCCTCATGGTCGAAGGAAAGAGCTATGACTATAACTGAATTGGATGGCCAAGGACGGATTCTTCTCCCTCTGCAGATCAGAGTCAGGCTGAATCTGAATGCAGGAGATGCTCTGGCCATAGACAGCCTAAGGGACGGCACAATAATAATCACCAAAGCGGCAGAGAGATGAGGTGAAGACTATAACCAGAGTGATAGAGCTGAAGGGAATCCAGAAGAGCTACCGCATAGGGGAGAGCGAGTTTGCCATTCTCAAGGGGATAGACCTGGATATAGAGGGGGGGGAGTTCATAGCCCTCATGGGGCCCTCCGGCAGCGGAAAATCAACCCTTATGAACATCGTGGGCTGTCTGGACCGCCCCTCCGGCGGGCGTTTCATCCTTCTGGACCAGGACATCAGCCGGACCTCGGATGATGAGCTGGCCCGAATCAGAAGAGAGGAGTTGGGGTATATCTTCCAGACCTTCAATCTCATCGGCCGCATCAGCGTTCTGAAGAATGTGGAGGTTCCTATGATGCTCAGCGGCGTGCCCCGCGAGAGGCGCAGGCATCGGGCGCTCCAGCTGCTGGAGTCGGTGGGCATGGCCCATCGCTCCGATTTCAGCCCCAGCAACATATCCGGAGGGGAGAGACAGAGGGTGGCCATAGCCAGGGCTCTGGCCAATGATCCCAAGATCATAATCGCAGACGAGCCCACCGGCAATCTGGACCTCAAGAACAGCGAGGAGGTCATAAAGATTCTGAGCAGCTTGAATCGGGATGGCAGAACCGTCATCATGGTCACCCATAATCCGGAGATAACGTCAAATTGCAGTCGGGTTATCCGGCTGCGAGACGGACTAATCATGGAGAGCGCATCATGAAAAAGGCAGTTTTAATTTTGATCTTGGCCCTGCTGGTGGCAGGACTGGCTTCATCATATGAGTACCGCATGCCTGTGAACATAGAGGCCAGGACAACCCCGTCTGTGCTCCTGCCCGGGGATGAGGCCACCCTGGCCATCGATCTGGCCAATGGCGCCGCCTCCTATGGAACCGGCAGAGATGCCGGGGCGGGAAGCTCTGCCTACGGCACCCTCCTCTCCACCCCGCTCAATAAGACCGTTTTGAAGGGCACAGATGATCTGGAGGTGCTGACAGAAGACAGCAGCGAGCTGGGAATGATAGGACCCAATGATAGGGTCACGGTCTACTACAAGGTCCGTGCTTCGGATAACATCCGCAGTGGAACTCATCTGCTTGATTTCAGCGTCTCGGGCGGATACGATATGACCACCATCAAACGCAATATTCTGGTCAAGGTGGATCGAACTGCAGTCAGCCTGGCCCGGGCGGAGACAGATGCCTCCACCTTCAACCTCAATGTGGCCAATCCCAGGGAGAATACCCTCAATGCCGTCACCATAGTGCCCTCGGCGGAGGGTGTGATCTTCTCTCCTGATGAGTATTATATCGGAACCATGGACCCGGATGAGGTGTTCACCATCAGCTTCGGGGTAGCCCCAGCGGATGAGAAAAATGATCTCAAGGATCCGGTCAACCTCAGCTTTGTGGCCCGGTTCAAGAACGGCGACAACTGGCATACCTCAGAGCCCTATTTCACCATGTATGCTCCGCCCGAGCCTGAGAGGCCTCAGAGCAGCTATCTCCTGCCCGCACTGGCTGTACTGGCGATAATGCTTGTAGCAGCAGGATATCTGTACCGCAGGAGAAGGTTTAATGGCAAGAACGGCGGCATGAGGCCATCTCAGAAAGAGAGCCTGACGACTTAGGGAAGGTGGCAGATGAATCTTCCCGATCTATTGGAGTATATTGCCGTCGGCTTCAGGGCCGACCGCTTCAAGACGCTCATGTCCTCCCTGGGCATCATCATCGGGGTCATGGCCATTGTGGTCATGCTCTCCGTGGGGGAGGGGCTTTATTCCGGCGTCTCCTCCCAGTTCTCCAGCCTGGATCTGGATATGATTCGGGTCATGCCGGGATCCGCCCATTTTGGCGGTCCGGGCAGCGACCAGGCCAATAGGAATCCGGCTGAGCCGGCCAAGTTCACGGATAAGGATACCAAGGTCCTGGAGAATGTGGTGGGAGTCGAGAATGTCGCGCCCAGGAGCGGGGCCAATGTGGTGGTGGCATTCAGGAACACAAACTCCTCGGCCAGCCTGGTGGGGGTGGACCCGGACAAGGAGGCGGATCTCGCAGAAGAGGTGGCCCAGGGCCGCTTTCTCACCGGATCCGATTATAAATCGATTGTCATAGGATACGGTGTCTCCAATGATCTATTTCGAATGCGAGTCACGCCGGGAAATAAGATCCGGCTGTACTACGAGGACCGCTACATGGACTTCAAGGTGGTGGGCGTCCTCGAAGAGGCGAAGCAGACATCATTCGGAGGGCCGGGAATGGATGAAAACCAGCAGATGTACATCACCCACAGGGCCTTGGAGGAGCTTAAGGGTGAGGAGAATTATTACTATGGCTATTTCCAGGTTAAGGTGTATGATCCGGAGCAGGTGGAGGGGGTCATAGAGAAGATCAAAAACGACCTAGAGAGGTATCACAAGGACGAGGCCTATGATGCCACCACGGCGCGGGATATGCTGGCCTCGCTCATGAGCGTTCTATCCATGATCAAATACGCTCTGGCCGGCATCGGCGCCATCTCCCTTCTGGTGGGGGGAATAGGCATAGCCAATGTGATGATGCTGACGGTCAAGGAGAGGATAAAAGAGATAGGGGTGATGAAGGCGCTTGGAGCAACAACCGGGGACATACGGATGCAGTACCTTCTGGAGGCGGGAGTGCTGGGTGCTGTCTCCAGCCTAATCGGCATACTGATGGGGGTGGCGGTATCCTACCTTATCGGCTCTCTGGCCGCTCTCCCGTCGGCCATAACCTATCAATCCATCCTCCTGGGCGTGCTCTTCGGAGTGGTCACCACCACCATCGCCGGGGTCTATCCGGCCAACCGTGCCGCCAAGCTCGATCCCATCGAGGCACTGAGGGCGGAGTGAATAGGGAAATTCTCCGGCCCCTTCCCAATTTCCGGCAGGCTTCTCTTTCGACTTCTCCACTGCTTTGAATTCACCTATTAGCTCAGGCCAAAATAGCGGGAGACAGTCAGAGCTGAGACAGGGGCGGCAAAAAATCGGGCGGAAAGGGCTTCGGGTCGGAGGTATATCCTAAGAAACTTCTGCCTCTATATACCTTGATCATCACATATACATATTGAAAATGCTCCTCTGAATTGGAGCGCATTTGCAGATTGGCTTTATAGCATAAATTGAGAAAAAGAGCTGAGGTAGTTCAAGATGAAGATAACTGAAGTCAAATCCGTATCCAGCAAGCCCAATCCCCATAATGTGGACGCCAGGAGCATAAGCGACACCGAGAGCGCCCAGGTGGTGCACATAACCCTCCAGCCGGGCGAGGCCCTGAAAAAGCACATAACTCCGGTGGATGTTGTCTTCTATGTCCTGGAGGGGCAGGGGACTGTGGAGATAGGCGAGGAGAAAGCCAGCGTGGCCGCCGATACCCTCATAGAGAGCCCGGCCAGGATACCGCACCGCTGGATCAATGAGAGCGACGCCCTCCTGCGGGTGCTGGTGGTAAAGACGCCCCGGCCCAAAGAGGCAACCAAGATGCTGTAATCAAAAGAACAGTTCCAGGAGAGGCTGAAGAAGCTCAGGAGAATGGCATCTTGAGATCTCATCTCTCCTGCAGGGTCTCAAATTCTCTGACTATCTCTCTGCCCACCACCACCTCATCTATGCTGTGGATGGCCGCCCCGAAGTTTTTGATCACATCCTCCACGCCGTCATAATCGATGTTCTCGCCCTGGATGGTGGCCTTGACCGACTCTGTCTCCTGGTCCACCTCGTCCAGGCTGAGGTTGACTCCGGTGACGCCGTGCACCTTGGCCAGGGCAGTGGCCAGATCCAGGATGGTGGGCACGTGGGGCTTCAATACGTCAAGAACCAAACGCCTGATCATGGTGTTCATATATCCCAATCTCTGATGCATCTTCCCGATCAGCAGCCTCTCGATCCATCGGCATAATTAATTTTTCCCTTTCTTCTTGAATTTAGTTTTCATGGCCGGAGCTATCCTCTTCAAGGCAGAAGATTTTGGCCCGGCTCTGGCAATCAATATCCTCCCAGCCGCCCCCTCCACATGCCAGGTTTTGGGATGCCTCTTCTCCCTTTCTATCTCCGGCTTGAAGCCGGATTTAATGGCCGCTGTGATCAGCATATCCAGGCTTGGCTCAGAAACGGCATCATGGATGGGTACCATTCTGCCCTCGTCCCGGGAGCGGGAGGCATCGAAATAGATGGGCCATATGACCAGCTTGTCCTTTTCAGGCATGAGTTCTGGCTGTCTATCTCCTTCTTTATATCTCTGTCTGGCAAGCCCAATCTCCAAAAAGAGCTGCATCGCAAAAGCCTTTTAGCCATGTTGGGCTATATGGGATCAGAATAATGGTGGAGCTACCAACAATGAGCCTAGAGACTTATCCCGTTGCCAATGTGGGCGGAAAGGAGATTCCGTATGATCCGGACCAGCTGAGAAGGATACAGGAGCACCCATGCTTCAGCGAGAAGGCTTGCCACTCCTTTGGCCGAATGCATCTGGCAGTGGCTCCCAAATGCAATATCCAGTGCAAGTACTGCGTCAGGGATTATGATTGCGTCAATGAATCCCGCCCCGGAGTGACCTCCCAGGTGCTCAAGCCTAAAGAGGCCTTGGAGCGGGTGGATCAGGTCCTGGAGAAGTATCACTACATCAAAGTTGTAGCCGTGGCCGGTCCGGGAGAGCCTCTGGCCAATGAGGAGACCTTTGAGACCCTGCGGCTGGTGGGGGAGAAGTATCCCAACCTAATCCTCTGCATCAGCACCAACGGCCTGCTCTTGCCGGACAAGATTGAGGAGCTGGACCGGCTGGGGGTCTGCAACATCACCGTGACCATGAATGCCATCGATCCCCAGATCGGTCAGCAGATTTACGACTACGTCAGCTACAAGGGAAAGAGGTACGAGGGGCTGGAGGCGGCAGAGCTTCTCTGCAGCCAGCAGCTCAAGGGAATAGAGGAGGCCCTGCGGCTGAAGAAGATAGTCAAGATAAATACAGTGCTGATTCCGGGAATCAACGATGAGCATGTCTTCGACATCGCCCGGAGGATAAAGGAGATGGGCGTCTACATCCATAATGTCATGCCCCTCATTCCCCAGTACAAGTTCGCCCATATCAAGCCGCCATCGCCGGAGGAGAAGAGGAAGATCCAGGAGGAGCTGGGCAAGATAATCAAGCAGATGAAGCACTGCCGGCAGTGCCGCTCCGATGCCATAGGAAAGCTGGGATGCGATGTGCAGCAGGAGTTCGGGAGCAGAACCCGAGAACAGGGCTAAAAAAGAGGCGGACGAGCCTTGTGGGGCAGGGCTTCTGGCATCTGCTCCGTCCGGCTCACATCTGAAATATAGACTAAAAAAGAATCTTTTGGCGCTGTCAATTGCGCCGGATAGATCAGATTTTATTTTTTTGAAATTCTATGAGATCAATGCTTGAGCATCTTGCTGATGCTGCTCGTGGCCCCGGCGATGCTGCTGGAGATGCCTGAAATGAGGCTCTTCTTCTCAGACTGGGCCGATGGTTTGCTTTCCGCAGGCCTGGCGCTGCTTTGCTTCTTTTCCTTTTTCTTGGATACTGGATTTCCGTTTTTCATCTGGAAGTTGCTGTTGCGATCTTTAGGTCCCTTGCTCTGCTTTTTCTCTTTTGCCATTTTTTATCCCGGCCACCGGTCAATCTCAAAATTGATATAGGTTTCGCCCTTCCGCCCATCAGCTCCCTTCCTACAATCCCGGCGAGAGCCTGATGCCCCTGCCTTTCGCCAGAGCTTTTTCGTAGACCGAAAATCCGGCCGCAACATCCTGAATCCCCAGGCCGGTGGAGTCGAAGATGGTGATCTCCCTGTCATCCTCCCGCCCCGGCTTATTGGCCACCAGGACCTCTCCGATGCCGGCGAAGATATCCTCCTGGCGGAGCAGTCCCTGGGTGATGGGCACATTCACCTCTCCGGAGTGGACCGCCTGGACCGGGTCATCCACAAAAACCTTGGCTCTTCTGGTCAAGGTCGACTCCAGCTCCTGCTTTCCTTTGGCGTCGGCTCCAATGGCATTGATATGGGTTCCGGGAGAGATCCAATCATCTCTCACCACCGGTCGGCGCGATGTGGTGGTGGTTACCAGAATATCGCACTGGCAGGCATCCTCCGCTTCTTTCTCTATGATGAGCTCGCCTTCTAAGATATCCCGGCCGTATTCTGCCAGGGACCGGCATCTCTCCAGGGACAGATCGAATATCCTCACCTCATCCAGCTCAAATTGCCTGGAGAGCCCCAGGAGCTGGGCTCTTGCCTGCGCCCCTGCCCCGATCATTCCCACCCTCCGGCTGTCCTTCCGGGCTAAAAGACTGGCTGCGACTGCCCCAGCCGCTCCGGTGCGCATGGCGGTGAGGTATGTCGCACCCATGATAGCCAGAGGCGCTCCGGTCTTTGGTGAGACCAGAGTCAGCAGGGCCATGACTGTGGGAAGGCCGATCTCTTGATTTCGGGCATGGACATTGACTATCTTGACTCCAGCCTGCTCCGATCCTTCCAGATAAGCGGGCATGGTTCTCAGATCTCCCTCATGCCGGGGAAAGTAGAGATAGGATTTGGGCGGCATCTGAGTGCGGCCGGCTCCGTGATCGCAAAAGGCTTTTCTTACGGCGACTATCGCCTCGTCCATGCTCAGAAGATCCTTGACCTCATCTTCTGTGAGCCAGAGTACCTCCATAACAGCACCGTATAGATCAAGATGGCAGAGAAGAAATAGTCTTCCAGTTGATAGTCTTCCATTCGATAGGCCTTATTGAGCCCATAAGTCGGAGACTTTTCAAAAAGCATGGTTAGGTCATGAAACTATCTCCCGCTTTTAGCCAAAATTTCCTGAGTGCTGAGAGCCGGGAGGAGGCCCTGATACGGGAAGCGAATTTTGCTCTCGGACAGACTCTCTTCTGGAAATGGCGCAAGCTGCGCCTGGAATTTAGACCATAAGAATTAATAGGATATGCAGATTGTAGATTATAGATTATTGATTATAGACCCGATCCCTATTTGTGGACTGTTTTTGGATGAACCGCATGGAGACATCCGACCAGGAGAAGGCAGATGCATTTCTGCAGGATTTCGTCGGCCAGCTCGCAGCAGCCAGCGGCAGGGATATCGAGTTTATCCTCCTCTTCGGAAGCGCAGCCAGGGGCGAGTTCGTCCTGGGAAAGAGCGATGTGGACCTGGTCATTCAGGTCAAGAGCAGAGAGGCGGTGAGAAGGGTAGAGCAGCTCGCCGAGATGCTATTCTGGCGGCTGGATGAAGAGCACGGCATGCAGTTCAAGAAAGTGGCCTCCACCGGCGAGGGGGGCAGCCTGCTGGAGGGGGCGGTAAAGTGGCTGGAGAAGCAGGCCCGGCTCTACAAGCCCTTTGAGGTTTTCGGACCGGATGATATCGACTGGAAGGATGGGAAGGTGAGGCGGCTGGACCTGCTTCCCGGGGCAGTCCTTGTGGCCAGCCAGCTCACCCTCTTCTATAAGATGAAGCATGAGGGCAAGATCCTCCTGGGCAGGGACATCCGCCCGGAGATACAGCCGCGCTTTTCCGGCTGGGAGAAGCTCAAAGCCATCTGGGTGCCCCAGAGCATTGCCTTCGCCTCCCTCATCCTGGCCCTGCCCCTGCCCCGGAAGGCGGCGGCCTATGCGGTAAAGGCGCTGTTTTATGAGGTGGAGTCGGTGAACATCTTCCTCAAAAACATGGTCCCTTCCGGCCAGGAGAAGATTGAGGGTTTTGCCTCAGCCACCGAGTTCGAAGATGAGATCTTGGACCGCCTGCGCTTCTTTTTGGAGCGGAAGATGGGCCTATTGGGAGAGGAGAAGATGAATTTCGTCCGGCAGGCGGCGGCGATAAAGAGGCAGGGATTTCAGGGCGGCAGGCTGGAGGCCTTGCGGCTGTGCCGGAGGGCTTTTTGGATCATCTGGAGCATCAATGCCGCAGTGATAATCAAGAAGGGGGGCGGTTTTTAACGGGTAGAATTCAATAATAGGGAAGGATATAGCGGCGGTTATGTCTGCCATAGTCCACTTCGAGATATTCTGCGAGCAAGAGGAGAGGGCCAGCAAATTCTACGCCGAGCTATTCGGCTGGAAGATAGAGCGCATCCCCGGCACCAAATACTGGAATATCAACACCCAGGAGGGAGCAGCGGGCGGGCTGACCCACCGCTTCAATCCCATTCAGAAGATCATCAACTACTTCGGCGTCCCCTCGGTTAGCAAGGCCTGCTCCAGGGTGGAGGAGCTCGGCGGCAGGGTTCTGGTGCCCAGGATGGCGGTGGCAGGAGCGGGATACTATGCCTTATGCAAAGACAGCGAGGGCAATATTTTCGGGCTGTGGGAGGAGGATCCGGAGGCATGGCATCAGGCTCTATTATAAGCGTAGACTCAACCCTTGAATGGCAGTCCACTTTAGGGGAAATCGAAAAACATGGGATTTTCGGCTTGAGATTGGAGGCTGCCGGGGAAGGCCCTTTGAGCCATGATACCAGGATCATGATTTCACTTCCCCATGCCATATTCATTGCAGATACAACTGAGCTGGGAAAGGAAATCGTCTCTGACTTAGGCCGGCTTCTGGAGCAGAAAGAGATCAAGAAGATCATTTATGATGCCAGGCCAGCCCTTGCTTTTTTAAGGGCCTCGGTGGATAGAAAGCTGGAAGTCTGCAATATCTTTGACCTGATGCTGGCATCCCAGATTTGCTGGTCGGGATATCAATACCTGACCGCCTCCCATTCCCCAAAGAATGCTTGGAAGAAGAATAATCCCAATCATAGCCTGGCCTCACTGGCGGAGAGGCATTTGGGCATCATTTTAAACGGAGAAGGCGGGGCCGGCAGCGCCGGAAAGGAAGCCGCGGCTCTATTGCCGCTGCATCAAATCCTGGCGGAGCTTATCGCCAGAAACGACTTGCAGAGGATTGCAGATCTGGAATTCAGGGCAATCTCCTCCCTGGCGGAGATGGAGGTGTCTGGGATTCGCATGAACTTGGATCAGGCCAGGAATATGGTCAGCCAGGATGAAAAAGAGATGGTAGATCTGGTCTGGACCATGCAGGATGAAGCCAGGATGAAGGGCTTTGTCACAGTCTCCCATGACGGCAAAAGGCTCTGCTACTACCTGAATCCGGATAAAAATGAGGATATCATGGCCTTTTTGAAGAGAAGGGGCTATCCCGTGAGCAGCACCAAGGCGGAGGTCATGAGGGGGCTTGCTGCGGCAGGCTGCGCCTTTGCCGAGGCTTTGCTGCGATATCGGCATGTTTCACACAGCCTGGCATTTCTCAATCACTGGCTGGAGAGGGTTGATGAAAGGGACGGCCGGATTCATCCTCAATACTTCCAGATAGCTTCCTCTACGGGCAGAATCAGCTCTAAAAATCCCAATGCTCAAGCCATTCCCCGCACAGGAGAGGATGCTCCAGCCATAAGGAGGCTCTTATCCCCAGCAGCGGGAAAGAGCTATGTCAAAGCCGATTTTTCTGCCATTGAGCTACGAATCATGGCCCGACTATCCGGGGATAAAGCCATGCTTGAAGCCCTGCAAAAGGGCATTGACCTGCACCGTTTGACTGCCTCCCGGATCGGTGGCCTGCCCATAGAGCAGGTGACGGATTCAGAGAGGAAGTCAGCCAAGATCATGAACTTCCTGCTCATATACGGGGGATCGGCCAAGGCATTGCAGTGGCGGATACTCTCCGATTACGGTAGATTCATCCCCTTGGCGGAAGCGGAGGAGGCCAAGGAGAAGTTCCTTCAGTGTTATGAAGGGGTGAGGGAATGGCAGGAGAGGCAGCTCTCGGAGATCAGCTTTACCGTAGTACATCATTTTCACAACTGCGTCCGAGGGTTTTTCGAGCTGCCGGTCACGGCCACCAGCACCATCCTTGGCCGAAGGCGGATCTGGCCCCGCTTTGGAACGGGAATCACAGCCTCCAAGTTCCAGATGTACAATACCCCCTGCCAGGGGACAGGAGCGGATCTGATCAAGCTGGTGATGGCGGAGGTCTATGATAAGATCTCCTGCCAGGAGGCCAGAATTATCGGCTCCATCCATGACGAGATCCTCCTGGAGGTTCCTGAAGAGAGGGCGGAGGAGTATGCAGTCAAGCTGAAGGAGATAATGGAGCGGATTGGATCGGAGCTGCTCCATCCGGTGCCGGTGAAGGCGGAGATGAGGGTAATGAGCAGCCTGGCGGAATGAAGAGATGAGCTATCCGCGGGATGTCGAGCAGCAGCGGCGATAAAGCCAAATATGAAGCGTGGGCAATGATGAAGAGAATGAAAAGGATCACTTTTCCCAGAGATTCGCTTGCATATTCAGCAGTTTACCTGCGGCTATTTTTTATAGAATAGTTCAATGTATTCATCATTGGTAAGGCCAGATCCGGCTATCAGTTTCTTGAGCAGGCCAATGCCGAGATCTTTGCCTTTGTGCACAGGTACGGAAAGATGGACATCGCTTCCATCCTTAACCAGGATATAGTGGCTCCCCTCTATATGATTGAGCCTACAGCCTGCTTTTTTCAAGGCAGCTATATGCTTGTCCCCGCTGGCTCTAGAAAGCCTTTGCATAATTCTGCTCTGTGAGATCGATGGATATGTCGAGCTTATCATCAAAGGATTGGATCTTCAGCCTCTCTCCGGCAACCTTGAGCCGGGATTTCAGGCAGCCAATGATGGCCTCGCTTATGTTATCCACGGTCTCTTCAAGGATCTCTCCCTCGGAGAGGCAGCCCGGCAGATCGGTGCATTCAGCCACGTATCTGCCCTCATCATCTCTTTCAATGGTGATATTGAATTTCATCCCGATTTAATTGCAGGCAATTGGATATTAAACTCGGCTTCACTTTCCTAATGATTTCGGCTCAGGAATCCTGACAGCGCTGACTGCATGGAGAGCATTGAGGCCCACGTGGAATGGGCCAATTCCCTGGGATGGATGAATCTGGATGGTTCTGGCTGGCTGCTTTGGCCACGTCTTTTCAGACATGGAAATTAAAGTTTGCGAATATAATTTTCCCGCCTCTTGCAATAAGTTTCAATTGGGCCACGTCTTTTCAGACATGGAAATGGTGGCGGCAGATAGGATAAATACGCAGATATCTACAAGGTTTCAATTGGGCCACGTCTTTTCAGACATGGAAATAGCGGCAATCTTTCTAGCTCTACTGCTCTCGGAAAAAACCCGAGATACGAGCAGTCTGTTAACTATACAACTACCTTAATAGCTTTTAATCATCTCTAAATGATAAATCGCTATGCTCTTGCTCTGCGAGAGCTTCATCTACTCTACACAGTATTTCTTCAAGTGCGTATGTCATCTCAGGAGTTATCGTAATACTGGGCTTGACTGCTCATCTACCTCCTGGATCCACCGGACCATTCATTTCGCCTTCATTCTATAATAAACTTCTCTTCTTTATCCTCCTGGTGCACTCCCAGAAACTCAATCCGCTCTTCCACGCTGCCTTCCGCCGGGCCGAGATCTATGATCATGATGCGATCCTCATCCTCCCTGATCAGATCCATAAGGGCCGCCTTGAGCTCCACCCGGCCCTTTGGTGAAAGATCGCAACGAAAGACAGAATAATGGACCGGCTGGCCAAATCCTTTCATGGACTTATGAACCTGACAGAGCCTCTTTCTGTCCATGATATCATAGCTCACTATGTAGCATTTCAGTCCACTCATGCCTTTTCACCTGATTTTAAATGCCGGGTACTCCTTGATCTCGCCGGAGAGAACCCTGGATAAAAGCCTAGATTGTATCTCCATCACCCTTCGATTGCTCACCTTATAACCGAATATCGGATGAATGATCTCCGTTTGCACCCGCCTCTCGTAACCAGCTACGACCTTTTTCTTGCCCGTAGGGGTTAGCGAAATGCCGATTCCAGTCTTTATGAAATCTCTCTCATTAAGCTCATCGTTATTAAAGAGCATCAGAGCCACTGAATCTGCTATCACCGGCCGGAACTCTTCCATCAGGTCCAGAGCCAGAGCCGGGCGGCCATAGCGTGGCTGGTGGTAAAAGCCGAGATAGGGATCAAAGCCCGCTGCAAGCGCCGTGGAGAACAGCTCTTTGCTCAAGCTGCAGGCGAGCATATTCTTATCTTCTATCCTAATGTCAGAGCAGAGGCTCCAAAACTGATAACATGGACAAACGGCGATATCTGCAGGCATTATGAAATATGCTTTGAGCTTAGGGATATGGATATAGTCAAGAAACAGAATCTCTTCCTGGAAGACTTGCAGTTAAAAAATACATGCCGTTACCAGAATATGGCATCTGGCTCTAATACTGCCGCACCGGTTAAGCTGGCGGATTTAAGGCAAAAAGCGCCAGCCTCAGCATTTCCTTTCCAATTGAAGATGGAAGAACAAAATTGACATGAATTAGATCGAGTATCTAAATTTTCTTTATAACAACTACATCTTTCAGACAGCCTGGCCTCAAACGCAGCCGATGTACAGCAAAAACGCTGCCAATAATCCATAAAGGCCTGTGGCTGGCAGCTATCGCCTTCCATACATTGAAATCATTACAGAGGCAATGGCCGCAGCAGTCAGGCCAGGCAGGCTGGATTTGGCAGCATGTCCTAATCCAGAGTTCCGCCCATTTCGCCCCTTCCGGTCACAAGCATGATACGGGTATCTACGGACGCTTGGCAGGGATTCCGCTGGGTGGTGGGTGAAAGCATCAGAAAGCTACCAAGGAAAATAACAAACGCAATGCAAAAAGGATTGGTAAGCGCTATGCAAGGCCTGCTACAAGACTGCGCTTCTGTGGAAGCGGTATAGCTTTTCCTATCTCTTTTGCTGTTTCCAGCCACAGCTGCATAGCAATCTTTACTTCCTTTAAAGCACTCTCTTCAGTCTCGCCAAATGCGGAACATCCGGGAAGCTCTGGGATAATGGCAATAAACCCTTCATCTTCTTCACTGTAGAAGATCTCTATTGCGTACATCAATCCACCTGTAATTTGTATTTCTCAATGATTTTGATAAACTGTCTAACCTGATAAGCCTTTGCCCAACCGCTTTCATTCTGAAAGTTCAAGATCTCCCATAAATCATCTCTGTAGAAGACTCGATGGCTTCCAGAGCCTTTCCTTGTTTGAAAACCGAATGATTCGGCTATCTGGCATAATCTAACAAATCTGATCTTCTTTGGATTGCCCTTCGGCTCTAAGAGAAGCTTTTGCCTTCTCATGGATTATTCTCTTGGCTCTTCATTATCGGTTGGCAGCGCAATTTATGACCGCATCTCCAGACTGCAATTCAGGATGATTTAAGCACAATAGAATATCCACATTGGTGGAAAAAGTACTTAACAGTTGGGGTATCTTGCAGAAATGAAGAGGGATAAAGTTGCCGGGAATGCGGCCTGAAACGGGGGGAAACATTAGCAGAATATCCAGGGCATACCTAAATCTGCATTCTGTTGCCAGATTCATGATCTCTGGCAGCCATCTGCCCAGGCTTACCTCCGCCCTCCTCCTGGCGGAGAGAATTCATTACGCTCTGGTCGATCTCTCCAACGGCTCGCCCACCTTCACCGGCTGCGACAGCCTTCGCCGGCCTCTTCAAGGGCACAGACATGCTTACATCTTCTGCCAGTCCGAGCCAGATTCAATCCGGGGAGAGATTACCGGAGCAATAGTCTATGCCCGCATGGGCTTTGATCCCAAGGACCAGGCGGCTTTGCAGAAGCTGAGCCGGGTCTGGGGGCCGGAGGGATTGGAGGTGAATCTATCCCTGCAGGGATTGGGAAGCAGGGAGGACTTTGCCGAAGAGAGCTCCCTTTTGGCCAGGTCGAGATGCTGGGTATCCTGCACCCCCTTCCTGCCCGGTCGCCATGCCAAGCGCACCCGGGCGGGAGCGGCCAAGTGCGACGAGCGGGGCCTGCAGATCGGCGGGCCGGAGCACGAGCTGCGCAGGCTGCTGGCCCTGGCCGGGCTGCCCGAACCGGTGGCTGTGGGGCCGGTGGCGGGGACTATGCTGGGCGGGAGGGAGGTAGCCTGGCGGGAGTTTTTGCGACAGCGGAGCGGGGGCGGGCCTGCTAAAGCCGGATATGGATTTCGGATCGAGTTTCCCGAGGCGGTGGCCGGACCGGTGGTGCTGGGGAGAGAAAGCCACTTCGGGATGGGGGGATTTGAGGCGGATGGAGGATAATCACAATATCGAATATTTCCAATTGTTATTTTAGCCTGCCATACTTTTTGTGCGCTTGCTCAATGGTCATAATCTCAAGTATGCGCACGATCTGCTCCTCTTCGAAGATGCGGTAGAATACTGTGTAGGACCGTCCTATGTGTAAGCGATAAAGGGCTCGAAAGCCAGCCATATGCAGAGCCTCTTTATCGCCGCCTTTGCCTGGAAAAGGATCATCTCCCAGTGCTAGGCAGTGCTTTTTTACAGTCCGCCGGCTCTTCTCGGGGATGGCAGTGAGGAACTTCAATGCTCTTTCATCTATTTCCAGCTTCAAGGGGACAGCTCCACAAACTTGCCTTCGAGCTCTATCTTCTCCATATCCAGGAAGAGGCGCAGCTTCTTCTCATGCTCTATCATCTCTTCGAGGAGATGTGCGAACGTCTCGCCGGGTCTCTTCAGATCCGATAGAGCTTCCCAGATCTCTGGGGTTACAGGTATGCGTTTATTAGCGATTTCAGCCATGTAATGACTGTAAGGGCTGCAAAGCCATATATCTTGCGGCATTGCTGCCAGGGCCTGCCGAGAAGTTCTGATGCGGGATTGGATCCCACGCCGGGCTGCCGGAGACGCTGGCGGTGAAGGTGGAGCCGGTGGCGGGGACGATGCTGGGCGGGCAGCAGGTGGCCTGGCGGGAATTCCTGCACCAGCGGAGCGGGGGCGGATCCGCTAAAACCGGCTATGGATTTCGGATCGAGTTTCCCGAGGCGGTAGCAGGGCCGGTGGTTTTGGGTGAAGCAAGCCACTTCGGGATGGTGGGATTTGAGGCGGATGGAGCACGGATGCTCTGATCTACAAGAAAGTCTTATCACTGAGAAAGATGCATAAGATGGCGAGGCCATTCGATGGACAAGAATAGAATCCTGGAGTGCATTCGCTTTATTCTATCCGGGTTCGAGGAGATAGATCTGGCCTACGTCTATGGATCCTTTCTAAAGCGAGATGATTTTCGTGATATAGATATTGCCATCCATATCTCTAGTGAGATGGCTGCATATCAGAGGTTCAAGCTCTCTTCAAAGGTGGCTGGAAGTCTGGAAAAGAAAATCCAGCCCAGGGTCGAGTTCGATGTGAGAGTCCTCAATTGCGCTCCGGCCTATTTCCAGTATGAAGTGATCAGCCAGGGTATGGTGGTGCTGGAAAGGGATCAGGATATGCGAGTTGACTATGAGGCTCATCTGATCTCCGAATATCTCTTAGTGTCCTATAAGTATTAATAATGGATTGTGTTATAATCTCCTCCGAAGGGAATATTTTAGGGAGGGTATTATGGCAAGGAAGGCTAAGAATGAACCATACCATCAGATGATGAAATCAAA
>JAGOLL010000057.1 GCA_017994055.1 Methanothrix sp.
GACGAGCTTAAATTGCATTTTCTGGAGGATCATAACGATTATTAAGATTCAGGATCATTTAAAGATTCATACTGATATCGATCTTGCAAATGTGTAAGCATGCTGCCCTCGAACTTCCTTTATCTATGGCGGGCAGAGATGCCTCTCTTTCTCTTCAGCATCAGTCTTATTTCGGTTCGGTCCTCGATCCGACCATTTTTGAGCTGTCCATCTGCTGCTCTTCTTTCGGTCAAGCCTGCCATTTTGGGCGCTGCAGCCGGGAAAAAGCCCTTACCAGCACCTCATTCAGGGTGGGATGGATCACCTGGGATCGCAACACCGGCGTCAGATCCATATAATCTGTGTTCATGAGATAGACTGCCTGCTGGGCCATCTCTGCTGCAGCCGCTCCCGCCACTGTAATCCCAAGAATCCTTCCCGTCTCCTCCTCCAGCACCGCCTTGACCAGCCCGCTCTCCTCGCCCATGGCCAGACCCTTTGCCGTATCGGTATAATTTGCTCTTCCAATCAGCACCTTAAGGCCCTTCGACTCAGCCTCCCATTCCTTCATCCCCACTCCCGCCACGGTGGGATAGGTGAAGACGGCATAGGGCACGGCATGGTAGTCCACTTCCTCCCTCCCTGACTGCCCATCCGCGTGGAGAAGATTGTGCATCACCACCTCTGCCTCGTAATTGGCCGTATGCCGGTACATGTGCTTTCCCAGGGCGTCTCCCAGTGCATATATGCCTACCTTGTCCGTCTCCAGGTACCTGTCAACCACAATCCAGCCCTGTCGATCCGTCTTTATTCCGCTCTTCTCCGGATGGAGCAGATCTGAGTTTGGCTGACGGCCTGCCGCCAGAAGGATCTCCTCAGCCCGAAACTGAAGAACACCACTCTTCTCTATATCTCTGGCTGAGACCATCTTATGATCGCCGTCTCTCTCCACGGAGATGACCTCATGGCCGGTGACAATCCTCATGAATAAGGATAGCTTCCGGGAGACCAGCCTTGCCACCTCCGGATCCTCGCCCTTCAGGAGGAGTGGATGGCGGCCGATGATGGTGACATCAACTCCCAGGGCGGAAAAGAAGTGGCCGAACTCGCAGGCGATGTAGCCTCCACCGATGATGATCAGGCTGCGGGGGAGCCTCTCTAGCTGCAGCAGCGATATATTGTCCAGAAAGCCAGCCTCCAGGAGGCCGGGGATGGCCGGGACGAGAGGCCTGGCTCCGGAGGCCACAACTATCTTTCCGGAGGTTATCTCTTCCACTCCCGTTTTCAGGACATAGTCCTCAACAAATTCGGCTCTCTCTTTTACATAGGTCAGACCATCAGCATTCTCCAGAGCCTGCTCCAGACTGGAGCGGCCTCTGTCCACCACATCATGCATGCGGCTCATGATCCTTTTAAAGTCGACCTCATCTACCTTTGCATGCACCCCAATTTCTCTGGCATCCTGAATGCTGCGGATAACATCCGCGGGATAGATGAGCATCTTGGAAGGGATACAGCCGCTGTTCAGACAGGTGCCGCCGGTGGGGCCCTGATCGACCAATGCCACATTAAGACCGTTCTCTGCTGCCCCTGAGGCAACATTGGTCCCCGCTCCGCTGCCGATGACAATGAGATCGAATTCTTCCATAATATCGAAAAGGATTTTAGTGGCAGAATGCTTTATAGATTTTCTTTCCGCTTTTCAGCCGCAGCTTCCCATCTCCAAATAGTAGGGCCGGTTCTCCTTGAGGCACCACTGCATCTGGCGCATCAGGCCCTTTATCTCTTCCTCCACCGCTCCCGTCTCTTTAAGCTTCTGCATCATCAGCTCGGCCAGGCTTCCCTGCTCAATTCTCCGGGCCATAAGAGGCAGATATCGCTTCTCCTCTTTTGTGGCGCTCCTCTCTGCCAGTCGGAGCAGACCCTCCAGCTCTGGCCTCATGCCTGCCGTCCCCTGCCTCATGGCTGACTCCAGCATGGCCAGGAGGCTCGATTCGTCCTCCTCGAGGATAAGATTGGATCGCAGCAGGGCTAAAAGGAAGGCGGAGAAGGCCATATCCGAGTGCAGGCACTCCTGCTCATCTATGGCCTTTATCTCCAGGCAGCTTCTGGTAAACCTGACTATAACGCCGCGGGAATTGACCCACTCCCGGCAGAGGATATCTGCGCCCTGCCTCTTGAGGTCGGAGTATATCCCCCGGTTTATCTTCACATAATCATCCGCGCTCTCCAGCTTCTCCGGCAGGATGCCGTGACAGATCTCCGGGATAGCGGCCTGGTTTTCCCGGTAGTAGACCAGCCGGTTGTCCATATAGGATGTGGCTTTTCCCTCCACCAGGGGCGAGGAGGCGGATACAGCCACCAGATAGGGCATAAGAGCACGGATTTTATTGAACATGGCCACCAGCTCTTCCTTTGCCCGATAGGGGATATTGATCTGCAGAGCCTGAATGTTCAGCCAGCCATGCTGTCTGATGTTAAAAAGTCGGTCGTATGCCTGATAGTACTCCTGCTCGTCATGATCCCAGTAAGCAGTCTCATCCAATCTCAGAAGCGGATGCATTCCCAGGCCCATGAAGCCATACTCGTGATTGGTGGCCCGGTAAAGCTGGCAGAGGCCCTGGTAGAGGCTTTCCTCCAAATAGCTCAGGTCGCCTGGGCTCTTGGGGATCAGCTCGATGGCATGCTTTTGCAGCTCCTTGGAGATCAGGATACCCCCGAAAGCCACCTCATGATCCACCCTTCCCGCGATCCTCTCTATGATGCGGTCGGATATGGCCAGAGCTCTCTGATCTTTGTCGTTTATGGAGTACTCGTGCTCCGTTCCTATGAACGAAGGAGATTCCAGGGCGTTGTGCCGTGTTTGCATATCTTTTCAGTCCCAGAGGGATATCTCTGCCACCAGATCTGTCTCCGGCTCATCGATCTTCAGGATCTCTTGCATCTCTCCTGCGGGAATGCTTCTCGCCAGATGAGTGATCATGGCCACTGCTGTCTCGAACATCGCTTGGTAGGCTCGGGGACTGGACTTCAGGAATCGGACCATGGGACAGATGGCCTCTCTCTTGAGGAAGATCTGGAGCGCTCCGTCCTTTATGTCAAATGTAAAGGGCCCAGCCACGCAGCTCTCAGGCTTAATGGAATGAATGCCGCACCTGCCGTCCTTAAAAAGCACACAATAGCCGTCCGGCCCGGCTCGCAGCCTCCAGTATCCCTCAAACTCTATGGCCTCCTCAGGCACTCCGTTCCTTCTCAGAATCTCAATTCTCTCCTGGCTCAAGGGCGGCCTGGCCTCAAAGCAGCAGCCTCCCTGAAGATGGCAGGCCTCGCAGGAGAGGCTCATGGCCTCACATAGATCATCTTCCATCAGAGCATCATCTCTATTTTAGATTAATCTTAATTTAATATCTCTAAATGAATTGCCTTCAAGGTGCATCCTTTAAAAAAAGGGCAGCCTTCTCTATCGCTCCGAGAAATCTATCTTGTAGGAGCAGACCTCGTCTTCAGCCAGATCTTCATCCAGAGAGGATGGGCCGCACATGGCTGGACCGGATTCGAGGTTCAATCCACCATCAAGGCCTAACTGATTCGTAGCTGCCTGAGATAGACTCTCCGCATAGCCGCATACATCTCCCTTCATGAGATAGGAGATGATATTTGCGAACATATCCGGGTAATGGGCATCCTCTCCTCCCTCCAGAGAGGGATTGTCGTTGACCTCAATGACATAGAGCTTTCCTTTGCTCTCCTTTATGTCCACGCCGTATAGCCCCTTGCCCACGGCATTGCCGGCCTGCAGCCCCAGTTCTATGACCTCCGGTGGGACCTGATCAGCGGGAACGCTCTCCACATCGCAGTATACGACATGCCCATTTACCGAAGCCTGGATCTTGAAGGTCTCAGAGGGGATGATATAGCGGCAGGCATAGAGCAGCTGGCCGCCGATCACACCAATCCTCCAGTCGAATCTGCTCTCGATGTATTCCTGGACCACTATCCAGTCGGAGAGCTTGAAGAACCTCCTGGCCACCTTGAGCAGCTCCTCTACGCTTGCCACCTTCTCTACTCGGGCGGAAAAGGAGGTAGAAGGCTCTTTGAGCACCAGGGGAGAGCCCAAATCCTTAAACAGAGCCGCTGCTTGAGCTTCTTCCAGCTCTTTTTTCTTTAAAAAACGGGTCTCCGGCATGGCCACTTTCTTCCTCATCAGGTGCATATACATATTGATCTTGTCAGCGCAGATCCGAATGGAGGCGGGATCGTCTATCACCGGTATGCCGTACATCTCAGCCATGCGTGCTGCTACATAGGTAGTATTCATGGGATCGGTGTTGGCCCGGATAAATAGGGCATCCAGCTTGGGGATCTTCTTCATGTCCACAGGAAAGATGAACTCCACTGTATGCCCCATTTTTTCAGCCGCATCCCTGCACTTGACCACAGCTGTGATCTGCTCCGAGCTGCTCAGAGTCTGTCGATTGACATAAATGCCCAGCTTACTCAAGGCCTCTCACCCTCTTATCCAGGAGGTGGTGAAGCATTTCCGCTTCATCCTTCGATAATTGCGAGTATTTTACGGGGGACAGCGAAGAGAGCCGGCAGCGGTTTTCATCCTTGACCATCACGATCTCCACCAGCGGCAGGCGAAATACCTCATAGATCCTCTCTGCCAGATCTCTGGCCTGATCGCAGCAGTTGATGGTCTTGCCGAAGATGGATATGCATTTGACCACGATGCTCTTCTCGGCTATCTTCTGATAGCAGAAGGGATATCTGCCCCGGTTGGTGACATGCTTGATTGCTTGCTTTGCCTCATTGAGATCAGAAACCAGGAAATGGTCTGATGGGGTGGAGAAGTAGTTCAGACCGTACACTATGGCCGGCAGGGAGACATAGACATTGGATATGATCCATTCGCAGACCGGTATTCCCGCCAGCTTGGCCTTCTCCAGGCAGATGGGGACGATGTAGGCATCCAGCACATCGCTGCTGCTGGGTCTGGTCTCAATGCCCTCGTTCTCGTTTTTGACTATGGTGTAGTACGGCTCGGTCTTGTAGAAATAACTCTCATTAACAATATATTGTGAGTCATCTTCTTTCAAGACGTACATTATATCTTTTTTTGGAATTTGGTCTCTTCGTTTGTTCATTAAAACATCACCGCATAGCCTGCGTGTGAGAAAATAGACCTGGACTGATGAGAAAATCCATCTCGCCTCCGGAGTTTAATGGGGCGGACTTTAAAATTCCAATATAGCTACCGCTACGGTGTCTTCTCAGACTACGGTGCCGATCTGGATCGGATGCAATTTCGTTCTCGGAAATTTGGATCTCCTCAAGGCCCCTATTCCCAGATCGGTAGTATTTATTGTTATCGAGCTGAAGAGCAGCCCTTATAGCCTTATCGTCATCTATTGACCCAGCATCTGCTGTTAAGATCAGAGCCATCCCGGATCCTGGCCGGCAAATCGCGAGGACGGCCCAGGTTTCAGGGATCTTTTGAGCTCTTGCCGTTATCCATGATCGCATTTGGTCCATCCAGCAATCGGATTAACTCCACCGGACTGGCTACGGCAGGGCTGCAGCTCTCGCCGGTGCAGACGTAGGCTGCGCTCTTGCCTGCGATCTTTCCCAGGTCTCTGGCGAACTCCGCCAGTTCTTTCGTCTCCTCGCCCTGGACCAGTAAAACGGATTTATGGGGCAGAAAGCGCTCCCGGATGGCACTCAGCATCTCAATGATAGCCGCATCCTCGCTTCTTCCTACCAGAGCAATCTGCATGCTCGGCCCCAGGCCATAATCCAAGGATGAGAGGAGCATAGCATATCCTGCCGGCTGGGTGGCCAAAAGACCGGCAGAGGAGCGGGCCAGCTCCCAGGCCATCTCCCCCCACTGCGTCTCTCCGGTCAGATGGCTGAGGCGGAGCAGATTGAGCATGGCCACGGAATTTCCGGATGGAATGGCTCCATCATGAAATGCCTTCTCTCTCAGTGGCAAATCTGATGCATCATCGGGAGAGAAGAATAGACCGGCCTCATCTTTATCCCAGAAATGCTCTGTCATGGTCCGGTTCAGATCAACAGCAGCTCGCAGGTACTTGACATCGAATTGGGCCTCATATAGATCGATCAATCCCCAGACCAGGAAGGCATAGTCGTCCAGGCAGCCGGATATCAGAGCCCCTTGACGGTAGCTATGAAGAAGCCTGCCGCTTTCGGTTTTCATCTCATTTAATATGAAATCGGCCCCCCTGGCTGCGGCATCGGCATATTCAGGCCGCCTTAGAGCCTGAGCCGCTCTGGCCAGAGCAGCTATCATCAGGCCGTTCCAGTCGGTGAGGATCTTGTCATCCTTTGAGGGACGCACCCTTTTGCCGCGCGCTGCCAGCAGTCTCTCTCTCACGACCCCCCACCGATGGTATAGCTCACTCTCGCTGATGCCTATCACAGATGCTGCATCCTTGAAAGTGGATCTGGCTATGAGAATATTCCTGCCCGCCTCGAAGTTGCCGCTCTCGTGAATATCGAAGAGCCTGATCAGGAGACGAAACTCCTCTTCCTCCAGCACCTCTTTCAGCTCATCTGCCCTCCAGAGATAGTATGCCCCCTCCTCTCCCTCGCTATCGGCATCCTCTGCAGAAAAAAAGGCCCCCTGAGGTGAGGTCATATCCCGGAGCACATATTCCAGAATCTCCTGGACCGTCCTGGCATACTCCTCCTTTGCCGTGGCCTGGTAGGCCTCAGCATAGGCCATGGCCATCATGGCCTGGTCGTAGAGCGTCTTCTCAAAATGAGGAACGCGCCATCCGGCATCGGTTGAGTATCTGTGGAAGCCTCCTCCCAGGTGATCGAAGATGCCGCCCATGCGCATGGCCTGGAGGGTATCCTCCACCATCTGCAATGCGAAAGCATCCATGTTCTTCTTCCAGTAGCGCAGGAGGAAGAGGAGGTTGTGAGCAGCGGGGAACTTGGGTGCGCCGCCAAAGCCGCCATTTTGGGGGTCGTAGACGGAGGCCAGGGCATCATAGCCCTTCTTCAAGAGGGATTCATCGACCGCCTCATCCCGCAGCGATGGCCGGAACCGGTTCTGCTTTAAATAATCCAGGATCTGGTCAGCGGAGCGAAGCAGCTCTTCTCTGCTCTCCTGCCACAGCTCTCCTATCCTGGGAATGATCTCCATCATCCCCGCCTGGCCGAAGCTGCCCCTCTTGGGGATATAGGTCGCGGCAAAGAAGGGCTTCTTGTCTGCGGTCATGATTATAGAAAGCGGCCAGCCTCCCCGACCAGTCATGGCCTGCGCCGCCTTCATATAGATCTGGTCTATATCCGGCCGCTCCTCCCGGTCTACCTTTATGCAGATGAAGGTCCGGTTGAGGAGCTCGGCCACCTCCGGATCCTGGAAGGACTCCCGGGCCATGACATGACACCAGTGGCAGGTGGAGTAGCCCACGGATAGAAAGACCGGCCTGTCCTCTCTGGAGGCGGCCTGGAAGGCTTCCTCGCCCCAGGGATACCAATCCACGGGATTATTGGCGTGCTGGAGGAGGTAGGGGCTGGTCTCGGAGATGAGGCGATTGGCAGTATTAGAATTGCTTGAGGCGGCTTTGGGATCTATGGCCATAGATATCACAGTTGTCTATGGCCACTATCTGTATTTTAATTCATTTGCCATCATAGGAGAAGCCGCGCCAGGCGGAATTTTGGACATTTAAAACCATAAGCTGGATTCATTAATTTAAAATTCAATATTTTTTCCTTATTTTGATTTTTCTTCGGCATGAGTTAGATTATTATTACCATCATCATCCTAGTAATATTAAAAATGGTTGTTCCTGCTCTTGCATTCGATATGTTTATATCTCTTCAAGGCGAATTCTTTTATTAATCTATCAAAAAGGGGTGAATTGAAATGAAGGGAGTAGTAATAGCAACAGCATTAGTTCTATTGCTATCTTGCTCTATTGCACTGGCCAATCCGCCATTGGTTTCGCCAATACAATATGAGCAGTTTTGTGAGGCACATAAGGTGTCAGGGACAGGTGTTGTTGATATCAGCACCTCCATAGTAGACAAGAAGATTGCTTTGGAGTATTTCAACAATATGGCGGGAGATGGCGATTTAGAGCTCGATCAGGAGCACGCCTACTCGCAGAATGCGGATAAGCTGCTGAGAAATGTCACCTCGGTCAATGGGGGAGACAAATCTCAGCTTAATATGTATGAGTCAACCAAACTCACCTATGCCGGAAATACTCCGCTGGTCGGCGCCAAATATATGCACTCCAAGGAGTTTTATGGAGGCATAGGAGCGACCATCCAGGAGAATTTTGCGGTATATGAGATGGAGAAGGATCAGACTGCATTCTTTGTCTCGACCGCACCTACCACCAGAAAGAAGCCCGCTGACCCGGTGAACCAGGATTATCTGCAGCTTCTAGCACTGTACTATCCTGAGGAATACTCCAAGTACATGGCTGAGGCCAATCCGGTCATGACTCCGGAGCAGCTTATTGCCGCTCTCAAGGAGGCGGGAAGGGACTCAGACAAAGTGGCGCAGCTCATGGGCAACAACCCGGCTCATGTCATAGGCATGGACACCAAGAACAGCTTTAACGGCACCTGGGGAACCGATGCCACCTGGCATAAGATCTTCTATAAGGACATCAAGGCCCACGAGATGTTCTCCGGAGTATTCGAGGCAGAGAAGCTGATCAAGTTCCATGAGAACCCCGTTCCAGAAAAACCAGCCAAGGTACCCTGCGACGGAATTGATTGCTGAAGGTTTCAAGCAATCATCTTTTTTAAATCGTCAGCCATCTAAAACAAGCTATCCAAATCCTACAATGTCATTGAGCCTATTCCAGAGTCAGCTCATACTTCACCTCGGTGACCAGGCTTCCCCATATCTCATGAGTCAGCTTTTCCCTCTCCTTGAAGCCCATTGATCTATAGAGCCCGGCTGCCGCAGGCAGGCTGTCAACCGTCCAGAGGAAGATTGAGGTGTATCCTGCCCCTCTGGCAAAGGCCACCGCCTCATGGACAAGCCTTCGCCCCAGCTTCCGTCCCCTCAGCTCGGGACGGAGAAGCAGCCAGCGCAGCTGAGCTGCTCGCTGAGAGAATTCTACTACCGCCACAGATCCCGAAATCCTGCCTCCGCTCTCCACAATCCAGATCCGTTCCCTCTGGCTGCTCCTCAAGGCAAACTCAGCCAGAGGCATGGCCACATAAGAGTCGAAGGTCTGATCCCAGCCCTGCTCTGGAGCATAGAGGACCGCATGCAGATAAGTGATATATCCCACATCTCCCGGTCGAAGGTCATTCCGGATGGAGATGGATTTTTCCGGCTGCAGCAGATCCGGATTCAGCTCGCTGAGAAACTGCTCCCATAGCTCCCTGTTTTCAGCTATATAACGCTGCATCATCTCCCGGCACTCCGGCAGGTCCAGGTCCACCACCTCTATTCCCTGGGAGAGCATGAACTGCATCGCCGCCGGAGCGCTCCTGGCTTCACCGACCACGATCTTCTTTATTCCAAACTGGACTACAGCCCCGGCGCAGAGATAGCAGGGCATGAGGGTGGAATAGAGTATGGTGTTGTGATAGCCGCCTGTCAGTCGAGCATGGCGCAGGCAGTCCATCTCGGCGTGCATGAGCTGATCCTGATCCTGCACCCGGCGGTTTCTGCCTCTTGCTATTATCCTGCCCCCTTCCACCAGAATGGCGCCGATGGGAACTCCTCCCTCCGAGAGACCCTCAAGGGCCTCATTTATGGCTGCCCGCATGAAGATGTCCATTAGATCCTCCCCGGCCCGCAGATTGCATTCACCTCTTTGAGTTGCCACTCCAAGGTATTTGGATCTGGTGTCAGATCGGGCAAAATGCAGGCCTGAGGGAGTGAAGAAGCCAGTTTCATCCATTCATAGCGCCAACAATTTTATCTTCCTTAGAAGCAACCCAGAGAGCCGAAATGCCAGCACATGACGATCTTGCAGCTGCCGGAAGGATATCCGCTCTGGCCGGACTATTGGCCGGAATTGCGGCCATAGCTGTGGGAGGAATATTCCTGATCTTCGCCCTGCCATCCATTGGCCGTCCGGGCGAGTTTGACTATCTCTTCTCCCAGGCCGCCGGCGGCTTTCTCATAATCCTGTTGGGACTGCTGGGCATCCTTGCCTCCGCCCTGGCCTGGCCCAGCCGCAGGGCAGAGAGAGCCGTATTTGTCTTTGGCTGCCTGCTCTATGTTGCCATCTTCCTCCTTTTTGCAGCATTTCAGGAATGGAAGGCATGTGCAGTGGTTATGATTCTAGCCTCTGTAGCCTGGCTGGCTCTGCGCCGCCGCCAGAGCGCTGCCCGTATGCTCTTTTTATTTGCCGGGCTTTTCGGCTTTGCCCTGACCCAGGCGGCAATAACTCTGCTGCCTTACGGCTGGAAGACCTGGTCTGTATCCGGTGTACTCTTCCTCTTTGCCTTCCTGCTTCTCTCCCTCTCCCCCCAGCTATTCCGGCTTCCTCTTCTCTCCAGCAGCAGGAGCAGAAGGCGGGGAATTCTCCTATACTCATCCCTTTCCCTGGCCCTGATTGCTCTGTCCATGGCCGCCTTGGTTTATCTTCCCGGTCCTGCCGGCCCGGGATCTCCGAACATACTGGAGGCTTCAAAGAATGCCTCCGGCTCGGCAAATGAACAGGAGGATTGCGGCTGCCAGGCCGGACCAGAGGGCCATCCGCAGTATGAGATGCTTACCAAAGAAAGCCAGAGCATAACGCAGGCAGATGCGGACCGGCAGCGATCCGGGGATCCGAATTGCACTTCCCGGGACACCCCCGCAGCGGCGATTCTCTTGCCGGAAGACGTGCGCACATTTCCCAGGGGAGAGATGGTCCAATTCGCCGCCCGAGTCTGTCCAGAGGAGGACTGCCGCTACATCTGGCGCTCCAGCCGAGATGGATTGATTGGCTCCTGCCAGTCCTTTCAGATAGATAATCTGAGCCTGGGCTGGCACAATATATCCCTAATCCTAACCAATTCCAGCGGACGATCGGAGCTGGCCTACGTGGAAATCGCCATTGCCGAGCAGTGGATATGCAGCAAGGTCGATCCCAGGCCCAGGTACTACCCTCCAGACACCCCCTGCCAGGATATCTGGCCCAACGCCAGCAAAGAGTGCCAGAGGGTTGAGGTCTGCCATCCCCATCTGGACTGGATTGTGGCTGAGGCGGTTGACTGCTGCGACGGCTCGCCCCTGCCGGGTAGGGCTTGCTCCGATGCCTGGGGCCGCTCGGAAGGAGACCGAAAGAGGTGCCGGGGCATATACCTGATCAACTCCTTCGGCCCTGATGCCCGCTATATGAAGGGCTACGCCCTCTTCAAGGCCTGCTGCTCAGGCTACCCCGAATGCACCCGAATGTGTGGCTCCTGGGTATCGGGAAAGCGCCTTTTCACGGACGGCTACAATGAGAATGTATCCAATCTCTCCTGCCGGCCTGAGGAGATGGGATTAGTGGCCTGGCATTCGGACACGAATATGAGCCAAAACAGCGCTTCGATGGGGCTGCTCCCGGCCCATGCCACCATAAATATCCTTCAGACCGGGGTCTGCAGCGACTATTCTGCAGCCCTCGCGACCATGCTCCGAAAGGCAGGATACAACCGGAGCGAGGCTTTCATGACCGCAAGCTATGCCTTCGATCTGCCGCTGGTGGGCGACCATCCCGGCCACGCCTTTAATCTGGTGCTGCTTCCCGGCGATGACAGGTACCATATAGTGGATACAACCGGGAATGGAGACGGCATTAATCCGGGTGGGGTGCCAGGATACTTCCGCTTTACCGGCTGCTTTTTGGGAATGCCATCCCATACCAGGATAATGGATTGGTGGATGGGATACTGCAAGATGATCTCAGAGCGCAGCTCCAACGATGCCGGATACTTCGAAACGCCGGAGAAGGACAAGATCTGGGGCTGCACCCAGAAGACAGAATTTAATTAAATAATTTTAAAAAATTAGAGAGATTAATATTAAAAAATTAATATTAAATAAATCTCTCAAATCTCTCCTTTCCTACCTTGCATATGGGGCAGACCTCCGGAGGAGCATCCCGGGCACAGAGATAGCCGCAGACGGTACACCTCCAAACCGGCAGAGAGAGCCTGAAGGCTTCCTTGGATATCTCTTTTCCCAAAGAGAGGCTCTCCTCTTTCTTCTTCATCTCCAGGCTTTTCCTCTTTTCCGGGGGCAGCCTCCTCTCAGGAATAGAGGATAGCTCTTGCTTTCCAGCCAGGACGGCCTTGGAGACATAAAGAGCGCAGTAGCAGGCCCCAAAGTCGGTCAGGTCTGCATCCCTGTAGTCACAGGGGCAGATGATATCCAGGTCCTCGGCTTTATCGCCGCTGGCCAGGCGACAGGGGCAGGCCCGGTAGCCGTAGCGCCCATCGTTGACCAGCAGACCCTTGACCAGTCCCTTGACAAAATCGGTATCTGAATTGAGATTGTATCCCGCCTGTTTGGCCTCAAAGCCCAATCTGGCGCACAGCTTCTCCACCTCCTCCTGGGCGGGCTCGATATAGTCTTCTTTCATAAGCCCAGCGCCTCCATGATCTCCTTCTCTTTCAGGCCCACTATGCATCTCTCGCCGACGACCAGCGTGGGAAAAGACAGCTTGGGATTGTATTTCTTAACCTCGGCTATGGCCTCTGCCCTTTCCTCTCCCTTCAAGAGGTCCACATAGATGAAATCATAGGCCACTCCTAGAGAGGAGAGGAATTCCTTGGTCTTCTTGCACCAGATGCAGGTGCTCAGGGCAAAGAGCCTGATCCGGCCCCTGTCCTTTCCGGCCACATGCTCCAGATTCATTATTTCACCTGATGGCAGGTATGCACTGAAGCATTAAATAACTACCAGTACTCCTATCCTGCATTCCGGGAGCCTCAGGGAAGAGCTTGGGGCAGACATGTCAATTTTATCAGTTCATCCGGATGGCTCTAGGTCGTGATTCGATTGGGGATCGGGGCAAAAAGCCTTTATAATTGCGAAAGGCTTAGAGTACCTGGTTCATGGGGGCAAAAAGCAGTTGATCGCGTTTATGGCTGATCCCAGTAGCAGAGCTTGTAATCTTACAAGCTCGCAGCATAGATTATTTGGAAAAGAAGGCTATCATTTTATATTGTTTATATTATTCTCTTTCATAATATCCTGTTTGTTCCTTTCCCCCACTTGTTCCGCCCAGGGCGGCTATGAGATCAGAAACGCCATAGTCACTCCGGAATACGGCTACGAGGACTTCACCTATTCCGCTGAGGTGTGGAGCAGCGAGGAAGCTGCCAGCGAAGTTGGTGCGGTAGCTGTCACCAAATTCAGCCTAAAGCTGAATATTTATAATAATGGCGAACTGATCCACTCTGACTCAACAGATCAGACGGGAATGGCAAAGAACTCCTTCTCCTTCGGCCCCTATAGCTTCAAGAACCGATTTACGATTGAGGAGACTGAGAACGCCTCATTTGAGTTCATCTTCTATGCCGCTGGCAGGGCTGTGACCAGGACAAAGATGATTCCCGGCCCCATAGTCAAGCCCCCCACTGCTACAGGCGTCCAGTTCGACCGCACTCCCTATTTCTTCCAGGGGATCTCTGCGTCAGCCGGCTTTAGAGATCAGGATGCCCTCGATCCCAGGCCTACCTGCCATCTGGTAATAACCGGACCCTTAGGCACGGCTGAATCCCGGACCTGGAGCACTGAGGATATAAGCTGCCGCTCCTCGGGAAAGAGCGCTTATGCTGCCTCCTTCAAAGAAGACCTCTCATCTTACCGCAGCGGTGGAAATTTCAGCTTCATGCTGGTCTACAACAACCTCAAGATGGAGCCGCTGACCTTTGGCCCCTACAATATCACCCTCCGCCCCTACAGTCCCATTGCCGAGAGCCTGAAAATTGACAAGAGCCTTGATTATACCAACTACACCATACAGGCCACGGTCAGGGATGCATCTGCGGGCATGGAGGATAGCAGTCCCCAGGGGAGGCTCATAGTCAGCCATCCCGGCAGGGATGATATGATCTTCACCTCCCTCGAGCCCGAGATCCGAGGGGATAGGGCAGTCTTCAGATGGACGGCAGAAAACGATCCGCCTCTCTTCAACCGCAGCCATGTGGATCTGGGCAGAACAGCGCCCTTCTCCGCCCGGCTGGAATACACAAATCAAAGATGGGACTTCTCGACCAATAGCACTGCTGTGATATTTAATGTGGTAGAGGAGATCCCCAAGTTGATCAGCCTATCCATACCGGAGAAGGTCTATGTCTCCTCAGGCGAGACCACCACTCAGGATATGTCCGCCATAGTCTCCTTCCGCAAGGGCCCGGGAGAGCTGGAGGTGGGGCTGCGCGGTCCCAACATGGACTTCAAGTCCAGAGAAGAGCCTGCTCTTCTGGGGGGAAATAGGTACCAGTACAGGTGGCAGATCCAGTTCGATGACCAGCATATCGATAATAATTATACCCTCTCCCTGTCCTTCCTGCACGATCAGCTGGAAGGGGGAAGGCATGAATTCAACGACCGGAACATAATGGTCTCCCCCGTCTCGGTTCAGTTTTTGGATGCGGGCGTGAAATCTCCCGCCGGATCGGATTTTGGGCTATGGAATGACAGCTATACCTACTCGGCAGAGATAGACTCGACTGTTCCTGTCAAGGTCCAGCTTCAGGTCTACGATCCCTGTAGCAGCGACTGGATTGCAAAGCAGACACGTGATGCGGCGGCGGCAGCGGCAACAATGCTCAACTGGACCCTGCAGCCCTTTGCCTACGAGTGCCCGGAGATGGCGGGGAAGGCAGCAAAATACCGCTTTATTGCCAGCTTCGCCGGGGAGGAGATCGCCTCATCCCGAGCCTATAGCGGCCCCACCTTCCTGGGTGCAAAGCCTGCTCTCATATCCCTGACCCCGGAGGGCGAGCCCATCATGGTCTATGCCTCGGAAGAGGGAACTTCAACCGCCATCTCTGCCACGGTGGAGTATGGAGCGGGACAGGGCCAGGCCACTGTCCGTCTCATGAGGCCAGACGGCAGCATCAAGATGGAGGAGAGCAGTCAGGGCATTACACTGGGCGGCAACAGGTACAGATACGACTGGAGCCTGCCCTTTGAGGGAGAAGATGAAGAGAGCAGCTTGAATTTGAGCCTCATTTATGAGCATAGCTCACTCTCAGGCGAGTATCCCCTGGCGGAAAGGACGATCACCGTCCTGCCCGTGGCCATCGATTTTGGCGCAGGAAAGGTCTCTCCGACAAGGGGCAGATGGAATGAGACATTCAATTATTCTGTGCCGGTCAGCTCCAGCGTGGATGCGACAGTCAGGCTGGAGGTCTATAATCCCTGCAGCCATGCCTGGGTAGAGAGAGGATCGAAAAAGGCCACTGCCGGCGAGAGGCAGGTCAATATCTCCGCCCCGCCTTTCAAGAGCAAATGCATCGATGCGGAGGGTACTGAGGCCAGCTACCGTTTTGTCGCCGGCTTTGCAGACAAGACCTTTGAGTCAGAGGTTTATTCCGGGCCGACTATAAGCGGAGGCCAGCCCAGGCTGATGTCCGTTGATTTCGAACCGGTTTTGCTGGTATCAAAAGATGCGCCGCAATATCAGTCTATCAAAGCCACAGTGGACTTCCCCCAGGGACAGGACCAGATGCAGATCCGCATCATAGGCCCGGATGGTACCAAGGAAGCCGAGGAGATGAAGGGCGTCTATCTGGGTGGGACCAGTTATCTGTACATCTGGACCGGGGAATTCGGAGCAGAGGATCTCGGAAACTACAGCTTCAGCCTGCATAACGCCCATCCCATGGCAGCTGGCGGGGAGATAGCATTCAATGCAGTCATGAACGTGGTCCTGGAGGAGTTCTCCGAACTAAAGCCTAAGGCCATGGGAGATGTGAGCTACCTTCCGGTACTTTTCGTGACGGAAAAGAAAGGTGCCTCGCAGCAGTTCAGCGCCGAGGTCTTCTCGCCTGCTGGTCAGGGCTCCATGACCCTGAATCTTAAAGGGGCGGACAAGGATAAAACGGCGGAGATGACCGTCTTTGATCTCGGTGCAGGTCGGTATAGATATGATTATTCCGAGCCGTTTGACGCCTCCCAGGCCGGGAAGAGCTATGCGTTCTCATTAAATTATGAGCTGGATGGCCAAAGCTATTCCCTCTTCAATGATCACATAATGCAGGTGGCACTGGAGGGAACCGAGCCGGAGGCCATATGGGAGCCCAAGCTGATTTTGGAGTACGATCCGACTCTCTATGTGCCGGAGGGAGGCAAGGCGGACCAGCTCATCCGCGCCACTATCAACTTCTCTGAGGCAGGAGGCATTCTAAAGCTGGAGCTCGCCGGTCCGGAACAGGACTTCAGGCAGGACCTGGCGGACAGGATGATAGGCATTGACAGCTACCTCTACCAGGCAGCGGTTCCCTTTGAAGAAAAGCACATTGGAAACAACTACACCATATCTTTAGCATTCAACCATTCCACTCTGGGCAGCGACTTCAGGTTTGCCGATCGCTATATGAGAGTGCTCAAGAAGGCTCCCCTGAGACAGTCCGGTCAGCCGGGAGCCACCGGAGTCTTCGATGAAAGCCTGGTGACTGTTATCGGCAACATAACCCCTGCAATAGGTACAATCCAGGCCTGGGATGAGAAGGACCCGCTTCATGCATTGACCTATACCCT